>NZ_JASOLI010000016.1:0-12346 GCF_030215145.1 Aerococcus sp. UMB7834 | reverse complement strand
GGCAACTTTCGTGTCACTTCACAAGTCTCCGCCACAGTCTTTCAGACTGTTCTGGTGACTTGCTCCAGTGAACGAAAATTAACCGCCAGCGCTCACCCCCTTCTAGTCGGGTTCGCAAGAGCAGACTTGAAGTGATTTCACCCAATCGGAACGATCGGCTAAAGCCGCTCTTTTCCGTTTGGGCTCCAATCATTCAAGTCTAAGCGCTCTTGCTCGCACCCTTCTTTATTCCAATCCCAAATATTGTCCGAAAGTGAGGGCGATGAAGGCGAGGAGGAGCATGATGCCGGCAACAGTTTTGAGTCGGGCTTGTTCCATGGCGGTCATGCCTTTTTCAGACCGGCCCTTGACCATGATGTAGATATTGATGCCGATACAGGCCAGGGCAAAGAAGCTGCCCACAAGGTTTTTACTCATTGTTTTCTTCCTTTCTTGAGGGGATGTAGGACTTGTTTTCAGCTGAGGCGAAGTCCTCGTCTAATTGTTGGTCGGAGAGTGGCCGGTACTTGATCTTAATGGAGCTGACCAAGTTTTTCTTGGCCGCCTTGTCCTGCCCGTGGACCCGCCAACTGACCTGGCGGATGCCGGAGCTTTGGCTATCGATGAGGAATTCGACGCTATGGATGGCATCGTTCTGATAGCTGCTGGCCCCGCGTTGGTTGATGATTTCCGTCAGTTGCGGATTCTTCCCCTCATAGCGGATAATTTGCGTGGGGCCGAGCTTGCGTAATTGGGCGTCGCCATTAATTTTGTGGAGAATCTCCAGCATATTCTCATAGGGAAAACGGTGGACCCGCTCTTCCAGGGCCTGGGAGGAAGGGCTCAGCTGCCAATCAGACTGGTCGTCCAGCTGGCTCTCTTGGAAAACGGTTTGTTTGGGATTGCTGATGATCTGGAGGATGCGGTCCCCGTCTTCTCCCTTGTTAATTAATTTGCCCTCTGTTCCCCGCTCCTGGCTGTAGGTCGCCATACTCATCTGGTTAAAGATTTCCTTGTCGCCCAGCTTCTGGTCAAAGTCAGTGCTGGTTTGATAAGTCGTCATCTTTTCCGCCGCTTGGTCAATCTGAGCCAAGAAGTCATCACTCGACTGAGATTGGCAGGCTGCCAAGAAGAGACAGAGGCCAGCGAGGCCGAGGTAGTGGATGAATTTTTTCACAGTGATCTTCCTTTTTGGACTATTTTACTCCTCTTATTCTATAGGAAAGTCGCCCACAATGAAAGCTTTGCCGATCGCCAAGTGGAACGGATGCTCACCAACACAATTAGTAAAAAACCAAAAAAATACCCCAAGCTATCTCCTGACAAGATAACTTGGGGTAGGAAAGGGCCTCTAAGCATTTAAATCAATTTATTTTTTGGACCGGCTGGGTGTTTTCGCAATGGTGAATAAGAAACCGATACCGGCTAGGGCTAGGCCCAGGCCTAGGCTGGCGCTTTGGCTAGACAATTGTGGGAGGCCTTCTTGGTGGGCAGGGTCTGCTTTAGCCTTGCATGGTGTTTTCTGGTCTTTCTGGCTGCTGCTAGTTGCAGGTTTAACTTTCATTTGAACGGTTGTTTGACCAGCTGGGCGGGTATTCTGCGCCTTGCTAGTTTGATTTCCAGCACTAGCTTGGTCGTTTTGGCTTGGCTGGGCCGCTGGGGCTTGGTCACTTTGACCGGCTGTTCCTTCTTCCGGTGTACTTTCTAAGCCAGTGTTTTGACTGGTGCTTGGTGTTTGGCCCGTTGAAGTCGGGGTCGACGTGCCAGTCTGTCCTGGCTTGGTGCTAGGATTAGTAGAGACGCCGGTGCCAGTGTTTTCGCTGCCAGATTGGTTTGGCTCTGTGATTACTTTTGGCGTTTTTAAGCGGTAGTCGGCAATGCTTCCGGAGACTTCGTAGGCTGCCAGTAAGTGGGCGTGGCCATCTTGGGACTGGTCAGCGGGGACGAAATAGAGGCCTTCTGGGGACACATCTTGGAAGCTTGGGTCATAGATGTAGTCGACGAAGTTTGGCTGGTAGGGATCGCTGACGTCATAGACCATGATGCCGCCTGAACGTTCCAGGGCGATGAAGGCATAGGGTTTGCCGTTCAGATAGCCCACAACAGCCGTTTCAGGTTCAGCCCCCTTGTTGTCGCTTCGGGAATCTGGATCCGGCAGTCTTTGCCCCTTTTCTACTTCGATTTCGCTGTTGAAGAGGTCAGGATTGATGGCCTGGATGAGCTGTTCGAAGTCGTTGCCGCTGTCATAGATTAATTCTAGGTCAGAGGCGCGGACAATGGAGAAGGACCGTCCCCCGAAAGCAACCAGGGCATTGTGGGTGTCTCCTGTCTTGAAGGGGTGGGCGGTCGTGACGCGGAGGCGGCCTAACTGGTCATCATCGAAGAGTCCTTGGGCCACGGCTTGGTCAAGCTCTTCTTGGGTATATCCTTGGTAATAGGAGGCGTCGAGGTCGATGAGGCCAGCCTTGGCTAGGTCTTTCACCCGGACTTCTTCGGAATAGCCGCTGTAGTCTTGGGAATCCCCTTCGTTCGGTAGGGCCAGGTAAGTCTCACCGTCTACTTCGAAGAGGGCGATGGCATCCGGTTGGTGGAGGGCTAGGACAGGCACTTTGCGGGATTCGTGCTTGTCATCACGGTCGGAAGGATCCATGTAATCCGCTTCGAGGGAGTGGTCCTTGTAACCAAGGGACTTAACCAGGTCAAATTTCCGTTCAGGGATATTGAACTTGGCGATGGCATTCACTTCCTGCAAGCTGACATAGGCGTATTGGTCATCCTTGTCGATTACCAGATATTCTGGTTCCATATTGCGGGCAAAATGGCTGGCATCTGGACCGAGTTGGCGGAGGTCTTCTGGCATGTCCGCTTCAGTTAAGTCGATCGTCGTCACTTGGTCTTGGCTAATGGTGGAGAAGTCTGCTGGAATTTCGATAACAGAAATGCCCCCAGCTGGGTTAACGGTGTAGTCGTCGTTGGGTTCCCCTTCATTGGCTACAAGCACCAGGTCGCCTTTGTGGGTAAATTGCAGGTTATCAGGCAGGGCACCGACTTGGACATGGTTGATGTAGTTCCCATCAGCGGTGAAGAAGGCGACATTGCCTGGGTCGGTCTTATCGAGGGCTGGCGCAGCTACCGCAAAGATTTGCCCGCTTGGATGGAGGGCAATGCTGGTTAGGTCGGAGGCAGTTAAGCCCAACTCCTTAAGCAGGATACGACGTTGGAGGGGCATGTCACCCGTTTGGCTAGCATCGATAATGTCGATGGCCTTTTCATAACCGTTAATGGAGTAGATCGTTTCTTGGCTTGGGTTGTAGACCACGATTTCGGTCCCACCCTCGTCAAAAGGCGCCCCACTTTCATAGCGACCAACTTCTTCAACCTTGAAATCCTCGCTATCCAGACTGTGAACCTGACGCGCGGGGTCATCGGTCTTGGTTAATGCAGCATAGTCAGCCTGGGTGATTGGGATGATTCGGTCTTGGGGGAGTGGGTCGGCATATTGCTTCAAGAGCTCTTGGCCGCCTTTTTCGATATGGGCCATCACGACCTGGTCTAGGGAAGGCCCCTCTTCTCGAGCGCCACTTAGCATGTCATAGCCGTCCCCACCTTGGGCCAGGAAGTCATTGGTGGCCATGTAGTAAGTCTGGCTGGTGTCCTTAGGTATCAGGGCATAGTCGCCGGTCTGAGGGTTACGCAGGTAGACGCCCAGAACGCGCTTGTGGTGGTCTTCAGCTGTTGGGTCGAAGTAGACCTTGATATCTGATGACACCTGTAAGAAGCCGCCCAGGGCATTGAGGGCAGGCAGGCCGGAGTCTTCATCGATAGGGTCTACCCGGTTGCCTTCTGCCTCACTACCGAAACCTTCTGTGGTTGGCGCTGAGTAGGCCAGGTTGAACATATCGTAAATTTGTTGGCCACTGACTTCGATTTGGGATTGGATGTTACCGAAAGGCAGGACAGCGATGACATCGCCTTCCGTGATGGGCTCATCCTTAGCGATTTCTTCGCGGATCCCTCCGCCATTGATCATAGCGAAGTCGGTCGGATTGTTGAAGCCCCCTTCTCGGCCGTAAGCCACCATGGCGTCCGTGATGAGGTTGCCCAGGTTGGTCTCGTGCGAGCGGACATAGTTGCGGCGGCCGTTGAGGAAGACGGGGTTGTTGTCCACCAATTGTCGTGAAGTTTCATTATCGTAGTTGGCTCGGGCTTGGTCAATCAGAGCTTCGATTTGTGGGTCGGTCTTGCCATCTAAGCTCTGGCGAACTTCTTCAGCAGAAACCAAGCGTCCCTTGGCTGAGCCAGGTTTTGTCGGATCGAATTGGATGACCCCAATATTGTTGAGGGCGGTCCCGGTTTGGGCATAGTAGACATTGCCGTAAGTTTTGCCCCCGGGGACAGCGGTATGGGAATGGCCGTCGATCAGAATGATTTGGTAGGGGTCAAAACGTTCTAAGGCATCTAAGGCCTCAGCCAAGCGGTCACCTCGCCATTTGGGACGGGTGGCAGGGTCGATCCCCAGGTGGGCGAGAACCACATAGGCATCTTCCTGGACGCTCTCGTCGTCTAAGAGGCGGTTGAGTTCCTTGATGGTCGACTCAATCGGTGGCGCGAAGGTCATACCTTCCACGTTCTTAGGGTGGGTCTTATAGGCCGTTTCTGGTGTCGTTACCCCTACCACACCCAGGTTAAAGTTATTGGTGTGGACGTTGACAGAGGGGTTGAAGACGGGTTGGCCATCTTTTTCCACATTGGCAGAGAGAACTGGGAAGCCGAGGACATCCTCGTAGGACCGGGCAATCTCTTCGCCAAAGTCGAACTCGTGGTTGCCCACGGTCATGGCATCGTAGCCTGCTTCCTTCATAGCTTGGGCCATGGTATGTCCCTTATCGTGGTTGGATAGGGGCAGACCTTGGAAGGCATCCCCAGCGTCAAAAACAGCGTCCGCTTGGATTTGGTCGAAGTAGGCGGAAGCTTGGGCCATACCGGTGACTTTTTGATTGTCAGCAGACCCTTCTGCTTCCAGGCGTCCGTGCATGTCATTGGTGTGGGCGATGGTGATCAATTGGGTATTGGTAGCCGGTTGGTTGGGACTTGGCTCCTTGGCGCTAGGAGCTGGCTGGTCCGTCTCGGTAGAGGCTGGGCTCTCTGCTTCCGTACCGAGCTGGGCTTCTCCTGTCGTCGCACCGCTGTCACTGGTCTCTGGATTAGACGGGGCCACTTCGCCTGTCGAATCAACGGGGTCGGCGGTTACTTCTTGGGCCTTAACATCCTGGCTGGCCAAGCTAAAGCTGGTTAAAGCGAATAGGGTGGTCAGTAGGACGCGAGGGCTTTTTTCTTTGATGGCTGGGCGTTTCATAGAATCCTCCTTAGTTTGATATTAAGTTCATCCTATCAAAGGATTGTAAAAAGTCGGTATGCTTTATGTAAAACTTAGGTAAATCCTTGTTAATTGCGTTTTAAACAGCTATAGTAAAATTCGCCAGATTATATAGGAAATCATTGGCAAACGATTGGATATCATTCGAAATCGGGTTCGTAAGAGTAGAAAAGCTTCTGTCGAAAACAGCACAGGTTTTCTTTCGAGATATTCTGAATTAATGCTACCCTTCTATTCCCAATCATTGAAATATAGAAACTTTTATAGTTCTAGCGATACTGTAAATTAAACAATTGGATTAACTTAGTTTAACAGTGTCTTTATGAGCAGGAGTGGAGTTTTGAATTTGATCCTTAGCCATGTATAAGCAAGGGAAGCGAATTACGGGGCGTAGGCGTAAGCCGTACGGACCGTTTGAGATTCGCTAGGCGAGAGATCTTGGCTCGAGCCGGTGCCATGGCTCTTTAAGGATCAAATTCAAAAACGGAACGGATGCTCACTAGCATCATTAATGACAGATATCGTATGCGTTAGCTGATTCAGAACTAACCGATTTTAATTTCACGATCAGTGTCTAGGATTTATTTAAGCTTGGGAAAAGCGCTTGCTTAAATGCTTCAATTATATGAAAATAGACATAGCATATTATTTTTAAGGAGGAAGATCATGCGTCAACGTGGATTTGAAGTGATTCAAGACTATGCCGAAGCTGGCATTAACTTGCCCCAGCGTGCCACCAAGCAGGCAGCGGGTTATGATATTGAGGCTGGGGAGACGGTAACCATCCCTTCTTTTTGGCAGGGGGCGGTTCGTTATGTCCTTGCCAAGTGGACTGAATTTAAGGGTAAGGATTGGGGCGAGCTCAAGGAAGAGATTATGAAGCCGACCTTGGTGCCAACCGGGCTCAAGGCCTATATGGGGGCGGATGAATACCTCCAGCTGACTTGTCGGTCCAGCAACCCCCTCAAGCGCTATCTGACCCTGCCGAATGGAATTGGTATTATTGACAGTGACTACTATAATAATGCGGGCAATGAGGGTCATATCTATGTGCAATTGTTAAACTTTGGCTTGAAGGATGTGACGGTTAAGAAGGGGGAACGGATTGCCCAAGGGATCTTCCTCCCCTTCTTGAAGGTCGACCAGGACCAGGGAGACCAGGCGTCTGACCGCCAAGGGGGCTTCGGGAGTTCTGGCCAGTAAGTTGTGAGAGTAAGGAAAGGAGCGTCATAAATGGCGAAGAAGGATAGGGTTTTATACACCTGCCAGGCTTGTGGCTATGAGTCGCCCCAGTGGTACGGGCGCTGTCCCCAGTGCGGAGCTTGGAACCAGATGGAAGAAGAGCGGATTGGCGGCGAAACCATCCGCCATCCCGAAGACCGCCGTGCCTACCAGCGTGCCGACCACAAGGCCCAGCGTATCAATGAAGTCAAGGGCGAGGAAGAGGCCCGGACCCAGACGGACCTGGTAGAATTAAACCGGGTACTTGGGGGCGGGGTTGTGGCCGGGTCGCTGGTTCTGATTGGGGGCGATCCTGGGATTGGTAAGTCCACCCTCCTACTCCAGGTGGCCACCCAATTGGACAAAAAAGCCGGTCCCGTGCTTTATGTTTCCGGGGAAGAGAGCGTCCAGCAGATCAAGATGCGTGCCGACCGTCTAGGCTTTGAGGCGGCGGACTTCTATGTTTTCGCTGAGACGGATATGTCCATGGTCGAAGCGGCCATTGCGGACATCAAGCCGGCCTTTGTCATTATCGACTCCATCCAAACCATGATCCAGCCGGAATCGAACGGGATGGCGGGCAGCGTCTCCCAGGTCCGGGAAACGACCCAGCGCTTGATGACCCTGGCTAAGACCAGCCAAACCGCTATCTTCATTGTGGGCCATGTGACTAAACAGGGGAATATAGCTGGGCCGCGGATCCTGGAACATATGGTGGATACGGTCCTCTATCTGGAAGGGGAGAAGTATAATTCCTTCCGCATCCTGCGCGCGGTCAAGAACCGTTTTGGGTCCACTAATGAGATCGGTGTCTTCGACATGCAGGAAGATGGCCTACACGAAGTTGCCAATCCCAGCCAAATGTTCCTAGAAGAGCGGCTGATGGGGGCTAATGGATCGGCGGTTGTGGCTTCCCTGGAAGGGACCCGAACCCTCTTAACTGAGATCCAGGCCCTGCTTACACCAACTGCCTTCGGGAATGCCCGGCGGACAGCCAGCGGTCTCGATTATTCCCGGGTCACCCTGATCATGGCTGTCCTCGAGAAGCGGGCCGGCCTCATGTTGCAGAACCAGGATGCTTATCTGAAGTCAACCGGCGGAGTCCGCTTGGATGAACCAGCCATTGACCTAGCCATCGCTGTCGCCATTGCTTCTTCCTATTGGGAGAAGGAGACCCAGCCGACTGATTGCTTTATTGGTGAGATTGGCTTGACGGGCGAGATTCGCCGGGTGAGCCGGGTGACTGACCGGATTGCGGAAGCAGAGAACATGGGCTTTAAGCGGATCTTTATCCCTTATGGCAACGACGATGCCAAGCTCCACCATGGCAAGATTGAAGTTGTCGCGGCGAAAACCCTGCGAAATGTTCTTAATTTGGTTTTTCCACGCGACTAGTGGCCCAAAAATGGAATTAGTGATAAAATACAAAGAGGTCTTTAGCAAGAAAATAAGTTCTCCTTATCATAAGGCGTTAATTTTTCTGGATAGACGGAAGAACTGACTGGCAAGCTAGGGCCTCTACATTACATTAAAGGAGGTGACGACATGGAACAGAATAAATGGAATACAGCGGTGACGGCTTTATTTTTAATTCTAGGGGCAGGAACAGGCTACTATTCCCTACCTAAGTTTTGGCAATTATTTAATTTTCAATCGTCTTTATTGAATCAACCCATCGTCAATATGCTTTTAGGCGCCCTTATTTTTTTCCTTGTCATTGTCTTATTACGCCCGGTTTATGACCGGTTTTTGGAGCGTTTGCGCATAGAGATCGAGAAGCTTTCCCTATCAAATATTCTTCTCTATACCCTAGGCATTGTGGCAGGTCTCACAGTGGCTTGGCTAGTGAGTTTGCCGATTTCAGCCTTGAATTGGCCGGTGATCTCTAACATCCTACCGATCTTACTTTCGGTCCTTTTTGCCTATATTGGCTTTATGACCATTCGCTTGAAGGGGGGCGACATCAAGGCCTTCTTCTCCAACATGACCCTGACCCGGCGCGAGGTGGTAGAAGGGACTAGCCAGGAGGAGGAGAAGTCTCAGCCAAGCCCAGAAGAGGAGGCCGACCAGGAAGAATTGGCCCTCTTGGAACCCAAGGACTTTACGATTTCCTTCAAGCCTTATAAGATCTTAGATACCAGCGTGATTATCGATGGCCGGATCCTAGATATTTTGAAGACAGGCTTTATCGAAGGTGTAGTCGTGGTGCCTAACTTCGTGCTCAAGGAACTCCAGTACATTGCGGATTCAGCAGCTAGCGAGAAAAGAGTGCGCGGCCGCCGGGGCTTAGACGTCCTCAATGAAATGCAGGCCTTGGACGAGATTACGGTGGAATTCTATACTGGAGACTTCGAAGAGGAAGAGGAAGTGGACTTGAAACTGATCCTTCTAACCAAGAAATTAGATGGGGTCCTGGTCACCAATGACTACAACCTGAATAAAGTCAGCCAGTTCCACCAAATCAAGGTGCTCAACATCAATGAATTAGCCAATGCTATGAAGACCGTTGTCGTGCCCGGCGACCACTTGTCCGTTCGCATCCTCAAAGCAGGAACCGAGCGACAACAAGGCGTCGGCTACCTTAACGACGGCACCATGATTGTGGTCGAAGAAGGCAAGAAACACATGGACGAACACCTGGACGTCGAAGTCACCAGCGCCATTCAAACTAACGCTGGTAAGATGATCTTTGCAAAAATTGTTGAATAAGGGTGTGAGAGCTGGCGGTTAACTTTCGTTCACTGGAGCAAGTCACCAGAATAGTCTGAAAGACTGTGGCGGAGACTTGTGAAGTGACACGAAAGTTGCTAGACCGAACCCGACTACACAGGGTGTGAGAGGATGTGGGAGAAAGGGACCTCTGGAGTAAAAGGACAGAGAAGGCTGAAAGCCTTCGACGTCCTTTTGCGAAGAGGAGCCCTTTCTGCATCCTCGAACCCGACTAGAAGAGGGTGTGAGCAAAGGCGGTTAGAAAGGGATGACTGGAGGCAAAAGGAATAAGAGCGGCTCTCAGCCGATCGTTTCCTTTTGTTGAAGTCACTCCCTTTCTGCCTTTGCGAACCCGACTAGAAGAGGGTGTGAGACTTGGCGGTTAGACTTGGATGATTGGAGCAAGTCAGAATAAGAGCGAAGCATTCGCTCGCTTCTGACTTGTGAAATCACTCCAAGCCTGCCAAGTCGAACCCGACTACAGGGTGTGAGGGCTGGTGCTCAATCCACCATCACCCCCCTGGAGTGTGGATCAGCAGCAATCAACCTTCAATCAAAGATTAGGAGTGTGGGTTGGAGACGAGCAATCCACAATCAGGAGGCCTGAATGTGGGTTAATAAAGCGACTCCAAGTAAATATGCAACAATCAAAATATAATATAATGAAAACAAGCTAGCGAGACCTTGGCTAGCTTGTTTTCATTATGGTGAGTGGGGGTCAGCTTGTCTAGCAGAGAGTCAACTTGATAATGGAGCTTTTGTTCGCAAGTTGCCGTCATCCTACTTGCTAATGGAGGCCTAGTTGGCAAGTTGCTACCGTTCTACTTGCTAACAGGAGGTCCGATCGCAAGTTACCGCTATCTTACTTGCCAATGGAGGCTTTGTTAGCAAGTTGGGAAGACCCAAGCTAGCTTGTCTAGCTGCTGGCCGAGTTTTAAATGGAGTTAAGCTTTGACCATAGCAGAGACTCGACTTTCAAATGAAGTTAGCGTTCGAGACTAGCAGGGATCCAACTTTTAAATAGAGCTGAGCTTTGAAAGTTGCCGCTCCCCAACTTGCCCTTTCTAAGTTGGTAACCAGAAAAAGAATTTTTTACGAGCCGGTCAGGTAGAGACTGCCTATTTTTTCCTTATGATTGCCCAGCAAGCTGGATTTTCTGCGGGGAATCTGCTCAAGAAATTGTTCTAAGCTAGGGATTGCGTTATAATGGATAAGGAAAAATGTTCCTTCGTTCGGAAGGGCATTGGATTAAGAAAATATTTTAATGAGGAGAGAAGTTTGAATGGCAGATAAAGTTAGAGTACGCTATGCACCGAGTCCAACTGGGCACTTACATATCGGGAATGCGCGTACCGCATTGTTCAACTACCTATACGCACGTCACGAAGGTGGCGACTTCATTATTCGGATTGAAGATACGGATAAGAAACGGAATATTGAAGATGGGGAAAGCAGCCAGTTAGACAACCTGACTTGGTTAGGGATTGACTGGGATGAAGGTCCAGATAAACCCGGGGAATACGGTCCTTACCGCCAATCTGAACGGGATGAGATCTACCACAAATACTTGAACCAATTGCTTGAACAAGGCGATGCTTACTATGCCTTCGATACAGCCGAAGAATTAGAGGCCGAACGGGAAGCCCAACGTGCTAATGGGGAAATGCCTCATTATACTGGCACTTGGCGCGACCGCAGTCAGGAAGAAATCGACCAAGCGCGCGCTGAAGGCCGTCCTGAAACCATCCGCTTCCGCATTCCTGAAGGCCAAACCTACCGCTTCGATGATATGGTCAAGGGTGAGGTCAAGTTCGAATCCAAGGACATCAGTGGCGACTTCGTTATCTTGAAGAATGACGGGTCACCAACATACAACTTCGCGGTGGTTGTCGACGACCACTTGATGGCTATCACCCACGTTTTGCGCGGGGACGACCACGTGGCCAATACACCTAAACAATTGATGATCTATGATGCCCTGGGCTGGCAAGCGCCTAAGTACGGCCACATGAGCCTGATCACCAATGCAGAAACCGGGAAAAAATTATCCAAGCGTGATGAATCGATCCTGCAGTTTATCGAACAATACCGCGACTTGGGCTACCTTCCTGAAGCTATGTTTAACTTCATTACCCTGCTCGGTTGGTCACCAGTCGGGGAAGACGAAATCTTCTCCAAGGAAGAATTTATCGAAATGTTCGACCCAGACCGCTTGAGCAAGTCACCAGCAGCCTTCGACAACAAGAAGCTGGAATGGATCAACAACCGCTACATGAAGGAAAAAGATGCGGAAGCCATCGCAGACCTGGCCATCCCTCACCTTCAAAAAGCCGGTCGGATCTCTGATAATCCAAGCCAAGAAGAGATGGAATGGACTAAGAAATTGATTTCCCTCTACCAGGATGAAATGTCCTATGCAGCTGAAATCGTTCCGCTCTCAGATATGTTCTTCCACGAAGACTTAGAAATTGCGGAAGATGCCAAGGAAGTTCTCGAAGCAGAAACCGCACCCGTCGTGATCCAAGCCTTCCGCGATAAGGTGGATGACATTGAACCCTTCACGGAGGAAAACA
This sequence comes from Aerococcus sp. UMB7834, assembly GCF_030215145.1. NCBI lineage: Bacteria > Bacillati > Bacillota > Bacilli > Lactobacillales > Aerococcaceae > Aerococcus > Aerococcus sp. UMB7834. Next base: position 487 of record NZ_JASOLI010000016.1, on the reverse strand, counting down.
TTATGGCGGCGATTAAAGCTGTCCAAAAAGAAACCGGCATTAAGGGCAAGAACCTCTACATGGCGCTGCGGGTTGCAACATCTGGTGAACAACACGGCCCTTCAATTGGCTTAACTATCGAAGTCTTAGGTAAGGACAAGGTAAAACACCACCTGGACCAAGTGCTCGCTAAATTCTAAAATAAAAACAAGTCAAAAAGCGGCTCCTTTCATTGTCTGAAGGGAACCGCTTTTTTTGAGTTGGATGGTGCTAGTGAGCATCTGTTGCGCTGTTGAATTTGCTTCTTGGCTACCGATTGTCACTTTCTATTTGCGTTTGAAGTTGCTGCATGCAAATAGCCGTTTTCTATTTGCAGAGAGACCAGTCAAAGGCAAATTGGCGCCTGCAAGTCTGGCATCCTCTCACACCCTTGTAGTCGGGTTCGCAAGAGCAGACTTGAAGTGACTTCACCCAATCGAAACGATCGGCTAAAGCCGCTCTTTTTCGT
>NZ_JASOLI010000015.1:0-20258 GCF_030215145.1 Aerococcus sp. UMB7834 | reverse complement strand
GCTGCTTTATCAGCTTTTTCAGCTGCAGCGACGGCTGCTTCCGCGTCCGCAATCTTCGTATCCACGTCATCTGGAATGCCGTTGTTGTTCGCATCATTAATTTCTGGAGCATTTAGAGGAGCTAAGGAATCAAGAGTTCTATTCATTTGCGCTTTTTGCTCAGCAGCTTGAGTCGGTAAAGTCTCTACTTTTTGACGTGCGGTTTGAATTTTATTATTAACAGCACTAATCTTGCCTTCAAGTTCTTGCTTCTTAGCAGCGTTGACTACACCTGTCTTAGCTGTTTCGATCTCTTGTTTTAATTTAGCATGTTCAGCAACTGCTTCATCAACTAATTTTTGAGCATCCGCAACTTTTTTATCTATAATTTTTGCTCGAATATCAGCTGCTTTAGCTGTTACTTCGGATTGTTGACTAGCCTTTGGTGAAGATGCAACTAACGTTTGCCCAGAAGTAATAGCATCTTTAAGAGCCTTGTGCTCTGGAATTTTTTCATCTAGTTGTCCCTCTGCCAAGCCCTCTTGAATGGCTTTTTGCAAATCAGAAATATCTGCTTTTGATGGAGGAGTAACCTCAAGTTGGAAAGTCATTCCATCCGAATAATTTCCTGAAGAATCTTTAGCCACAACTGTTATATTATAGGTATTTACATCGCCTGTCACTATACCTGTTATCTTTTTAGATTCATTATTCCAAGTTAAGCCAGATGGAAGCCCTGTAATATTTGTAATTGTTGGATTCTTATCATAGTTATCCGTGATAGCTAGTTGGATATCTACTGTTCCTTCTTGCTCAACCGTTTGCTTCTGTAATTGGCTAATTACAGGTTTCTTCGTATCTTTAACTTTTAAAGTAATCGATGCATTCGTTGTTAAGTTGCTTGTATCTGTAGCAGTTACGTTTATTACTGTGTCTGCTACTTTATCTGGAGTTCCGACAATATAGTAATGCTTACGTCTTTCTTTAGTAAGCTGCTCACCTGATTGATCACGCCCAGATGTTGCAAGAACCGTATCTTCTTTTTCCTCAACAACCCATTCTAAACCACTAGGGAGAGAAGAATTTAAAGTTAAAGTCACTTGGTCATTACTATTATCTATAGCTACAACCTCATATTTAATCTCATTAGTTACAGGTTGGTTAACTTCATAAACTATTTCTTTTGTTACTAATTCTGGTGCCTTAATATCAGTATATGTATAAACAATTAGAGATGGATCATTTTGAAAATGTGTATATACTCTACCTTCTTCTTGTCCTGATATGACTTCAGCTTTAGTAGGTCTATCTGGATATGCCGTTTTTTGCCAATAACTCCCAAAATATTCAAATCCATTACTTCCTTCAGGAACATAATTAGTTAAGAATGAGAATGGAGCATTTACATAATCCCGATACAATTCTTCAGGAACAATTTCACGATTGGTTGCCTTATTTATGTATCGATAAACTACTACTGCTCGCCCAGTAAATGAAAATTCTTCAAATTGAACTTCTTGTTTATTATATGCTCCACCGGTGGAAGCTGAAATATTCAATTTAAAAAGATTGTTATATTTACTATCTCGATTCCTATTTGCTGCATTAATCCAATCAGATATATTACGTCTCCATACTTGACCCGCATAGGTAACTGTCATGACTTTTGAATCGGCATCATAGTCTACCGTATAATTTTGAAGTGTATTATCAGTTGGTTGAACATTTAAGAATTGCGGATTTTCTTCTTTACTACCATTTCTCTTAAAATAATCTTGAACTTTTCCGCTATTATCTGTCGAGAAGAAGGCACCATAAGCCCCAGTTTCTTTACGCGAGGAGAAGCGTTTAATATCATTGATAGGTGTATCTCTCTCAATTTGTCTATCACTTGGCTTAGAAGTGTTATGATAGGTATCGAGTTTAAACCCAAAGGAATTTTTCAATCCTGCTAAGGCGAGACCTGCACCTTCTTTACCTGTATCACGGGTTGGATCAGAATTGAAGACGAAGCTAACCCCGTCACCCCCATTACCATGCGTTTCATACTTGTCTCCTAAGTTAACTTTTCCTTTAAAAGTAAAAGATTTTGAAGCATCTAATGGATACATTAAATTAAGCTGCCCTATTTGGCTTCTATCATCATCGGTAAGTTTAACTATCCCTGTTGCTGGATCATAGTTAATCGGGTTATAGTTAGGATCATTCGACTTGCCTAGTATATGGAAGTAATCTCCTATATTATCATTTTTTACTTTAACACGATAATCTTCAGCATAAATATTACGTTCATCTCCTAAAGCAAATTTACGTAATGGTTTTTTAGAAGTATCTATCTTATGAGCCGTTCCAGATTCGTTAGCTCCTCCTACTTCACGCGTACTATCAGCTACGTTCCGCAAGCTTGCTTCACTACTTAAAGAACGGCGGGCTCTTCTTGAGCGTTTGTTTTCAGTTGGAGCTGTTCCAGCTGTCTCTTCCATGTAGCGTGGGCTTGAGAGTCGAGCGTTAGGGCTTAGATTGGAGGTCAATTGAGCCTTAGCTGCGTCTGTTTTTAAGTTAGTCCGTGTTGGGAAAGTATTGTGTGCTGATTCAGAAGTATTGTTAGCGGCCATCAAGCTATCTTGAACTTCATTTACTCGAGACTTCTCACCCATTTGATGATGTGTTTCGGCTGTTTCTTCCTTGGCTACTTCTTTGTTGTCTTCTTTAGAAGAATCTTCGACTTTAGTCTTATCGTCCTTGCTGGTATCGGATGTAAGCGCAGGCGCTTCAGCAACTTGAAGAGCATCTAACCGTGCGGAAAGTTCTGCTTTCTCTGGGCCTTCATCCAAAGCATTGACAGCTTCTAGAGCTGTATTTTTTGTGCTTTGAGCTTGGCTGATAAGAGCAAGTAAAGATTCCCTCTCTTGGTTGGTAATGATCTGATCTGCCTTAGCTGCTAGTAAACTAGTTTGAACTTGACTAACCGCTTCTTCAGCTGCACTAATAGCGGCTTGTACCTTGGCTAAAAGAGCCGGATTGAGGTTGGCTGGCTCCACCTGCTTAGGTAGATTAGCGGGCTTTTCTACTAATATGTCTTCCGGGGCTTCTTGTGGAGGGGTAGAGGTATTAAGATCCCCTTCGCTAGTGTCACTGCTTGCATCAGAGCCCCCACTAGTCAGACTAGCTTCTCCCAATGATAACTCGTCTGCCTGAACAGTTAAGCCTTGACCAAGTAAGATACCCGCAGCAACAGCTATTGAGGCGACTCCGACACCTAATTTACGAATACCATACTGTGTCAGCTTTTCTCCATTCTTTCTTTTTCTCATATAGGTATTATTTTTACCAAACATATAATAATTCTCCTTATCTTATTAGTACACGAGATATGACGATTAACCTCCCTCCTCATATAATATATTTTTTCGAGTAACGAACTATCAGTAAGACTAATAGCAATTTTTCCTTAATTAACGGAACTACTCCTCTTTAAATCATAGCGTCTAACTTTGATAATTTCACTAGCTTCAAACGAAATCTGTATCATCTTTTTTTATTTTTTTAAAATTTTGGCACGCTTATAAGTGAATATAATGTTCCTAAATCTCTTTATTTATGTTTTAATATATATATTATTCTATTTTTAACTTTCATCTTATTTTATTTTTCTAGTTTTTTCTTTCCAATGATTAGGAGAAGCAAAAAATTTATTCTAGAGAAGGTGACAATCAAAAAAGGCGACTTGCATACCTCTTAGTCGTCTTCTTTGATGGTTAAAATAAAAATAAGGGAGGGATAAGTACCTTTATGAAGACAAATACTTCGGATAACATTACTAAACTTCTTAGTAAGTTAGATCAGCGTCGTCTAAGTATTATTGAATATCTGATTTCAAGCCAACAAAAGATTATATCTATACAAGAGATCAAGACACATTTCAATGTTTCAACGCAAACGATTATTTCTGACCTCAAACACTTAATCCAATTATTTCCAGATAAACTTCAATTCGAGGTAAAATATAAATACATTCGACTAAGTGAAGACTTTCCTCCTCAAGCTAATGAATTCTACCAATATTACTTCCATACTAGTGTCTACTTCGTATTTATCCGTGTTATCTTTAGTCGGAAAATTCATTCTATCACTTATATGCAGAATAAACTTTTCGTAAGCCGATCAACGCTCTACCGCATTATAGATAATATCAATGCTTTCTTTGATAAATTCTACCCAGGCCTTAAACTGAATCTAAAACCATTTACCATTGAAGGACCAGAGCGAAGGATTCGAAAATTTTATTATGACTTTTTCGAATTTGGTTATAATTTAACTGAATGGCCCTTCACTGAGGTTTCCCATTCGAATATTAATAATTTATCCTTATTTCTAAGGCACTTCATCCCCAGCTTAAGTCTCTATTCGAGTCATCCGATGTTTCAAATTATTCTCGCGATTAATTTAATTCGTTGTATGACAAATAATTTGGTAACCGATAGTTGTCTACCGAAAGACTTATCTGCTTTAGAAGAAAATCTCATTAACGCCAAAGCCCAATTCTCTATCTACCATCTCGAAAACGATGCGGGAGTCTCTATTGATACAAACACAGTGCGTCAATTACTGGTTGGTCTAGCGCCGCACTCAACTTACCTAGCTATCAACTCCATGGAGGAAGTTATCCAATCCTGCGAAAAAAGTTCAAAAGCAGCCGAAACTTTCTACAACGAAGTAGATGCCTTGATTGACCAGCATCAGCTCACAGCTCTTGACCAGGACAAGAAAGAGTTATTACTCTTACTACTCTACAATTGTTGTCAGGACGATAGGAGCCTTGACTCTGCTTACACTCACAACAACATGAGTTTTACGACTTTAGAGATGAGTAATCTAAAGGAAAAATGGGAATTATTCGTTCCCGGTTTTTATACTGAATTTTATAAAATTCTAGAGAATTTTCAGAAGCAGTTCAGTCATAATATTTCTAAGGAAAGAACTGAAATTATGTTTTCATACTTCTATTCCTTCTATCCATTGACGATAAACCATTTCAATAAGGACTATAATCAATTATATATTGGAGTGTATACTAGCCGCTCCTACATCACAGAAGAACTGTGCAATAAACTCCAAGTTCTCTTTGGTTCACTTGTCAAACTTCAAAAGATTACGGATACTTACGCCATTGGAAAAATAGCTCATTCAAAATTAGATATCCTACTTACCACTTATCCTTTAACAAATATCGAAAGAATTGCTGTTCGTACCATCTCGTCAGAACTTACTCTAGATGATCTAAGTTGGATCTACAATATGATTAATCATCTTAAGTTCAACAATAAACGCCCAAACTAGACAACTGATACTTTGAGATAGTTTATTTTCCACGCCCAAACCCCAACAGTTTCAACAGCTGTTGGGGTTCTTTCATTAAATATTTCAGATAGAAATATTATTGGAGGTAATAATCGATCTTCAATGTTCTGGCAAAAATTAGGAGAAGTCTTCTTAACATTCAACAAAAGTCTCTGCACCACCCACTAATACCCCATATGAATCTCCGTCGCGGTTTCTTCATTGAATTGACTATTGTAGAGGTCAGCATAGAAGCCACCCTTGGCCAGGAGTTCATCGTGAGTGCCGTGTTCGATAATATCCCCCTGCTGCATCACGAGAATCATGTCAGCATTGCGGATAGTGGATAAGCGGTGGGCAATCACGAAGGAAGTCCGCCCCTGCATAATCTTATCCATAGCCTCTTGGATCAATTGTTCCAAGCGGGTATCGACGGAGGAGGTAGCCTCATCGAGGATCAGAATATTCGGATCCGCAATCACCGCCCGGGCGATGGTCATCAACTGCTTCTGCCCAAGCGAAACGTTGGAAGCTTCCTCATTAATTTCCATCTGATAGCCACCAGGTAGGGTCTGGATAAAGTGGTCCACATTGGCCACCTTAGCCGCTTCAATGACCTCATAGTCCCCCGCATCCAAGTTACCGAAGCGGATATTCTCCATCACCGTATCATTGAAGAGCCAAGCATCTTGGAGGACCATGCCAAAGTTCCGCCGCAGGTCTTCACGGGAAACATTCTGGATATTCACCCCGTCCAGTTCAATGCTGCCTCCATCAATATCGTAGAAGCGCATCAAGAGGTTGATCAGGGTCGTCTTCCCAGCACCGGTCGGCCCAACCACGGCAATCATTTGCCCCGGTTGCACTTCGAAGTTCACGTCTTTCATCAGTGGGTTCTCAGAATCATAACCGAAGCGGACATGGTTGAAACGCACATGCCCTTTAACTGGCCGAGGCAGGGTCTGGCCTTCGCTAGCTGAGCTGATTTCTTCCTCATCCAGGAAGCTAAAAATCCGTCCTCCCGCTGCGAAGGCGCTTTGGATCAAGCCAGACAATTCGGTAATCTGGTTAATCGGCTGGTTAATCTGCCACACATAATTCAGGAAGGCTTGGAGGTTACCAACGGTCAGTACCCCCTGGAAGCTCTTCAGCGACCCGAAGAAGGTAATAACAATGTAAGAAATATTGGAGATAAAGCTGAGCAAGGGTTGGAGAATGGTGGACAAGAAACTTGATTTAAAGCCAATATCGCGCAATTGCTTGTTGCGTTTTTTGAATTCCTCAATCGATTCTGCCTGGCGGTTGTAGACCTTAATCTCGGTAAAGCCAGATAAATTTTCTTGGGTATAACCAAAGAGATGGCCCAAAGCATCCGCCTGTTCCTTAAAGATAGGCTGGGAATAGTGGATCACCCGCCGTGCCACGAAATAGCTCACCGGTAACATGACCAAGCTAATTAGGGCCAATTGCCAGTCAAGGAGTAGCATGGAAATCACGGCTAAAGAGATTTGCAAGACCCCAATAAAGAGCTGCATGGCGGACTGCTGCATGGCATTGGAAATCGCATCCACGTCATTGGTCATCCGGCTTAGGATATCCCCGGTTTGGTTCTGGTCGAAATAAGCCACCGGTAGACGGTTGGCCTTACGCGAGATATCCTGGCGCAGGTCGTACATAGCATCCTGGGTGGCATTGGTTAGGAAGTAAATGCCCAGGTATTGGCCCGCTTGGAAAAAGAGCTCCCGTACCAGGTAAATGGCTAGGATCCGAATCAAGTAAGGGAAGTTAATCCCTGCTCCAGGGACCCCCTTGACCATATCCATCACATTGTTGGCAACCTCTGTAATCGCCAAGCCGAGGACAAAGGGTTCTAAAGCATTGGCGATAGACATCACGACAGTGGCGAAAATCGCCAGGTAGAATTGTAAGCGATAGGGCCGCAGATAGGTCCAAATACGCTTCATGAGTTCACTAGATTTCATCGAGCCAATTCCTCCTCACTAAGTTGGGATGAGGCAATATCGTAATAGAGCGGGGACGTCTTCAGAAGTTCCTCGTGGGTCCCCCGTGCCGCAATCTCCCCATGATCGAGCACAATAATCTGGTCCGCATGCATGATGGTCCCCACACGCTGGGCCACAATGATGGTTGTCGCATTCTTGGTCTCTTCCTTGAGGGCTTGGCGGACAGCCGCATCGGTCTTATAGTCGAGAGCGGAGAAGGAATCGTCAAAGATATAAATCTCCCGTCCCCCGATAATGGACCGGGCAATAGACAAGCGTTGCTTCTGTCCACCTGATAAGTTACTTCCGCCCTCAGACAGCTGGGTATGGTAGCGAGTCTCTAAGCGCTCGATAAATTCACGGGCCTGGGCAATGGAGGTTGCTTCATCCATATCATATTCCGTCGCATCAGCCTTGCCGTAGCGTAAGTTGTCGGCAATCTCCCCCGTGAATAAGTTAGCCTTCTGCGGGGTAAAGCCAATCTTGTCCCTCAAGACAGCCAGGTCCAAGTCTCTAACGTCTACCCCATCAACCAGGATAGCCCCCTTGGTCACATCGTAGAAACGTGGAATCAACTTGACAATGGTTGATTTCCCTGAACCTGTTGATCCGATAAAGGCCACCGTTTCCCCTGCCTTGGAGCTAAAGGAAATATCTCTCAAGACCGGCTCTCTAGCATCCGGATAAGCAAAGTCCACATGACGGAACTCCAAGCGCCCGCTGCCATCGGTCTCCATCACAGGATGGTCAGGATTTTCAACCGTAATCGGCGTGTCCAAGACTTCCTGGAGCCGGCCCGCCGACACCACCGCCCGCGGATACATCATATAAATATTGGCAAAAAGCATGAGGGAAATCAGGATGTGGAAGGCATACTCGATGAAAGCAAAGAGATTGCCCACCTGGAGTTGCCCCTGCTCAATATAACGCGATCCCACCAACATAATCATAATAATCGTAATATTAATGAGAAAACTGAAGACAGAAGGGGTCACCGCCACTAACTTGAAGAGCTTCTTGGTGAGCCGCTTGTAGAGACTGGCCACCTTGGCAAAGCGCTTCTCAAAATAGCCCTGGCGGTTAAAGGCCCGCACAACCCGGGTCCCCGTAATGTTCTCACGCAGGCTCTGATTGATCCGGTCCAAGCTCGCCTGCTGGTCTTCTGAAATCGGCAGAGTCAGTTTGGACATAAAGAGGACCAAGAGTAGGATAATCGGCACAATGGGGATAATATAAGCCCCTAATGCCGGCGAAATGGTTGTAATCATAAAGATCGACGCCGCAATCATCAAGGGCGATGTCATCCCAGTCCGCAACATAATTTGCGTAAACTGCAAGAGAATAAAGGCATCCGTTGTAATTCGTGTCGTTAACGACGGCACCCCAAGTTCTTGGAATTCATGGTGGGACAAGGTCTGCATCTTCGCATAGACATCATTGCGGATCTTCATGGTCATATCGTTGACGATCTTACTGATAAAGTAAGACGCCATCAGCTGACCAACCACCCCAACTAAGGCAAAGACCACCATATAGGCCATATAACGGTAAAAGACAGACATATTACCTGCCACAATGGCGTGGTCAATAATAAAAGCGACCATGGTTGGTAGGCCTAGAGTCACCGCTACAAAAGCAGCCATGCCTAGAAACAACATCAATAAGTCGCCAGGATATTTCTTCAGATATTTCCAAATAAACTTCAAAGCGCAACACCCCTCCATTTATAAATAATCATAGAGCCATCAACATTAGCTCGCCTAGTCATTATAGGGGCTTACCAGCAAAAGTTCAAGCTTGCTTACTCAAAAAATCCTGAAGCTTTACCACATCGTATGAGTGAGCATCCGTTAGGCTTTTGAAGTTGGTCTTTAAATGTTTAGAGGGAACTGCTCACACCCTGTAGTCAGGCTCAGGCTAGCAGAAATAGCTTCTCTTCACCAAAAACCAGAGGTCCACTTCTAACCGCGCGCTCTCACACCCTAGGCGGGTTCGCAAAGGCAGAAAGGGAGTGACTTCAGCAAAAGGAAACGATCGGCTGAGAGCCGCTCTTATTCCTTTTGCCTCCAGTCATCCCTTTCTAACCGCCTTTGCTCACACCCTAGGCAAAAAGAAAAAGGCTGGCCTTTCCACAGCTCAGCCTCTTTCGCTATCTTTCAATTTGGAGGAGAAAGATATGAAGAAAAGTTTATTTGGGTTTGTTGGGTATGCTTATACTATAAGGGTCCCCTGTGAATTAAGTGTGAATTTTTCCTTAGCCCTTTTTGAAAAAAATACTAGGATTTTCTAAAGCTCTTGGTCGCTCATTTCTTCTGCCTTAGCCTGGATCAAGAGAGCCCGCTCAGCCTCCGAAATCTCCTCCCGGTTGCGGCGGAGGGTGAAGTGGTCAGGTACCGGGTCAAAACCGCCCTTAATGAAAGGGTGGCAGCGGCAGATCCGCCCCAGCCCCATCAAGCTCCCCTTCAAGGCGCCGTGCTTATCCAGGGCTCGCAGCATATAAGCCGAACAAGAGGGATAGTAGCGGCAAGTGGCAGGAAATAAAGACGAAATATAGGCCCGGTAGAAACGAACGGGGGCTTGGAAGAGGGCCTTAAGCATGGCCAGCCTGACTCGCTTCCACTTGGTCGAGGAGTAGGGCCTGCTTCAAATCATTAGCAGCCTCTTCACCGGCAAAACGTTCCACGAGCTTGAGGGCAAAGTAAGTCGCCGTCGCAGGTCCCCTCGAAGTCATCAACTTAGCGTCTTCATCGACGACCACTAAGTCTTCCTTATGGTCTTTAAAGTGAACAGTCTCTTCAATCCCTGGATAGCAGGTTCCCACAGCTTCTGCCGCAATTCCTGCAGCTTCCAAGATCAGCGGAGAGGCACAGATGGAAGCCAGCCACTTCCCAGCTTGATGGTGGCTTTGAACTAAATCAAGGACAGCCTGGTCTCCAGCTAACTGTTTCGAAGCAGGCATCCCCCCTGGCGTAACGATCAAGTCATAGAGACTGGGGTCAACGTCAGCCAGACGCTTGTCTGCTTGGATGTGAATCTGGTGGTCTCCCACCGTCTCCAATTCGTCCGACACAGAAACCATATCAATCCCGAGGCCAGCCCGGCGGAACCAGTCCACCACAGTTAGAGCTTCCACTTCTTCATAACCACTTCCAAGTAAAATCATTGCACGCATCATAGATTCCTCCTTTACTTAACTTAATTATAGGACTTTCATTAAATTTTGTGAAGCGAAGCTATTGCAGTCTTCTTCATCAAACAAAAAGAAGCTAGGCGACTAGTCCTAGCTTCTCTACTGAGCAGCTCACCTGCTCTTCTATATCATGCTTATTGAACGCGTGAAGAACCGGAGTAGTCGCTTGCTTCTTTGCGGCGACGCGCTTCTTGTTCACGTTCCTTATCGCTCTTATTCTTTTCATAGTCGCTCTTGGTGTAGACTTCGTTAACATGCATGTTAACTTCAACAACCTTCAAACCAGTCATATGTTCAACGTTTTCGCTGACAACTTTAATGGTATCTTTGAAGGCTTTTTGTAAGTCCTTACCGAACTCCCCAATCACTTCAAGGTCGAGAGCTACTTCTTTCTTACCAACTTCAGCGCTTACGCCACGAGTTTCATCTTCCCCGTTATCTGAGAAGAAACCTTTGATACCTGAAGTCATGCCACCTTTTAATTCTAAGATACCATCAATGTTTTGTACGGCATAGTTAGCAATTTTTTGGATGACTTTATCTTCATAGGTTAATTCATTTTCATGTTGAACTTGTTCAGACATTAATAACTCTCCTTTACTTATACTATTACATTTACACTATCTTCACTCTAACAAAAATTACCTAGAAATGAAACCAATATCACTTGATATTGAAGAATTTTAACCAAGCGTTAAGGTCTAATTCTCCGTCGAAGTAAGCGCCCACACAGTAGGCAGCCCCCATCACCACAAAAATCAGCAAGCTCTCAGCGAAGCCAATGCTCATCCATAAGAGGGCAAAAATAAAGCCGAGTACTGCACCAATAATCCGACCACTGTATTGGTCCCAAACTTTCTTTACTTGTTCATTATCCATAATTTGACTCCTCCTGACTATCTAACACGTGGTTGCGCTGGCCGGGTCAAGTGCTTGGCTTGACGACTCTCTGCCGGGCTCACTTGGTTAATCTTGACATCAATCCGGTGCACATCGAGGTGCAAGGTCCGCTGTACGGCTGCTTGAACGCGCTCTTGGATCAATTGACCGAGCATTGGCACATTATCCATCTCACCAACACTCACTTGGATATCGATTTCTGTATCCTCAGGTTTATCGTAGATGGTCACCTTGGCATCTGGATAGTAGATATTCCCCACATGCTTGACTGCACTCAAAGCTGTTGCTTCGATAGCTTGCTTGGATACATTCATATCCCCGCGCGACGCATCCATCACCATTCTCCGGTGCTTACTGGCAACAAATAGCGCTCTGAAGAATAGGAAGACGCAGTATACCAAGAGTAGACCTAAAATCACGGCCACGACCAAACGTAGGGTCCAATTTCCAACTAGGTAACTAATCGCAAAGGCGGATAGGTAAGGAATTGGGTAGAACAAGGAAATGGCGGCAACTAGGGCCAAAATAAAGATTAATGTAACGACAATCTGGATAAAACGACGAAAGCCTCCCATTGAGATCCCTCCACTCTGAAACAAAATATTGCTTTCTTAATACCTTCATTTTAGCGGATACAAGCCACAATAAGCAAATTATACGCTTGCAAAAAGGGTATTTTTTGGGATTTAAAGCAGCTATTCGCCAAAAGCCGAAAAATATCTAATAAAAAAGAGACTGGAACTTTTGTCCCAGCCTCCTATCAGCAGCTTAAAGTCAGAGTCAATTATTTACCCTTATGGTACTTAATAAATTGATAGACATAAGTTAGAACAGCTAAAGAGAAAAACCAAGTGGAAGGAGATAGTAGAGTCTCTTTTAATGTAAAACCTAAATAGTTTTGTAAGATAAACCAAGCAACCAATAAGCCAATATCAAAGATTAAGGCAAAAGGTGAATATATGGTTTCTTTTTTCATTTGATCACTCCTCTTATCCTCATCCTAACAGATCTTCTAACCGCTTTCAAAAAATCGAATTGATTTCCTATAAGTTGCCAGACCATTTCACCCTTTATTAAACTTCGAAGGAATCATTTCCTTTTGTGATACCTGATAAAGCTAGAAACATATGCTAAAACGGCTAGAAATAACAACCAAGTTGATCCGGAAAATATAGCCTCTTTCCAGGAGTATCCTAGGTAAACCTGCAAAACAATCCAGAAAACGAGTAGACCAACATCAAGGATTAAGACAAAAGGTGAATATATAGCTCTCTTTCTCATTCAACCACTCCTCATATCCTCATCCTAACAGGTCTTCTAACCGCTTTCAAAGAATTTGAATCGACTGCCTATAAGTTGCCAGCCATTGAAATAGCCCCCAAAACTCTGTCCAAGTTTTGGGGTCATCACTTGACTGATACGATTAATCCACCATAGCCGTCAAGAGCTCGATATAGCGCTTGGCCAGGTTGGATTGCTTGCGGTAGCTAGCGTGGATATAGCCGATATGGTTGGGTTCTTGGTCGCGGACAGGGATGGTCCGCATCATGGTCTTGAAGGGCGAACTCAAGATTCCTGAGCCAATCAGGTAGGCATCGGTATTGACCAGGACATTGATGGAGCTGCCGCGGTCAGACACCATAATTTGCTGCTGGTCCTTCTTGTCTCCTTCAACCACCTCTTCCGAGAATTGCAGGGTATTGCTCTCCTTCTGCTCAAAGCCTAGGGAGGGATAGGGCTCCAGGTCTTCTAAGCTCACACTGTCTCGGTCAGCTAGGGGGTGGTCATGGCCCACAAAGATATGGACTGAGAATTCACCCAACTCCACAAAGTCCAGCTCATGGCGGTTCAGGTATTGCTGGATGACTTTCTGGTTATTAGGATTCATGTAGAGGATCCCTAATTCACTGTAGGCTGACCGCACATCGTGGAGGACTTCCTTGGTTGAGGTTTCCAGCAAACGGAAGTCTGTCTGCGAGGTGTCCGATTCCGCAATCAGCTGGGAGAAGGCCTCGGAGGCAAAGTCATAGTGCTGGCCCGACACCGAGAAAATCTGCTTGCCCGTTGGCTCCAGGTAGCGTTTCTCCAAGACATCCACTTGGGAGAGGATGTCCCGGGCATAGGAGAGGAATTCGCTCCCTTCCGGTGTGATATAGATCCCCCGCTTGGTCCGCTCAAAGATCTGGATCTGGTATTCTTCTTCTAATTCTTTAATCGCAGTGGATAGACTGGATTGAGCCATGTACAGGCGGCGGGCAGCCTCCCGGAAGGACCCACTATCTGCTGCCACTACAACATACTTTAATTTATGAAAATTCATTGTCGCATCCCTCGCCTCTCTTCTTATCATCACTTACTATACAAAAATAAGCGCGCTTGCGCAAGCAAAAAATAGGGGCCCCAATCTCGGAGTCCCTATCATCATCACTTATTCCTTCATTTAACGAGTTCCCAAAAAAGGGCCGAAAGCTTATCAAAACAAGCTTCTAAGCGGTCATTTTAATCCTTGGACCGAATCACTGACACCTAAAAGCGAACACTGCTTATCGAAATTCCAAAAGTCCCCGATCAGCGCACCACGAGGACATCGCAGTGGGCATGGCGGACAATATAGGATGACACAGAGCCTAAGAGGGCCCGGCGAATGCTGCCTTTACCGGTTGAGCCCACAACAATCAGATCGATATCATTAGCCTCAGCATAGGACACAATCTCATCCTTGGCTTCACCTCTGAGCAGCTTAATCTCGGCCCGATCAAAGCCCAGGGACTTGACGTAAGCTTCATCCTCTTCCAACTTGATCCGGTTCTTGTCATATAAGATATCACTCAGCTTGGTATAATCGCTAGCATCCGTATAAGCACCGAAGTCATCAATCACGTTCAATATAGTCAGATCAGCCCCATGGTGTTGGGCTAAGTCTACTGCTGCTTCTAAGGCCGCTTTGGCGGGTGTCGACCCATCCACAGGGGCTAGAATACGTTTAATCTCTTTCATTATAATCCCCTCCGTGAACTATTTTTTCTACTAACCTAATTATAGCCCAAAAGCAGAGGGAAGCAAGCGCTTTCTAGCTCCTTTGCCTAATCTTTCTTATCGAAGTTAATGGCGTCATATTTTTCAGGATTTTCCTGGAATTTGCGGACAACATAGGGGCAGAGGGCCTTAATTTGCTTGCCTTCTTTAGACATTTCAGCCACCAGGTGGTCCAGCAACTTACCGGCAATTCCTTGCCCGCGCAAGCTCTCATCGACAAAAGTATGGTCAGCAATCACAAAATCCTCGGAAGCTGGGGAATAAGTAATTTCAGCGATTTTTTCGCCTTCTTCTGAACGAATTACATAAGCGTTGTTTTCTTTGACAATTTCATTAGCCATTCGACATCGCTCCTTTCTAAGTCCTATTCTAACATCTTTTACATAAATTTCCCCGCCAGAGCCTTGTCCCCTTGCTTTTACCGGCCAGGTGGTTATACTAGAAGAAAGGAGTCGATCACATGGGATTCAAATTCGATATCACACAGCTCAAAGGTTTCGGCGACCGCTTTGACCTGGCTCAAAAGAAAAAGAAGACAAAAGAGAAAGTGGCTACCAGCGACCTGGACCAGCTCTTCAGCAACAGCTTCCTCCAGGCTCATTCCGACCTAGTCTCCAAGGGTGACCTCCTGGCCCAAGTCGGAGTGGATAGCCTGGAAGCCATGGAAGATTTGCCCAGCGACCGGCTGGACCCTATCATTGCGGCCCATAGCCCCTATGATAGCTACGAAGCCTTTAAACTGGCTGCTATTCGCTACCAACAAGGCTGCTGAAGCCTAGCCTATTTTCCTCATTGATCTCTAGCCATACAATCGGGCTAGAGATTTTTCTTTTGTAAGGCTTTTCTTGCTTTAGATAAGATAAAGTGATATCATTATGATATCAAATAGAATGGAGGACGTTGAAATGAAGAAGAACCAGAATCAAATTGACCAGCTGGGCCAGCAGTTGGTCCACAGCGATAAGATCGAAGAGAAGGTGCTTGTCGGCAAGCAGAAGGGCATGGTCGTCTTGACCGCCTATTTCGTCTTACTAGTGGTCGCCGTCCTAGCCTTTATCTGGGGCATTAACCATAATGTGGGCTTGGTGATTGCCCTAGCTGCTATCTATATTGTATTTGGCTGGATCTTACTCTTTGGTCTCAAGGTCCTCAAACCCCAGGAAGCCCTGGCTCTGACCCTTTTTGGCCATTACTACGGGACGCTCAAAGGCGCAGGCTTCTACTATGTCAACCCCTTCGCCCAGGCCTTTAACCCAGCGGCCCAGACCAAGCTAGGACAGAGCGGAGATGTGAGCGAACAAACAAGCGGGGCCAGCCAAGATAAGGAAGCCATTAGCTTGAACCTCAATCGTCAGGATAAGAAGATCTCAATGAAGGTCATGACCCTCAACAATTCCAAGCAAAAGATCAATGACTATCTGGGCAACCCGGTTGAGATTGGTGTCGCTGTTATCTGGAAGGTTAACGACACGGCTAAGGCGGTCTTCAATGTTGATAACTTCAAGGAATACCTCTCCTTACAAACAGATACTGCCCTGCGCAATATCATCCGCCAGTATCCCTATGACGTCAATCCTCGCGTTCCTATCGACACTAGCGGGGACGGCGAACCTGACGATGGGTCCTTACGCGGGTCTTCGGAAATTGTGGCCCAACGCATCAAGGATGAAATCCAAGACCGGGTAGAATTCGCTGGCTTAGAAATCCTGGAAGCCCGAATCACCCACCTCTCCTATGCACCAGAAATCGCAGCTGCCATGCTCCAACGCCAACAAGCCTCCGCCCTGATCGATGCCCGCGCCATGATCGTAGACGGTGCAGTCGGCATGGTCGATATGGCCCTGGCCAAATTAGAAGAAGAGTCCGTCGTCGAACTCGATGAAGAACGCAAGGCTGCCATGGTCTCCAACCTCCTCGTCGTCTTATGCGGAAATAACGACGTCTCACCCATTGTCAATTCAGGGAGCCTCTACTAGCCTTGGCGAAGAAGAAACAAGTCCCCCTCCGGATTTCCGACAAGCTCTACCAAGAACTCGCAGCCTGGGCAGAAGATGATTTCCGCTCGATCAATGGTCAGATCGAATATCTTCTCACCGCCTGCGTCAAACAGCACAAGAAGAATGGCAAGTACGTGTCTGAAAGCCAGGACGACCACTTCGAACCTGAGCTTGACTAGGGAATATGCCTTCTATCATGACGAAGCATTTCAGCATATATATCGTAAGAATTGCAGGTGAACTTATAGTCAAAGTTCCAGCTGCTTATCCATCAACCATTACCGGCAAAAGGCCTTTAACGCACAAAAAGGAAGCCCAAAGTTATCGCTTTGGCTTCCTTTTTTCTTCTTCTATAAAGATTTAGCGTACAGCATCAAAAGCCTGTTTCAAATCAGTCACCAAGTCCTCATCAGATTCGATCCCCGTCGAAATCCGTAAAATTTCATCTGTCAACCCGTAAGATAGCCGGACCTCTTCAGGAATATCCGCATGGGTCTGGGTCTTAGGATAGGTAATCAAACTCTCCACCCCACCCAAACTCTCCGCAAAGGTAATAATATCTAGGGCCTGGAGGAAGTCACTGATCAAGTCCGTGTCCTTAATAGCAAAGGACAGCATCCCCCCACGGCCAGGATAATTAACCGCTGTCACCAGGGGCTCCTCTTTCAGGTAGTCCACAATAGCCCGCGCATTCTTCTCATGCTGCTTGAAGCGAAGGGCCAAGGTCTTCAAGCCCCGGATTACTAACCAACTATCAAAGACACTCAAGGTCGAGCCCGTTGTGTTCAATTGGAAGTCTAATTTTTCCCCCAGGTCGTCGCGCGAACAGACCACCAAGCCAGCTAGAACATCATTGTGGCCAGCCAAGTATTTAGTAGCCGAATGCACAACGACATCTGCTCCAAGCTCTAAAGGCCGTTGGATAATCGGTGTATAGAAGGTATTGTCGACCACTAAGAGCGCACCGGCTGCCTTGGCCAATTCAGCAATAGCTTCAATATCAAATTCCACCATCAAGGGGTTAGTGGGGGTTTCAATAAAGACCATGGCCGTCTCTTCCTTCAAGGCAGCCTCCAAAGCTGCTTGGTCCAAACAGTATTCAAATTGATAGATCCCTAATTCTTCCATATGGTGGAAGTAACGGTAAGACCCCCCGTAGAGATCTTGGAGGGTAACAATCCTGTCGCCAGCCTTTAAGAGACCTTCCAGGACTAACTGGATAGCTGCCATCCCTGAAGCCGTTGCGAAGCCATATTTGCCCCCTTCGAGCTCTGCAATCCCCGACTGTAAGACATCTCTAGTCGGATTCGCGGTGCGCACATAGTCATAGCCCGTCGATTCCCCCAAGTGTGGGTGGGCATAAGCCGTACTGAGATAGATCGGCGTATTAATCGCCCCCGTCCGCGGATCGCTGTGGTTACCTAGCTGCGCCAAAATCGTTTCAATATGTTTCATATTCATCTGCCCCTGTTCTCTATATTTATCATTCATCATAGCATGGAATCCTTAGCTAAAAGCGATTAATAAGAGAACACCTATGTTCGCCAAAAGCGATCAATCATTTTTCCTCCTGATCACAATCAAAAACACCCCAGCTTGCGACATAAGCTAGGGTGCAGCTAGGCAATGACAAAGATTGCCGGCTAATTTTAATAAAAGAAGTAAGTGATCACTAACATGGTGATTAAAGCAACGAAGTGACAGCCACCGACAATCGCAAAGGAATCACGATAAGTCGACTTCTGAGGCAGATGCGTTAGAGAACTAAAGGTAATGTAAGCTCCGGCATGGGGGAGGAGGGCAAAGATTGAAGAGGCCACACCTGAGATCCGGTGAACGACAACAGGGTCAACCCCCTCAGCAATAATCTCTGGTGCCATCGTATTGACTAAGATCCCCACTGTCCCTGAAGAAGAACCAGTAATTGCCCCCAAGGCAACGGACACAATAGTCAAGCGTAAGACTGGGTTGGCAAGAACACTGTTTAAGAAGGTCACAATGAAGTTAAAACCTGTCGACTCAATCAAGACCGTCCCGAATGCCACCGTACTCCCCATAGCTAGGGTTGGCATTACAGCATCTGCTGCCCCCTCATTCAAGAGTTCCTTATCCGAAGAATTCAAATACTTTCTGAAGAAAATAGCACAGAGTAAAACAGCCGCTAGGAGGGCAATGACAACAATATTAGTCACTTCACTAAACATAAAGATAATCGCAATCAAGACTAACATCGGCAAGATACTCAAGAAGAAAGGTGGAATATCTTCCTCAGCCACTTCCTCTTCATCCAGATCAGATTCATCAGGATCTTCCATCTCTTGGTCCGTATCCTCCAGGTAAGAATAGAAAGTCTCACCATTGGCCAAGCTCTTATCTAGACGGAATTTCATATAGACTACCCCATAAATAAAGGCTACAATCGACGCCCCGAAACCGAGCAATTTCCCAGCCGTCATCGATGTGCCCAGAGCTTCTGCTGGGATAACATTGGTTGGTGAAGGGGTCCCTGGCAGCATGGTCATCGTAATTGACGCCACCCCTAAGAAGACAGGGATACAGATCAAGCGCCAGTTAATATCCAGTTCCTTAAAGACCGAGTGAGCAATTGGAATAATCGCGAAGTAAACAATTACCGAGTTGATCCCCCCATAGGAAATTAAAAGCCCAATAACAGCGAGAGCAAAGAGAGCATTAAAAGGTTTGTCCCGGCCCACAATCTTTAAGACTGTCCGCGCAATCGAAGTCGTCGCATGGGAATCCTGCATGTACTGTGACAGAATCGTCCCCAAGATAAACAGTGCGAACATACTGACAAAGAAATCACCCACTGAAGCCAGATAAGACTGCTCAGGTCTGAGCATCCATTCCAATACATTCATGCGATTCGTTACTAAGACTACCATTGTCGCTAGAGGAGCCCCAATTAATATATTGAGCCCCTTAGCTGAAAAGAGGATAATCAAACAGATGGCAGCTAAAACGCCAATAAATCCAATAATTTCCATAATAATCTCCTTATATTAAGTTATCCATTTTAATTTAGTCTATCAAATAAAAAAACAAATTGCGAACATGACCGCTTAAATTAACCAATAAAGCAAGAAAAAAGACCTAGTTTGAACTAGGCCCCTTAAATGAAGCTACAGATGGGATTTGAACCCACGACCTCCGCCTTACCAAGGCGACGCTCTACCGACTGAGCTACTGCAGCAAACTATAAAAGAAAAACTCCGCAAGTAGGACTCGAACCTACGACATCTTGATTAACAGTCAAGCGCTACTACCAACTGAGCTATTGCGGAATAATAAACTGCGCGGCAGCGTCCTAGTCTCACAGGGGGCAACCCCCAACTACATTCGGCGCTAAGAAGCTTAACTGCTGTGTTCGGCATGGGAACAGGTGTGACCTTCTTGCCATTACCACCGCACAATTTCTATTTAGTTGAGAAAAGCTTGTTCTCTCAAAACTGAACCTGCTCGTAATTACCCAACCACTCATACAATCTTATCCTTTGGATAAGTCCTCGACCGATTAGTACTGGTCCGCTCCATATATCGCTATACTTCCACTTCCAGCCTATCTACCTGATCATCTCTCAGGGGTCTTACTACTTTAAAAGTATGGGAAATCTCATCTCGAGGGGGGCTTCACGCTTAGATGCTTTCAGCGCTTATCCCTGCCGCACATAGCTACCCAGCTCTGCTCCTGGTGGAACAACTGGTACACCAGCGGTGCGTCCATCCCGGTCCTCTCGTACTAAGGACAGCTCCTCTCAAATTTCCAACGCCCGCGACGGATAGGGACCGAACTGT
>NZ_JASOLI010000014.1:0-29302 GCF_030215145.1 Aerococcus sp. UMB7834 | reverse complement strand
GCAGGCTTGGAGTGATTTCACAAGTCAGAAACGAGCGAATGCTTCGCTCTTATTCTGACTTGCTCCAATCATCCAAGCCTAGACGCCAAGTCTCACACCCTGTTTTAGTCGGGTTCGCAAGAGCAAACTTGAAGTGACTTCACCCAATCGAAACGATCGGCTAAAGCCGCTCTTTTTTCGTTTGGGCTCCAGTCATTCAAGTCTAAGGGCTCTTGCTCACACCCTGTTCTTTTCATAGGCTTGCCAGATTTTCATTTGGACGGTGGGGAAGGCGTGTTGGGTCATGTCGCTGAGTTTGAGCCAGCACCAGTTGCTGGCTCCTTGCTTGGATAGGCGGTCGATGACTTGGTCAGCGTCTTCCTTTAGCTGGCCTTGGTAGACCCGTATATGCCAGACTTGGTGGCTGAAGACGTGTTTGACTTCGGCGAGCTGGCGCTTGTAGAAGATGGGGCTGACATGGTAGTGGGCTTGGCTCTCCGCAAGCAAGTTGTCATAAATGGCTTGGTCATCTTCAGCCACTTGGTCAGCAAAAAGGGGGCCCAGTTGACCGGAGCTTTCAGCAGGCTGCTGGCGTTCAAGCAAAGGAACCGTCCACAACTTGGCTAACAAACCTGTCTCTGGTCGCTGGCAGATCAGGACACGCCCAAGCTTGTCTTCCAAGACCAAGGCATCATAGTAGTAATGCTTGGCCTTGGCTTTTTTGCTCTTGACAGGATAATCCAAGGTCTTCCCCGTTAAAGTCGATAGGTTGAAGTCTCTTAGAGGGCTAGCTTCAGGATCAGGATCCTTGGCCCTTTGATAACTCGAACCTAGGTCCATAATGGCTTGGTTGAAGTCACCTGGACGTGTGGGATCCACGAGATACTCGCCCAATGCCTGAAAAATCTTCCGGTTCTTAGCCTGGGCAATGTCTGCACTCACTGTAAAAAGCCGGGCGAAGACCCTCATGGCATTGCCATCGATAGCTGGTGTCACGACATTGAAAGCAATCGAAGCGATGGCCCCTGCTGTATAAGGACCAATCCCCTTAAGTGATTGGATTTCCTTTAAGTCACTGGGGAATTCACCATCATAATCGTCCATAATGGTTTGGGCAGCCGCCTGCATATTGCGAACCCGAGAATAATAACCCAAGCCTTCCCAGGCCTTTAATAGGTCCGCTTCTTCAGCTTGAGCCAAAGCCTTAACATCCGGAAACTTTTGCATAAAGTTCTGATAGTAAGGGATAACCGTGTCCACTTGGGTCTGTTGGAGCATGATTTCAGAGACCCAGACGGCATAGGCTGATTTCGATTCGCGCCAAGGAAGGCTGCGGCCATGTTGGTCATACCAATCCAGCAAAGTGGTCTGAAACTTCTCATTAGTCTTAGGCCCCCAGACTTGGACGCCATGGATATCTGGGCCCAAGTCTTCAATTGCACTCCGCCCCAACCAATCTTCGGGCTTATGGTCTTGTATCTGCAAATTATCCCTCTTCCTTCTCCATCACTTGGTCTAGCCATTGCTTAATCGCCCCTGCTTCAAAGCCCCTCCGGTAAAGCTGTTGTTTGACTTTAAAATAGCGTTCTTTAGGGTCTAGGCGGCGGTACTTGCGCCAGTACTTCTGGCCTTGCTGGTCCAATTTATCATCTTCTAGATCGTCATCAACAAGGTCTTGACTCGCTCTTTGGACCGCTTGCTTGGCTGCATCACTATCGAAGCCCTTCTGCATCAAATAACGCACTGTGCGCTGTTCACTATCGCGCTGGGCATATTTTCGCATTTGTTGCTTCAAACGTTTAGCCGCCAGCTCTTCAATATTGTCTTGGGCAGTTTGATCATCATACTCCTCCAGAGCTTGTTGGATGGTCGACTCGCTGAGGCCCTTTTCCTTTAATTTGCGCTGAATTTGACCGGGCCCCTTCTTCTGCAGGCGCATAGCCGTCCGGGTATAGGACTGGCCATAAACCAAGTCATCGACGAGTCGCAGTTCTTTTAAGCGCTGGATAGTTTGGTCAATCACCCCTTCAGGCCAATCATCACGCTGGAGCCGTTGACGGATCTCCTTCTCCGAACGCAATTGATGGCTCAGATAATTCACTGCTGTCTGATAGGCCTGGGCAGCGGCTTCAGCTACTTGGATCTCAGCTACTCGCTCAGCACTTAAGACCTGACCCTTGGCCAAAGCAAACTTAACCAGGGTCGCTTCACTTACAGGAAAGGCATAGCTTTGGTTGAGATAAATATTAAAGCGATGTTTGCGCCGCTTTTGCGCTTCAATCTTGGTGATTTCACCGGACAGCTCTGCTTCTTCAGACTTTTCCTGGTCATTGTCTGTTCGCGGAGGCTGCGGTTTTTGATCTATTTTTTTGGCTTTCAGCGCTTGCGCTGCTTGGACCAAATCTTGAGCCTGGCGGGGCTTCGCCTTCTGTTGACTTGCTTTCTTAGCCTGATCAGCGGAGGGGTTTTTCACATGATCGCCGGATAAGTCTGAGAGCCGCACTGGGCCTTGGTAGTTCTTCTTTACCATAGCTGAGCCTCCTTTCACTATAGAGTCTGGGACAAAAGATCTATCCTCTTTTTTAATAACAAACTTCTTTCAAAAATCTGTTCCAAAAGTCAGTCCTGTCACCCACTTCATATAGGGTGAGAGGGAGCGCGGCTAGAAGTGGACCTCTGGAGCAAAGAGCCAAAGAAGACTGAAAGTCTTCGGCGGATCTTTGTGAAGAGGAGCCACTTCTGCGCGACCGAACCCGACTATCAGGGTGAGAGCAAGAGCGATTAGACTTGAAGGACTGGAGGCCAAACGAAAAAGAGCGGCTTTGGCCGAGCGTTTCGATTGGGTGAAGTCACTTCAAGTCTGCTCTTGCAGCCTCAACCTCGAACTATGTCCAAGCCTTGCTCAAGGCTTGGATATAGTTCGCGGACAGCTGCTATAGCTGTTCGACGCCCAGCGAGTTACAGATATCGTAAGCGTTAGCTGATTCAGGCCTAAACGACTTTTGTCATACTCTCCTACTATAGCATACTTTAATCTAATGGATAAAGTCTAAGACCCGTTCATGCCAGAGCTCCAGCTGTTCACTGTAACGCTCCCTATGGATGTCTTCAGCTGTTTGGTAGAGCTCACTAAATTGGTCAGAAGCTTCAGTGTAGAGCATTCTTTGGAAGAGGTGACTATTCTCTAAATCTTCTATTTTGAAATAAGGGGGCTGCTTAGGCGTATGCAAGAGAACCGACATATTGAGAAAAACCCAGCTTAAATAAGCCTGTCTAACCAGGTGAATAAAACGGCTAGGACGCACGTCGAGGGTTAGGTGAATATTGGTCATCCCCTCCACAATGGTGTGGCGACTCTTCTCCTTCAAGTTAGGCAGACGGTAAACCTGATGGAGAGCTAGCCAGGAAGGACTACCCCGCTTAACAGATTTCAAAGGAACAAAGATTAAATCCGCACTCACGACAGGCTGAAAAGGTTTCTTTGTCAGTTTCTGATGGAAGAACTGTTCCTTAGCCATCCGCTCGCTATAATTCTGGATCAGGATTTCCGGCTTTGATTGGGTCCTAAAGATTGACCCGTCACTACATACCACCAAGGTACGACCAGCCTTGCGGTCAGCATCTGCTTGGTAGTGGAGATAGACCACCTGTTCGCGAAGATTCAGCGTCTTTACACGTTTAGCTCGCTTGTAAAGAGCTTCAAGGTCCTCGGTCACAGAAAAATCGGCCACCAAAGTCTGAGTTCCTAACATTACAAGTATACCTCCAATTAATCGTATTTTATCGTCTAAAAACATAAAATTTTAGACACTTATAGCCTAGCAAATTTTTATTCCATCTGGGGATTTTTCATGAAAGATTTACATTTCTTTTACCTAAAAATTACATAAGCCCAACCATTGCTTAAGCTCCCCTTTCATAAAATGTTTGCCAAATAAAAAGAACAAGCACTTTCTAAGCGCTCGTTCTTTTAGACGAATCATTACTTATTTTCTTTTGCGATACATTATTGTTTCGTCTCTATAAAATACTTGGCCTAGGTCTTGGCAGCCTCTCGGAAAAGCTTCTTGGTAGCTGCTAAATGATCCTTGGAAGTCACAATCAGGAGCCGGTCTTTGGCTTGGATGGTAGTTGCCCCCTTAGGCACAAGGCTGGCCCGACCGCGCACAATGGAAGCGATGAGAATTTCTTGGGGGAGGTCCAGGTCGGCTAGTTTCTTCCCCGCTAGCGAAGAAGTCAGGGGCACATCAAACTCCAAAATAGCGGCTTCCTTTTCTTTATGGTCTTGGGGGAGAGGCCGCATACGGTCATAGAGGCTATCGTAGATAGGGGCCACCTTGAGGGCTTCTGCAAGCAGATAAGCTGTGATGGCCACAATGGCTACAGGTAGGAAGTTCTGCAAACTCCCCACCATCTCTAGGACAAGAACCATGGAAGTTAGTGGCGAACGGACGACTGCCGTCAGGACCCCTGCCATGCCTAGAACGACAAAATTAGCTAAGAGATCAGGATCTAAATCGATAAATAGGCTGAAAACTTGGAAGCTGGCTGCCCCAGTCAAACATCCCATCACGAGGGTGGGCAAGAAGATCCCGCCCGGTGTGGAAGTCCCATAACAGAAACAGGTGAAGAGTAGTTTTCCGACGAGGACTAGGATTAAGCTTTTAAGGGGCCAAGGCATCTCTAAATACTGGTAGACCAAGTCATGCCCGCTACCCGCCAAGGCGGGGAAAGCCCACACAATAAGCCCCGTTAAGAGAAACCCTAGGGCAATCCGAACCACAACATTTGGGAAGTGCTTCTGTAAAAAACGCTGGAACGCTAAAAGAACCTGATTGAAGGTCGTCCCCACTAGGGCTGTCACAAGACCCAGGATAATAATTAAGTAATAACTAGTTTGGGGAAGAAGTTGGTCCATTTTGATCGCAAAGGATGGGGTCAAGCCAAAGACCCACTTGGATACCAGGTCGGCACTGATGGATGCCAAGAGAGCAGGAATAAGAATAAAGGGCGAGATATTCTTATGGACTTCTTCAACCACAAAGAGGGTCGAGGCAATCGGTGCATTGAAAGCAGCTGACAAGCCGGCGCTGGCTCCCGAGGTTAGAAGGATACGCTGGCTCAGGTCGCCATGCTTGCGCCATTTAGTATAGGCCTTGCTGATTGCCGCCCCGATCTGGATAGATGGCCCTTCCCGCCCCAGGGACATCCCCGCTAGCATGGCCATAAATCCCCCCAGATATTTAGAAAAGAGCGTGGGCAGAGGCCGCATAGACATCTCACCCAAAAGTTCGCCTGACACCTGGGGAATCCCAGACCCACTGGACAGGGGCGCCAATTGGACGAGAATACCCGTTAAGGCCCCCATTATCCCTAAAAATAAAAAAAGACCAATTAGCCAAGGAAAATTCGTCATCTGGTAGAGAGCCTGCTGCCAGGTACCAGCATAAGTCAGGATATAGCGGTAAGCCACCGCCCCTAAACCAGCCAGGATCCCTACCAAGATCCCCTCCGCGGCTAGCGCCAACTTCGAGCTCGATTGTTTGAAAGCAGCGCTCAATTGTTTTTGATTGGATTCCAACACAATCCCTCCTTGAAATAAACTACTCTTAGTATAGCACAGGCAAAAGCTTTGTATTTGTTAAAAAAGGGTGTGAGACTTGGCGTTCAGGCTTGGATGATTGGAGCAAGTAAGGATAAGAGCGAAGCATTCGCTCGCTCCTTACTTGTGAAATCACTCCAAGTCTACCAAGTCGAACCCGACTAAGCAGGGTGTGAGAGGATGCGGGAGAAAGGGACCTCTGGAGCAAATGGGATAAGAGCGGCTTTAGCCGGTCGTTCCCATTTGTGAAGAGGAGCCCTTTCTGCATCCTCGAACCCAACTAAGGGTGTGAGACTTGGCGCTTAGCTCACTTGACTGGAGCCCAAAAGAAAAAGGGACTGGAGTTCTTACCCCAGCCTCTTCTTGTAGCATACATATCTTCAAATTATATCTTAACGCGATAACTGCTTGCGGGGCAATTGGCGGTTGTAGAGGAAGGTGACTAAGCCCCCTGTAAAGATAATGAAATAGCCGAGAATACTCCAGCCATCAGGTACCTGGCCAAGGAAGATGAAGCCGAGTAAGCCACTGAAGACAATACTGGAATAGTCAAAAATAGAGATCTCATTAGCTGGTGCAAACTTATAAGCCAGGGTAATCCCGAACTGACCGAAGCTGGCAGCTAGGCCTGCCCCTAAAAGAGCCAATAAAGCTTTTTGGTCGAGGGGGACATAGTTAAAGATTAAATACGGCACACAAACTAAACAGGAGAAGCCTGAAAAGAAGGCCACCGTAAAGGCACTGGGGACTCCCTGCTTGTTGAGCTGACGGACCGCAGTATAGGCTCCGCCCGCACTCAAGCCCCCAAGGATAGCGACAAGGTAAGGCAGAAGATCGGCTGTCGCTCCAGTCGGTTTGCTGACTAAGAGGACTCCCACAAAGGCAAAGCCCAGGGCGATTAAATGTTGCTTATCCATCCGCTCCTTGAGAAAAATCGCTGAAAAAACAAGCGTCGCAAAAGGCGCCAGCTTATTGAGAACCGAAGCGTCAGAAAGAAATAGGTGATCGAGGGCGTAGTAATTACAGAAGACCCCAATCGTCCCCAAGATCGACCTTAAGAGGAGGGTCTTCCAGGGCAATTCGCCTACCTGGACCTGGTTCTTAACTTGGGACCAAGACCGCATCAAGAGGGTCAAGGCAACGACGAAGGCAACAATATTTCTAAAAAAACTCTTTTCAATAGTGGGAAGGTCTCCGGCTAAGGGGATGCAAAGATTCATCACAGCAAAACCAAAAGCAGAGATCAAGATGGCAATAATGCCCTTATTACGATTTGTCACAGCAGCATATCCTTTCTATCCTTTACATTTCAATATCTCTACCCTACATGCTTTCGAGCCTGAATTCAAGCCCTTAGACTCCTCTTTTTATTAGGCTTAACTTGCCTTAACCACTTAATACATAGGGTCCATTTATTGTGAAATAAAAAACTTGTATGGAAACCCACTTATACATAGCCTATATTTATGCTATTATCTTTTCAATAAGTTTTTTCTAATTATTTTGTAAGGAGTTGTTCATTATGATCATCGAATTTAAAGACGTCGAAAAGTATTACGGCGACTACCACGCCCTAAAGGCCATTAACTTAGGCATCCAAGAAGGCGAAGTTGTCAGTATCATCGGGCCCTCCGGTTCAGGCAAGTCAACCCTTATCCGCTGCATCAACGCCTTGGAAAAGATTTCCAGTGGACACCTCTATTGCGATGGTCGGGACGTTTCCAACCCCAAAGAAAATATCCGCCAGGTCAGACGCGACTTTGGCATGGTCTTCCAACATTTCGAACTCTATCCCCATAAGACCGCGCTTGAAAACATCACTCTCGCCCCTCTCAAGGTCCTCAAAAAGACCCCGGAAGAAGCTCACGAACGCGCGGAAAGATTATTAAAGCGGGTAAATCTCTGGGACAAGCGCAACCACTACCCTAGCCAACTCTCCGGCGGGCAAAAGCAACGGGTAGCCATCGCCCGTGGTCTCGCCATGCGGCCCAAGGTACTCCTCTTCGATGAACCAACTTCCGCCCTCGACCCCGAAATGGTGGGCGAAGTCCTCAACGTCATGAAAGACATTGCCGAGAGCGACAAGATGACCATGGTTGTCGTCACCCATGAAATGCGCTTTGCCAAGGAAGTCAGCACACGGACCCTCTTCATGGAGGCTGGCGAAATCATTGA
This sequence comes from Aerococcus sp. UMB7834, assembly GCF_030215145.1. NCBI lineage: Bacteria > Bacillati > Bacillota > Bacilli > Lactobacillales > Aerococcaceae > Aerococcus > Aerococcus sp. UMB7834. The sequence goes on along the minus strand of NZ_JASOLI010000014.1, from coordinate 21,546 downwards.
AGACCGGCCCAGCCAGGACTTCTTCTCCCAACCCCAAAGTCAACGGGCCAAGGACTTCCTCCAAGTTGTTAACGCTTATTAGTCAGGAGGTCATCTCATGAAAAAAGGACACTTACTCTTGCTCTTAGTCAGCTGCTTGACTTTGCTCGGGGCCTGCGGAAAAAATAGCCAAGCGCCAAGTATTTTAGACAAGATCAAAAGCAGCCAGACCCCACATATCCGTTGGGGGATCAAAAACGACACCCGACTCTTCGGCTACTATAATATTGCCAAGCAAGAAGTGGAGGGCTTCGACATTGATATTGCTAAGGCCCTGACCAAGGAAATTGCTGGGCCTCAAGCCCAAGCCGATTTCGTCGAGGTGACGTCGAAGACGCGGATCCCCCTCCTCAAAAATGGCAATATTGATGCCATTATCGCCACCATGACCATCTCTGAGGAACGGAAAAAGCAGGTGGATTTCACAGATGTTTATTTCGCCGCCGGACAATCCTTGCTCGGTCCAGAAGACTCCCCTCTTCAATCAGTCCAGGACCTAGGCCCCCAAAACACTGTCCTAGCCGTTAAGGGATCTAGTTCAGCAGAATCCATCCGCAAATTTGCTCCCCAGGCCAAGGTCCTTGAACTGGAAAACTATGCCGAAGCCTTTACTGCCTTGCAATCCGGCCAGGGCGACGTTATGACAACCGACAATGCAATTTTGCTAGGTATTGCTGACCAGAATCCTGGCTACCGCTTGATCGGTGAGGCTTTTACCAAGGAACCCTATGGCATTGCCATCGACAAGAGTCAAAAAGACTTCCGTGATGAGGTCAACCGGGCCTTGGTTAAAATTAAAGTGGATGGGACCTATGATAAGATCTTCCATAAATGGTTCCCCGATGCTGGCGAAAGCGCCAATGCTAAAAATTTAAAGGAGGCCTAGTATGTTTACCCTTTTGCACGACTACCTACCCCTCTTATTAGAAGGCTTTGCCCGCACCCTCCTCGCCTCTGCCATTGCCCTAGTCGCCAGCTTCCTCTGGGGGAGCTTGGTGGGGATTTGGCAGAGCGCAGGCAAGGGGCTTCTGAAAGCATTCGCGACCACTTATGTCGAAATCTTTCGCAATATTCCGCTCTTGGTCATCGTGATGTTCTTCTACGTCGTCCTCCCCCTCTTTTCGATTAAACTCTCAGGTTTTACATCTGGTGTGATCGCTCTGAGTCTCTATACTTCATCCTTTATTGCAGATATTATCGCAACAGCTATCAAGGCCATTCCGCGCGGCCAGTTCGAAGCCGGCCTCTCCCAGGGTTTCACAGCTCGACAATGCATGGCCTATCTCATCTTTCCCCAAGCCTTCCGCCAATCTCTACCTGCTTTAGGCAACCAAGTCATCAATCTGGTTAAGAATTCCTCCATCCTCGCTATGGTGGCGGGACTCGACCTTATGTATTATGGGGACCTGGTCGCCCTAGAGACCTTCGACACCTTCGCAAGCTATAGCCTGGTCGCCGGCTTCTACCTCTTGCTCACAGTTCCTCTAACCCTATTCATACAAAAACTTGAAAAGAATTATAGCCTCTAAGGCACGAAAGGAGTTTCACAATGGACTTTTCCGGTGCTTTTCAATGGATTAATATTAACTTCCTCCTCCAGGGCCTCTGGGTAACGGTCAAACTCACCTTACTCACCATTAGCCTCAGCCTATTCTTCGGCAGCCTCCTAGGTATCCTGCGCTATCTCAAGCTGCCCATTATCTCTAACATGCTGGGCTTTCTCATCGACACTGTTCGCAACCTCCCCCTCTTGTTAATTATCTTCTTTACTTACTTCGCCCTACCCCAAATCGGAATCAAAATGGATATCTTCTGGGCAGCCGTAGCCGCCATGACCCTTTTTGAATCAGCTATGATTTCAGAAATTATCCGGGCTGGCATCCTGGCCTTGCCTAAAGGACAATTCGAAGCTGGCCTAGCAACCGGACTCAGCCGCAGCCAGACTATGGCCTACATCATCATGCCCCAAGTCTACCGGACCATGGCCCCCTCCATCGTCAGCCAACTCATTGCCCTCATCAAGGACACCAGCCTGGCCACCATCATCTCCCTGCCCGAACTCATGCACAACGCCCGCATCATCTACGGCCAAAACTCCAGCTACATCCTCGGCACCTTCGCCCTCGTCACTATCATGTACTGGCTCATCTGCTACACCCTCTCCCAAACCACCCAGTATCTTAATAAGGGTGTGAGCAAGAGCGCTTAGCTTTGGATGCTTGGAGAAAGTCAGAATAAGAGCGAAGCATTCGCTCGTTTCTGACTTGTGAAATCACTCCAAGCCTGCCAAGTCGAACCCGACTAAGGGGGTGAGGGCTGACGCTTAGCTTTCCTTCACTAGAACAAATCAGCAGAACCAGTCTATATGAATTAGCCAATGAAGAAGACTAACAAAATATATTTTTTCTTATCATTCCCCAAGCGTTTCATTCGTTTTTTGCGATGACTTTCGTTATAATAAAAATAGATCGAAACTGAAATAATAGAAAAGGAGTGTTGGTATGGGACTACTCGTTAATGGCGAATGGCGCGACCAATGGTATGATACAGAAAGCACAGGTGGGCATTTCGAACGGGATGCTGCTAAATTCCGTAACTGGGTGACTAAGGATGGTCAACCAGGCCCTAGCGGTGAGGGTGGCTTCAAGGCCGAAGCGGACCGCTACCATCTCTATGTTTCCTTAGCCTGCCCTTGGGCGAGTCGGGTTTTGATGATGCGGAAGTTGAAGGGGCTAGAAGAAATGATCAGCCTCTCTGTGGTCAACCCCTTGATGGCTGAACACGGTTGGACCTTTGACGAGGCAGATGGCGTGATCAAGGATCCGGTCATCGACGCGGACTACCTCTATCAAATCTACACCCATGTGGCCCCAGATTTCTCTGGCCGGGTGACGGTACCCGTCCTCTATGACCTCAAGCAGGATACCATCGTAAGCACCGAATCTTCAGAGATTATCCGCATGCTGAACTCTGCCTTCGATGAAGTCGGTGCTAAAGAAGGCGACTACTATCCTGAAGACTTGCGTGAAGAGATCGACCAGTGGAACGACAAAATCTACGATAACTTAAACAATGGCGTCTACAAGGCAGGCTTTGCGACCGACCAAGCTGTCTATGAAGAGGAAGTGGCCAATGTCTTCAAGATGCTCGATGAACTGGAAGCCCACTTGGAAGACCACAGCTACTTGGCCGGTGACCAATTCACAGAAGCAGATATCCGTACCTTCACCACCCTGGTCCGCTTCGACAGCGTCTACCACGGCCACTTCAAGTGCAACTACCATCAATTAGTAGATTATCCTAATCTTTGGTACTATACCCGTAAGATTTACAACATGCCAGGAATTGCCGATACAGTAAATTTCCAACATATTAAAGAACACTACTACCGTTCACACGACACCATCAACCCAAACGGTATCGTTCCAGCAGGCCCTATCCTTGACTGGAGCTTACCTGAAGACGAATAAAACAAAAGTAAATACAAACACAAAAAGAACTTCTAGCACTAGGCTAAACGAGCCAGTCTAGAAGTTCTTTTTTAGCCTTCCAACCATTCCTCAATACGCTCAATAAAGATATCCGCATACTTGGAGGCCTTGACCTGGCCTACCCCGCTGATATCAAGAAAGTCATCATAGGTCTGAGGCTTCTCTTCAGCCATTTCCAAAAGGGTCTGGTTGTTAAAGATAATATAAGCTGGCACCCCTTCATCTCCTGCAAGTTCATAGCGGAGCTCGCGCAAGGCTTCGAAGAGTTCCTCATCACGTTCAGACAATTGACTGGCCACCGCTGTTTGCTGAGCCGACTTAGCTTGGCTGTGCGCCTTATAGGGTCGCGCTTTGATGGTCAGTTGCTTGTCCCCCTTGAGCAGGGCCTTGGAGGATGGAGTCAGTTCAAGGCCCTTGTATTGGTTGAGGCTGAGGTAACCTTGGGACAGCATTTGGGAGATAATATCCTTGACTTCCTTCTCCGAATAATCTGCTAAGAGGCCGTAGGTAGATAAGCTATCGAAGCCCTTGTCCCGCACTTTCTGGGCCTTGCTGCCGCGGAGGACATCACAGACCATGGTCATGCCATAAGCCCAGCGCATGCGAACCAGGCAAGAGAGTACCATCTGCCCTTCCCGGCTGGCATCACGGACATCGACGTCCTCTAAGCAACCTGAACAATTCTGGCAAGGCTCAGCCAAATTTTCGCCGAAATAGCTTAAGAGGTACTGGCGCAGGCAGCCGGCATAATCGGCATAGTTAATCATGGCCTGGAGACGGCGCTCAGAGCTTGGATCTTGGCTCTGTCCGATCAAGAATTTAGCCGCGACAATATCCTTGGCATGGTAGAGGAGGATGGCTTCAGCAGGCAAGCCATCACGCCCTGCCCGGCCTGCTTCTTGGTAGTAGCTCTCCAGGTCTGTTGGCATGTTATAGTGGATCACCTTACGCACATCCGGCTTATCAATCCCCATCCCAAAGGCATTGGTTGCTACGATCAGGTTGACTTCTTCATAGATAAAGGCATTCTGACCGGCTTCACGCTCCTCAGCAGACAGACCGGCATGGTAACGAACGACCTTAAACTTGGCCTGGCGGAGCTGGTCATAGAGCTGGTCGACTTGTTTGCGGGTATTGGCGTAAATAATCATGGCCTCTTCCGGATGCAGCTCTTGGCGGAGGGCCTCCCACTTAGACTGGGGCTCTAAGATGCGGAGTTTCAAATTGGGCCGGTCAAAGGAATTCACCACCAGCTGAGGGTCTTCAAGTCCCAATTGCTGGATAATATCCTGGCGTACATAAGCCGTGGCCGTCGCCGTAAAGGCCGAAACGACTGGACGCTGGTCTAAAGCTTCAATAAAGCCGCCAATTTCACGGTAAGAAGCGCGAAAATCATGGCCCCATTGGGAGACGCAGTGCGCTTCATCCACTGCCACTTGACTCAGCTTAACTTCCCGCATCCAATCGATAAAAGCTGGATGGTTTAACCGTTCCGGAGCCACATAGAGCAAGTCCAAGTCCCCTTGACCTAGGGCCTGGCGCAGGTACTGGACCTCTTCCCAGGACGAAGCCGAATTGAGATAGGCTGCTCGAATGCCATGCTCATGCAAGCTATCCACCTGGTCTTTCATCAGCGAAATCAGCGGAGAAATTACCAGGGTTAAGCCCTCCATCGCCAGGGCGGGCAGCTGGTAGCATAGGGACTTTCCCCCACCTGTCGGCAAGACGCCCAATACATCCTTACCGTTTAGAATTGCCTCTACAATCTCCTCTTGTCCTGGCCGGAACTGGCTATAGCCATAGTGATAGGCTAAGAGGTCTTGAATGGCCATGTCATCGCTCCTTTTCTTAATCTGTACTTATTTTACTAGAATCCTCCCACATAATAAAGAAGCAGCTGGTTAAGCAGAAATTTCAGTAAAAAATTCTGAACAAAAATTATAAGTCAAGTAAAGACCATCAATCCATATTTTCTATATTCTTAGGGGATTCATAAGGCTAATTAAATGCTATAATTAAAGTATTAGCTTTTTTTCAGAAGAAAAATATTTTATCTTTCTTCTGCATCCTAAGCCAGGCTAATTGAGAAGGTAGGTTTTATTATGTACTCTGTGTTATCATCTGCTGAACAGCGCCAACTGCGCTTACTGCACATCCTCTATCGTTCGACCGACTGGATTACGATGATTGAATTAGCGGAAGCCATCGATTGTTCGGACCGCATCCTAAGCAAGGACTTGTCCTATATTGAGAATAATTTTTCCTCTTATTTGACGATTGAGCGGTCAAAATTCGGTATCCGTGGCATCTATGCCCCTTCTGTTGACTACTATACCTTCGTTCGCCTCTACATGAGGGACTCAGTCGCCTTCAATATTCTAGAACAGATCTTTTTTCACCCGGATATCTCCACCCAAGAAATTTCTGATGAGATTTTTGTCAGCCCATCAACCGTTTACCGGAATATCAATCTTTTGAACCAGGCCCTGCGCAGTCAGTTTAATTTTGAAATCTCCAACAGTCCCTACCGCTTCGTTGGCCCTGAGACCAATATTCGTCTCTTCTTTATGTTCTTCTTCCGCGAAAAATATAGTCCGCTGGAATGGCCCTTCGAAGAGGTTAACTTGCAATATTGTGAGCTCTTCCTCAGCACCGCCTGGAAGGTGACCTGCCACCAATACACTAACGCCTGGTTCCAAGCAGGCAAACTCTTACTAGCGATCGGCATCATCCGCACCCAAAAAGGCCATCTCATCCAATTCAAGGATATCCCCCTCTTTAAGGGGATCTACCAGGACCTCATCGACGAACTCGAGAAAAATGACGACCTCAAAAACATGGAGCAGAATTTTAACTTTAAGTTGAACTTGACCAATGCCGTCCAACTCTTCATGCCCGTCCTCAACCAGAATATCTATGTCGACCTCCGTAACTTCCAGGCAGAAATCAGTGAACGCCCACTCATCCAGCGCTCGGTGGAATACCTGAACCAATTTCTGGATACTATCTGCCTAGAAGCCCATGTCCATATCGAGCACCGCGACCGGCTCATTCTCAGCCTGCATAACTATGCCTTCTTAACAACCGTCGCAGATATTCAAAAGGACAGCCTCTTAATCGACCGGAAGGCAGACTACATCGAAACCATGTCCCACTTCTACCCCGACCTCTATGACCTCATTGCCAAAGAAAGCGAGCATTATTTCCAGTCGATCGGTCTCAAACCGCTTCCCTACGGCCTGACCAATTTCATCTATGCTCTCTATACCGGCTGGGAAAAACTTCATACCCAGATGCACCTGGCCCATCAAAAGCTGGTCGCCTATATCGTCAGTAATTATTCCAGCGACCACGCCCACCGCATCCAGGACGCCTTGAACAACCGTTTTGGCTTAGTGATCGACTTCCATATTTATAAGCAATTCCCACTCAAGCGCAAACTGATTGAAAATATCAAATGCGACCTAATCATCTCAACCTTCGATATGCCGCATGACTTCAAAATCCCCAACCTCTACGTCCAAACCCTACCTACCGAGCAGGACTACAACTGGCTGGCCGCCTTCCTCAAACAAAAACGCCAGCAAGAACGTCATTAGAGAAAAAAACCAAGCCACTGCTTGGTTTTTTTACGCTTTATTTTTGATATAAGCATCCAAACTTTGCCGGACTTCTCTGATATCTTGGGCTGTAGTGCCACAGCAACCGCCAATAAAGCGAGCTCCTTTATCATACCAATCAGTCACCCAGTCACTGATGGACGCCTCCTCTTGCCCTTCAAATTGCTTGATTTCCGGATTGTAGGTCCCTCCTAGATTAGGGTAAACAATAAAAGGTTTGAGGGCAGAAGGCCGCATAGTATCCAAGGCAGGGCTTACCCAAGCCGCTGGGCAGCAGTTGACACCATAGGCAATAATTTGCGGATGCCAATCCAACAGAGTCTGTAAATCTTCCAAGGCTGTGCCATCACTCATATGGTAAGGATCCTTAAGGCTGACAGTGAGGCATGCTTTTTGGTCGGGGAACTTCTCCAAGAGCTTGAGCAGGGTCTTCACTTCCACAAAATTAGGAATAGTTTCAAAGAAAATTAAGTCCACTCCCGCTTCAACCAAGAGGGCAAAGCGCTCCGCATGGAAGGCATAAAGCTCTAAATCAGAGAGCTCATAATCCCCCCGATACTCTGATCCATCCGCTAGAAAAGCGCCATATGGTCCGATAGAGCCAGCCAACGATTTCTCCTGGTCGCCTCCACTAGCAGTCCGCGCCTGCTTGGCTAAAAAGACAGCCTTACGCATCAAGGTTCGCGCCTCAATATTCTTATGCCCAGCCTTGACAAAACCTTCCACACTGGCTTGATAGGTGGCTGTAGTGGCTATATTAGCTCCCGCTTCAAAGAAAGCTTGGTGGGCTGCTTTAATCGCCTCAGGAGCTCTTTCCACAAGTCGGGCCGTCCATAGGGGATGGTTGAGTTCCTCTTCATAAGCTTGTAATTCCGTGGCTAAGCCCCCGTCGAGGATAACGACCGCTTCCTTTTCCAGAGCTTTTACAATATCCGACATCAGCTTTCATTCCCTTCTCTTATCAGTCTCTTAAGCTTAGCATAGCCCAATCATGAAGAAAAGAAAAAAGAAGTGCTCACAAGGAACACTTCTTTTCTTCTTAAATGTGGAGGCCTGCGCCTGGTCCCAGGGGTAGGTTGAAGACGTACCAAGCAACTAGCATGAGCGTCCAAAAGACGAGGAAGGCGATGGAATAAGGGAGCATTACGGAAATGAGGGTTCCTAGTCCTGACTTCTTGTCGTAGCGCTGCATAAAGACTAGGATCATGGCGAAGTAAGACATTAAAGGCGAAATAATATTAGTCGATGAGTCCGCCACTCGATAAGCCATTTGGGTGAGTTCGGGGGAAAGTCCGAGTTGGAAGAACATGGGCACGAAAATCGGCGCCATAATCGCCCACTTGGCTGATGCTGAGCCGATAAAAAGATTGACAAAGGCCGTTAAAAGAATGAAAGATAGGATCAAAGGAATCCCTGTTAAACCGACCGTCTTCAAGAATTCAGCACCTGAATTGGCCAATAAGAGGCCCAAGTTAGTATAAGAGAAATAAGCAATCAACTGGGCTGCGAAGAAGGCCAAAACAATATAAGAAGCCATAGACTTCATTGAAGCCGTCATAGCGGCCACGAAGTCATCCGATGAGGAAATCTTCTGAGTCTGCCGGCCATAAGCCAAGCCAGGAATGGCAAAGAGTAAGAAGATATAGAAGATCAAGCCATTGTTTAAGAATTCCTGCAAGTCGTATTGGCCCGTCGCCTCATTCAAGGAACGGAGGGGGGCCCCTTCAGGAACCATAGCCAGGGCGGATATAACGAGGAAGACAAGCAGAGCAATTCCAGCATGCTTGAGTCCCCGGTTTTCATCTGGAGTCAGGGCCTGGTCATCGTGGACCGCATTGCCCTCGTAGTGGCCCAGGTGGGGTTCTACAATTCGGGTGGATACCCATGTCCCTACTATGGTTAAAACGACGGTGGAAGCCATGATAAAGTACCAGTTGCCAGTGATTGATACAGTATGTTCAATTCCTACACTGTCCAAAGCAGCATTAGTAATCCCTGTCAAGAGAGCATCAGTCGGTCCAAACATCAAATTAGCCGAAAAGCCGCCCGATACCCCCGCAAAGGCCGCTGCTAAACCAGCAATCGGATGGCGGCCTGCTCCTGCAAAAACAATAGCTCCCAGCGGAATAACCACCACATAGCCCGCGTCCGAAGCGATATTTGAAATGACCCCTGCGAATACCACGACTGCCGTAAGCAAGCTATCTGGAACCTGGGTAACAAGTTTCTTCAGGGCAGCTCCAATCAAGCCTGTCCATTCAGCCACGCCCACACCGAGCATGGTAACGAGGACCGTTCCCAAGGGGGCAAAGCCCGTAAAGTTCGTTGTGGCATGGTTGAAGATATAGCGGAGGCCTTCACCACTTAAGAGCGAGACCGCTTCTACAGTCACCTGCTCATTGGCCTTGGCATCGAAATAGTCTGCACTGGCTCCTAGTTCCGCAAAAATAGCGGATAAAACCATTATAATGACAGATAATATAATAAAGATAATCACGGGATGGGGCAAACGGTTCCCTACCCGCTCCACCCAATCGAGAAAGGACTGGAGTGGCGTCTTCTTTTCTACTTCCATTATTTTTCCTCCTTAGCCGACATAATTTTGCCCTATTTTAACATTAACAGGTCAAAATTACGACTATTTTTTAATATTATTTTAACTTTAGTCATTAATTATTAATCTTAAAGGATGAGTCACGGCTAAAGATCATTAAAAAATAGTGGCCTCGTGATAAAAAATTTAACAGTTTGTGAAAAGTTATACCAAAACAACTGACAACGCTTTCAGTTTATACTATAATAAGTCTGAGTTTGCATTATTATATTACTCAAAGGAGGTTTATTAATGTCTTTTACTAATTTAAAAGAATTAATTGAAACTGCAACAGAAGAAGATAAAAAAATCTACCAACTGATGCTAGAAACCGAATCAGAATACCAAAAGAAAAGCATTGAAGACCTGCGCCAAGCTATGGCTGACCAGTTCGATGTGATGGTAGAATCCGTGCGTAAGGGGACCAAAGAATCTGCTATGTCCCAAACAGGGATCACGGGTGGTGACGGCCACCGCCTCTATGAATACGTCCACAATGCTGGGGTGGATTCCTTGGTTAACCCTGACACCTTAGAAGTAGCCGCTAATGCCATGGCTGTTAACGAAGTCAATGCTGCCATGGGCCGGATTGTAGCTACACCAACAGCTGGTTCTGCGGGTATCCTACCTGCTGTTATCACCCACATGTATGATACCGGCAAATATGAGAAAGATGAATTAGTTAACGCCATGTTCACTTCATCAGCACTTGGCCTAACCATCGCCAACCAAGCTTGTATCGCTGGGGCTGAAGGAGGTTGCCAAGCCGAAATCGGTTCTGCGACAGCTATGGCTGCCGGTGCCCTAGTCGAACTCAAGGGCGGGACACCTGACCAAGTCGGCCATGCCCTCGGTCTAGCCTTAAAGAACTCCCTCGGCCTAGTTTGCGACCCAGTAGCTGGTCTGGTTGAAGTGCCTTGCATTATCCGTAACGGCCTCCATGCCATCACTGCCCTAGCTGCTGCTGATATGGCCCTGGCTGGCGTGAAGAGCGTTATTCCAGCTGATGAAGTCATCGGTGCCATGTATGATATCGGTAAAGAAATGCCTGCTTCCTTGCGTGAAACCGGGATTGGCGGCTTAGCTGGTACACCAACTGGTAAGTCTATCAAAGAAGAAGTCTTTGGCTCGCGTGGTGAACTGGAAATGAATACCAAGACCGCCAATTACAAGTCTGCCTATGATATTATTGGTCCCGTAATGGTTGGTCCATCTTCCTCTCACACGGCTGGTGCTGCCCGGATCGGGAACCTCGCCCGTCAACTCTTGGGTGAAGAGCCAGAAGAAGTGATCTTCAGTCTGATGGATTCCTTCGCTAAGACCTACCAAGGCCACGGGACTGACCGCGCCTTAATCGGTGGCGTTCTCGGTTACGATACCTTCGACCCAAATATCGCAGACGCTGAAGAAATGGCGGAAAAAGCTGGCCTCAAATACCACTTCCTTGAAGCTGACTTTGGCAACTACCACCCCAATACCGTACTGGTTGACCTATGGGGAGCTAATAACTACATCAGCGTGATTGCTAGCTCCATTGGTGGGGGCAAGATTGAAGCTCAAAAAATTGGTGAATACGACATTAAATTCTCTGGTGAACGTCCCACCATCTTTGTTTACCACAAAGATAAAGTTGGTGTCATTGCAAAATTAACAGACTACCTGGCTGATAAAGGTTTCAATATTTCCTTCATGATGAACCAACGCCAAAAAATCAATGGCCCAGCGATTTCCGTCTTTGAAGTCGATACCGATGTTTCAGACGAAATCCTAGATGATCTGAAGAAAGAATTCCCAGATATTGAAAAACTTCAATATGTTAATGTAAATTAGAGTTTTATCCAAGCTGAGTCGAAAGGCTCAGCTTTTTTGTTTTAGAGATTTTGTTAACAAATCAAACTTGATAAAAAGCACAAAAAAGCCACGGCTGAACCGTGGCTTCATATCTATATAAGGAGGAGCTAACGCAGTCCCTCTTCAACTCTTGCGGGGTTATATTTGTGATTAATTCTTCCTCAATCTCTATAGTAATCTCTATAGTTCCGTACTATAGAGATTGGTTTACAAAGATTTTCAATTTCTCTAAGAAGCTTGTTATATCAACGTTTGAGAGCCGTTCTTAAAGCATTCAAACCCCTTCAATGCAGAAGATGGGAGTCGAACCCACACGTCGTTAGACACTGCCGCCTGAAGACAGCGCGTCTGCCATTCCGCCACTTCTGCTTAATGTATGCTAGCTAATTCCTTATCTAGCAACTCTTTTATTGTACGCCTTTTTTAGGAAAGACGCAAGTCCTGTCAGTATATTTTTCAAAAAAGAAGAGGACCGACTTGGCCCTCTTTTGATCATGATTTTATTTTTCAAAATCAAGATAGGTGTTAAAGGTGTCCCCATGGTCCAGGTCGCCGTACTTGTAACCGCGTTCGAACCAGGCTTGACGCTGCTTGGCTGAGCCGTGGGTGAAGCTGTCAGGCACCACTTGTCCATAGGCGGCTTCCTGGAGGGTATCATCTCCAACGGCATTGGCAGCTTGGAGAGCCTCTTGGATATCGCCACTCTCTAGTAAGCCTTGATTTTCCGCATAGTGGGCCCAGACACCAGCCAAGTAGTCAGCCTGGAGCTCTAGACGAACAGAGAGCTGGTTGGCTTCCGTCTCTCCCGCCGACTGGACAGCTCGCTGGTATTTATCCATAATACCAAGTTCATTTTGGATATGGTGGCCTACCTCATGGGCAAGCACATAAGCCATGGCAAAGTCGCCAGGTGCCTGGTAGCGATTCTTCAATTCCCGGTAGAAAGAAAGGTCGATATACACTGACTGGTCACCCGGACAGTAGAAAGGTCCCGCCTGGGCTGATCCGAAGCCACAGCCCCCAGTTTGCACATGGTCGGTATAAAGGACCAGGGTCGCGGGGTCATAGGACTGACCTTGGCTTTGGAAGAGGTCTGACCAGAAATCTTCGGTCGACCCCAAGACAGCCGACAGGAAGTCCTTCTCCTCGCTTGAGGCACCAGCCTGCTGGGTTTCTACCTGCTGGCTGGTCTGGGCTTCTTGATTGCTTGCTTCTTGACCTAGGCCGCCCCCTAAGAAGCTGCCGCCGCCAAATAACATCATCAAAATAATGATAATCACAAGCCATTTCCCACCGCCCCGCCTTGACATCAGGAGCAGGCTTAAAAGGCCACCTAAACCACTGCCGCCTGACCGTGACGGCCGTCCCATACTCTGGCCTCTCCGGTCATCGACGTTCTTACTCCGTCTCAAATCATCCCATTTCATCAGAATCCCCCATCTCTTATGTGCTTAACATGCAAGCCCTTTATTTTACCTTTATTATAGCACGAATCAATCCTAAAAAAGACTAAAAACTACTTGTCATCGCGGCTATAGCGGCGGGCCGCTTCCATATAGGCTTGGATATTTTCTTCTGGCGTATGATAAGGCACACTGCAGCCAGGGCCGAGCAGATAGCCGCCTTCATGGTCAGCAGCTTGGACGTAAGACTGGGCTACCTGGGCTTCTAAATCTTCTGGCTGGCCTTGTAAGAAATATTTCACCGGATCAATGTTTCCAATCAAGCCACAGTCAGGTCCCAAACCTGCCTTTGCCGCTTGGAGGTCAACGGTCTGGTCAGCACTGAAATAGTCAATCCCAGTTCCTGCAATATAGGGCAAGCTCTTGGTACAGTCCCCACAGATATGGAGGGTGACTGATTTACCATAATGGTGGATCCGGTCAACAATTTCTTTGGTATAAGGCTGGCAGAACTTCTCGTATTGCTTAGGACTTAAGAGCGCCCCGGAGGCAACCGGATCGGTGAGCGAAAAGCCAATGGAAGGGTTAGCCGCCGCAAAGTCATCAATAATCTGTAACAGGGCATCCGTTGCAAAGCGCAGGAGCTGGTGGACTTGGTCGGTCTTCTTGCGGGTGGCGCGCAGGAGCTGTTCAGGTGGGTAGAGGCTGGCAGCACTCGTTATCGGACCACTTAATTCATAGTCAATGCGGTAGTCCGGCCCCAATTTCTTCTGGATTAATTCAATGGCCTCGTAGTGCTTCTGCTGGTTGGGATCATTGCGGAGACGGAGACTTGCCACATCAAGCTGGTCAATGCCAGCCAAGTCATCCAAGGCATAGGAAACAATGGCATCCGAACTATCTTCAGATGCTTTAAACTGGCTGCCCAAGGCGTGTCCCATTCCATAGAGGCCAAAGTTAACCGAGTAATTATCCGGTGCAAATTTTTCGGCAACGGTAATCTCTTTATGGGCAATATTTTCAGCGGTCATTTCGGATTCGCGGTAGGTCATTCCGGCCAATTTGGCCCCTACTGTTCCGTGGAAGAGCATAATCGGGCGGCGGTCAACCGCTTGACCGGCTTGATAGGCTTGCAGGCGGTCAGCGGATGTCATCGTTTCTGTCATTAGAATCACCTTTCTCTTGCTTGTTTATTGGATTGAGCTTATAGATGCCCCCTTGCAAGCTCCCAGTCACAAGTCCCTTAGCGGACCAGGTCTCCCTAAAGAGCAGCTGGGGAAAATCCTGGGCCGGGGCTAGCTGGGGGCCACGTTCCAGCCAGCCTAAAGCTGCCAAGCCGCGGTAAAGACCCGGAGACAGGTAGAGCTTAGCTCCCCGCGCTTCGACTGAGGGCAAAAGCCTCTCGACTAAGTCCCTCTGCAAGCCCCCAGCGACTTGACCATAGTGGCGGGGGCCTAAGAGCTCTCGGTCCCCAGTTGGATCAGCTAGGGCGAGCACGCTGGCCCCCGCATCAAGAGCAGCTTGGCCTAAACGAGTCAAGCCTTGAACTAAGGGCGCCATCACTGCCTGGTAACTAGCTGGCTGGCGGCGGGCGCATCCTAGCAAATCATTAAAATCATAGAGCTGTTCAGCCAGGGTAAAAGGGCCGGTCAGGTTAAAACAAATCTTCTCGCCCCTTTGACTGAGTCGCTGGCAGGCTGCCAAAGACGCGGCTAAGGCATTGTCCGTCAGCGGTAGAGCTCCCAGCGGTCCATGGTCTAGCTGGCGCTTGCTTTGGGGATCTAAGCGGTCTCCCAGGTAACGGTCATGGTAGACCTGGATGCCATATGCCTCGGCTTCCAGGGAATGGTTGAGAGGCAGAAGGCAATAGTTCTGCCGGTAGTATTGGCGATATTTTTGGACCAGGGCGGCCAGGCAAGAAGGCCAGTGGTTAATGGTCCTTAAGTCGTCAATGCCAGGTCCCAGGACTTCAGCGGGAAAAGGCCGGGCACAGTCCAAGGACCGGGCTGGAAGATAGGGCTGACCTTTGTACAAAGCCATGGCTAGGGCCAATTTTGCGCCGCTTTTTGGGCACAGGGGATAGCGGTTTCCATAAAGGCCTCCACATTAGCCACTGGGGTATCCACGGGCAATTGGCAGCCCGAACGGATAATAAAGCCTCTTGGATTATCTCCTGCTTTGGCAAAGCAATCTTCAACTGCCTGGCTAACTTCTTCAGGACTGCCTTGGAGGAAACACCGTACCGGGTCAACATTGCCCATCAAAGCAATAGCTTGGCCCACTTTTTCCTTAGCTTGGCCTAGGTCGACGGTTTGGTCAAGGCTGATCATATCCACGCCCGTCTCCACAATGGCTTCAAGGTGGTTGCTGATGTCCCCACAGATGTGCATGCCCACACAGCGGTCATGGGCCTTAATGAAGTCTACCATTTCCTTAGTATAGGGAAGGACAAACTCCCGGTATTGCTTGGGGCTAATCAAAGCGCCCGAAGCCACTGGATCATAGATAAAGAAATTCAAATCCGGCATTTGAACCGCCCGCTCGATAATTTCCTTTACCCGGTCGGTCACAAAGCGCAAGAGGCGGTGGAGCCCTTCCTTATCTTTACGCGTCGCTCGCAGCATCTTCTCGGCGGGATAGATGCCCAACGCAAGGGTAAACGGCGCGGAAATACAGTAGCAGGGGTGGCATTTTGACCCTACTGCCCCGTCAATCTTATCCAGAGCTTCCAAGTTGATCCGTTGGGAGATATCCCGGTCAAAACTTGTTGCTTCAACCTTCAATTGATCCACTTGGTCTAAGCTCTTGAGGGCATGGTCAGCTACTGAAGGCGCGGACTCACGCGGGCTCTTAATCTTAGAGCGGTGGCGTATAGCAAAGTTAACCGAAGTATAGCTCACAGACAGGGCATCTAAAGCAAATTCACGGTAGATAGTGAGCTCACGTTTGGCCAATTTATCCGCCGTATTAAAACTCTCCCGGTAATTCATCCCTGCTAATTTAGCGGCAAAGCCAGCGTGGCAGAGGGTAATTGGGAGCCGGTCAAGGCTTTCGCCAGCCTTTAAGGACTGCCAACGCTGATTTGCTGTCATTTCTTTCATCATAATCTCCTCTACTTTCTTGTTAATTTTGGAAAAAGTGACGCCCGGGCGAAGACACGGTCATAGTCTTCTAAACGGGATAATTCAATATAATCAATCCGCCGGGCGAGCGCTTCTAAGCCCCGAGCGGCTTCTTGGTCCATCAGGTAAAGATAGGCCCCACTATGGGACGAGTTGCCAATATATGACAGCCGCCCAGCAAAGCCTTCCGGTAAAAGACCCGTCTTGATCAGACTAGCCTCCGCCAAATGCCGGCCAAATTGCCCAGCCACAAGGACTTGGTCGATCTGCTCAGCCTCTAGCTGGCTTGCTTTTAAGAGGACTTCCACCCCTGAACGGATGGCTCCCTTGGCCAGTTGAACCTGTCGGATATCGTGCTGGGTCAGGCTAACTTGGGGAGCCACTTGGAGGGCACGTTTGCCTTGGTCATCGACTTTGAGATAAGGTCGGCGGCAATCTTCTGGGGCTAAAGACTCCGGATCAATAATCCGACCCCGGTAGCTGATCAGACCTGTCCGCAAGCCTTCCCGGATCAGAGCGAGGACGCCGCTGCCGCATAAACCTTGGGGATCTTCTCCGCCAATCACTCGGAGGTCAAATTGGCCATCCTGCCATAAACATTCCTCAACTGCTCCTGCAGCCGCCTTCATGCCAGATGAAATCATCATCCCTTCTAAGGCCGGACCGGCGGCACAGGAACAAGACACATAGCGGTCCCCATCTTGGACTAACATCTCTCCGTTGGTCCCGATATCAATCAAAAGCCGGCGCTTGCCAAGCTCACTAAAGCCAGCCGCATAGGCCCCAGCGACCACGTCCGACCCAATATAGGCCGAAACTGCCGGCAGGGTCATGACCTGGGCCGAGCTAGGAATTTTTCTCAGACCGAATGCTTTAGCAGAGAGCTGCTGACCGGAACGAAAGACAGGCAGATAGGGCGACTGGCCCAGTGGACGTGGATCGATGCCCAAAGCTAGGTGGGTCATAACGGTGTTGCCGGCCAAACTGAGGCCATAAACCGCACTTTCTGGGCAATCCGCATCCTGGCAGAGCTCATCGATTAAGCTTTGGATGGCCCGTCTAATGGCTTGTTGGAGTTGCTTCAGACCGCGCCCCCCTTCCGTCATGACATAAGAAATTCGGCTCAAGACATCCGCCCCCTGTTGGATTTGCGGGTTGAGGGCAGAGGCCTGGCTGACATCCTCCCCGGTCTCTAAGTCGATGAGGCTAGCAGCTAGGGTAGTCGTCCCGATATCCACAGCCAAGCCATAAATCCGACCATCTGCCGGTTGAGGCTCTAAGGCTATGACTTGATCATCACAGATAATGGCCCGGTAAGTCTGATCGCGCTGGATTTCAAGCCCCTGCCAGACTTGTGCAGGAAAAGATGACACATCCAGCTCTTGCATAAGCCGAGTCTCTAGGTCCGTCCCCGTTTGAAGCAAATCTCGCTCCAATTTAAAACTGACTCGGCGCCAGCGTTTAGTCCCAGTCAGAGCGGGACGGTCTCCCGTGACTAAAATCCGGTGGTCCCTTTCCATATTAAGAAAAGCCAGACGCAAATCGGACTGGGGGCGTGCCCGGCAGGCTAGGGGATACTGGCCCGCCAAGCCCTGGTAAGCCTCAGCCGACAGCTCACCTTCCAAGAGCTTAAAACGACACTTCCCACAAGTCCCTTTGCCCCCACAATCGCCAGGAACAGGCAGACCGGCTTCGACCAAACAGGCGTAGAGACTTTTCCCTGACGCTGGATCATAGTCTACCACCTGGTCCCAAGCTTGAACCTGAATCTTCATTACCAGTTCCCTCCTAATCCTCGCTTTCTCCAACTAAACGTTTGGCCAATTCAACAGCTTCAATGGCATCTTCAGAATAACCATCCGCCCCAATCTCATCGCAATAATACTGAGAAACCGCCCCGCCACCAATCATCACCTTGAATTGGTCACGAATGCCCCGCTCTTCCAAGCGCTCAATTAGGGTCTTCATCCCTGTCATGGTCGTTGTCATCAGGGCTGAGAGGCCAATCAGTTCAGCATCTTCCTCGATAGCCCGGTCGATAAAATCATCCAGGGGGACATCGCGCCCCATGTCAATCACTTCAAATCCGCCCACCTCGAGCATGACCTTGACCAGATTCTTACCGATATCGTGAGTATCCCCTTCTACAGTTCCTAAGACAATTTTATGGCGGGCCTGGCCGCCCTCTTCCTTGCGTTCTAACAAGAGGGGCTTAAAGATAGCCATGGCTTCATTTAGGGCATCCGAACAGATCAGGACATCGGTCACATAGTACTCTTCTTCAGCGAAGAGGACGCCAGCCCGGCTCATCCCATCTACTAAGCCTTCCATGATGGCATCCTGAACATCATAACCAGCTTGGACATACTCCTCAGCTGTATCGATAATCTCTTCATCCTCCATCTCAAAGACCATATCCGACAATTCTTGGATTAATTCTTCTTTTGAACGCATGATCGCTCCCCCTTTATTTCGTCTTCTCTACTATAACACGTTATCGCTTTCACTTGTAAGCTTTTTCATTATTTGCTGATAAGCCCGTCCAAAGAAAAAGAAGCTAGAACAAAAGCCTAACTTCTTAAACCAATTGTATTTGTGATCATCCTTTGCCCTTTTGAATTTTGCCTTAAAAGTCAAGCTCAACCTTCCACTCCTACTCAAAAGATAATCGCTAGCTTTTTATCAACTAATAATACTAAAGTTCCTAGGAGTCCTCTTTACCAGACACTAATCCTCCATAGCTTCTGGGACATAGAATTGAATATGTTGGGGGAGGACTTTTATTTGAGCAGGGAGCTTAGGTCCCATGTCCCCATCCAAATCGAGCTGGATGTCCTCTTTGTCGGAGCAGGTAATGGAAAGTTCCCTGCAAGTGAAGGCAGTGATGTTTTCATTCTCATTCAATTGGCCAAAGACCATATCCTTGAGAGCCGACAATTTAGCCCCCAAACCTTCATCCGTCACAATTACGACATCGAATTCCCCATCCTGGAGGCTGACCTTCTTCTTAGAGAAGCGCAAGTTGCCGACCTGGTTGGTTAAGAGCACAAAGACATGGCTAGCTTTGCCTTCAAAAGATTCCGTATCTGATTTGATTTGAAGCTCGTGGACTTGGTCATTGGGCAGCGCTTTTACAATATTTTTGGCATAGGCGAGGGTCCCCAAGCGTTCCTTCTCTTCTGAACTCGTAGAGGTCGTCGCATCAATCATCTCGCCAAAGCAAGCGTAATAGCTAAAATAGGTATCATTACACTTGCCGATATCGACAGCTCGGATTTCTTCCAAGTTAATCTGTTCGATACTCTCTTCAATATCGTTGGACATGTTAAAGAGCCGGGCATAGGTATTGTTGGTTCCACCTGGTAGGAAACCCATCTTGGGCCGGTGGTCTTGTTCAGCGATGCCATTGACCACCTCATTAATGG
The DNA here is from genome assembly GCF_030215145.1 of Aerococcus sp. UMB7834. Taxonomy (NCBI): domain Bacteria; kingdom Bacillati; phylum Bacillota; class Bacilli; order Lactobacillales; family Aerococcaceae; genus Aerococcus; species Aerococcus sp. UMB7834. Next base: position 2,002 of record NZ_JASOLI010000014.1, on the reverse strand, counting down.
TCCCATCCCCACCGATCACATAAACACTATCATAGCCTTCTTCACAAGCCTGGCGGGCAAAATCTGTCGCATCCCCATCCCCCTCTGTCTCCATAAGCTCTACTTGGTCAAAGTGAGGGGCCAAGTTCTCTTTCAATTGTTGGGCATAAGAAGCCCCTTGGTTATCACCTGATGTGGGATTCACAATAATCATCAAGTTCTTCATAACAGTCTTCCTTTCACATAATTTCTTTTTAGCCTTATTATCGCCTGTTTAAATCAAAAAAGCTAGATTGAAGCCTTGATAAGTCTTAAAGAAAAAAGGACAAGCCTTAGCTCGTCCTTTGACTACTTATTTCTTATCAGCATAAGCTCCAAAGTTCACATCTTCCATCTGATCAGCTAAGCGAACTGCATCGCCAATTTGACAAGCGATTCGGTGGTGGGCCATGGTATGGACACGGACAACTTCAATCCCCTGCCGGGCCGCAATGGTGGACAGGGCGGCTGAAGCCTCATCCCTGTTTTCAAAGCCTTGCTCAGTCGAAACATCCACATTATAGCCGGCTTCTTCCACCATATTCTGGATGAAACGTTTGCGGGAAACACCCAAGAAGATCCAATAGCCCTTATCATGGAGGAGGCCCATCTTTTGAATCAAGCTGAGATTTTCCCGCTTGGTCAAACCAAAACCAATACCAGGGTCCAACATGATCCGGTCATCATCAATTCCCGCTTCATGCGCGCGTTCTAAGCTCTTGTCCAAGTATGCCATCATGACGTCTTCAATTGGCATCTCCTTGAAGGCTGCTTTTTCTTCATCTGTAAAGACACTTTGATCCCCAAATTCTGGGAATTTCTGCGAGCCAGGGTGGTCTGGGCGCGCTGTGACAGGGTTAAACATAAGGATCGCCCCTGCCTGGGACTGGCCAACTACTTGGGCCATACGTGGATCGCCCAAGAAACCGGTAATGTCATTGATGATATCGACGCCAGCTTCAATCGCCGCTTCAGCGACATCCGCCTTCCAAGTGTCCAGAGAAAGCGGGACATCCGTCACTTCCTTGAGGGCCTTGATCACAGGAACCACCCGATTGATCTCTTCTTCAACCGCAACATAGGTACTACCAGGACGTGTCGATTCCCCTCCGATATCGATCATCCCCGCTCCCTCTTTGATCAATTTCTGGGCCTGGGCGACGGCCTTATCAACGCTATTGTACTGGCCACCATCTGAGAAGGAGTCAGGCGTGACATTGACAATGCCACACAGGATAGTTGGTTCTTGGTCGTTGCTTAGTGTCTTATCATGGTAATGAAAATGGCTAGATCGCATATCAGCTACTCCTCTTCTATTAATTAATGCGCTTTAATGTACTTCACGAGACGACCTTTGCCTTCCTCATCGATCGCAAGGAGGGCAGCATCGCCCTTGTCAAAATCTTTGGAAGAACTCCCAAAACGACGAAGCCAAGCACTTACATAAGGTTCATGGGCGACAAGGACCAAGGCCTCCCCCTCTTGCATCCGGTCCTGAATGACCGTTTCGCCCCCGAGATCTGAACTATCCGCAATCTCTAAATTAGGAGTTTGGGCAAGGGCTTCTTGGAAGGCTTGAGCAGTTTGCTGAGCCCGGCTGAGGGGGGAGGATAGGATTTGAATGTTAAAGGGGCTCAAGCGGTCTTCAAATTCCTGGTAGCGGTCCTTTAAGTAAGCCGCTTCACCCGCCAATAAGGGCGGATCAGCAGGATTCGCCTCATAATCGGGTCTACCGTGACGGATGATCAGCAAGTAATGAGCAATGGCTTGGTCTTTAGCTTGGCCTTTTCCTGTCGCACTTGCTTTGCTTTCTTCAGGGGCCAAAAAAGATTTCAATGATTGAAAGAATGACATAAATTAGCTCCTTTAGTTGGGTTCGCAGTTGCAGTCTTGAAGTGACTTCAGCCAATCGGAACGATCGGCTAAAGCCGCTCTTTTCCGTTTGGCCTCCAGTCATTCAAGTCTGGGCGCAACTGCTCTCACC
>NZ_JASOLI010000013.1:0-35035 GCF_030215145.1 Aerococcus sp. UMB7834 | reverse complement strand
CTCGGAGTGATTTCACAAGTCAGAAACGAGCGCATGCTTCGCTCTTATTCTGACTTGCTCCAATCATCCGAGTCTAAACGCCAAGTCTCACACCCTGTTTTAGTCGGGTTCGAGGATGCAGAAAGGGCTCCTCTTCATAAAAGTCCGTCGAAGGCCTTCAGCCTTCTCTAGCCTTTTACTCCAGAGGTCCCTTTCTCCCGCGTCCTCTCACACCCTGTTCTAGTCGGGTTCGGCTTGGCAGACTCGGAGTGATTTCACAAGTCAGAAACGAGCGCATGCTTCGCTCTTATTCTGACTTGCTCCAATCATCCGAGTCTAAGCGCCAAGCCTCACACCCTGTATAGTCGGGTTCGGTCGCGCAGAAGTGGCTCCTCTTCACAAAGATTCTTCGAAGGCTTGCAGCCTTCTATGCCTCTTTGCTCCAGAGGTCCACTTCTACCCGCGCGCCCTCACACCCTGTTCTAATTGGGATGCGAGCAGATCAGGCTTGCCTTACCTCGGAGTTTAACGCTCTGGATAGCATGCGGGATGATGAAGGACTGGCCGGCTAGGATGTTGTAGGTCTTACCATCAGCTTCGATTTGGGCCTGGCCCTGGATGAGGCTGACCAGGCTGTAAGGATGGTTCGATGTATCGACTTGGATTTCCTCCTTGACTTGCCAGCGGTAGACGGTGAAGTGGGGATTAGCCCAAAGCTCTGTGATTTGCCCGCCTTCCTGGATTTCTGTGTTGGGTTGGGCCAGGGTATCTTGGCTGGGAAAATGTGTAACATCGGCCGCTTGGTCTAGGTGGAGTTGCCGTTTCTGCCCATCCTTATCTTTGCGGTCATAATCATAAACCCGGTAGGTAGTGTCGGAGCTCTGCTGGGTCTCTAGAATAAGGGCCCCGCCCCCGATGGCATGGATGGTTCCAGCTGGCACAGGGAAGAAGTCGCCTGCTTTAATCGGAAGGCGTTTGAGGAGCTTATCCCACTGGCCTTCGCCAGCCATTTGTAGAAATTCTTCACGGCTCTTGGCGCGGTGGCCATAGACAATCTCCGTTCCTTCATCCGCAGCGATAACATACCAACATTCGGTCTTCCCAAGTTCCCCTTCATGGGTCCAGGCATAATTGTCATCGGGATGGACTTGAACAGAGAGGTCCTCCTTGGCGTCAAGAATCTTTACCAGGAGGGGGAAGTTAGTATCTTCAGGCTGGCCGAAGAGTTCAGGCTGGTCTTGGTAGAGCTCAGCTAAGGTCATACCAGCATAGGCTTGGGGTGAATGGATACGCGACGGGCCGTGGGGGTGGCCGGAGATGATCCAAGCCTCTCCGGTATGGTCAGAAGGCAATTGGAAATGATAGATATCTTTTAATTTTTGCCCGCCCCAGATCTTTTCTTGGAGGTAGGCGTCGAGAAATATGAGGTCCATGCTAAGACTCCTTTCAAAGGCTTGTGTCTCCTATTATACGTACTTTAAGGAGGGATTGAAAGGGTGTCTAAGCTGGCAAAATGGAAAAGCGATAGAAGGAGGAAGAAGCAATGAAGAGACAAGATGCGATTGTGGAATGGGTGAGCCAGAAACGCAAGGTATCTGTGAATGAATTGGCAGACCACTTCCAAGTCTCCAAGGTAACCATTCGGAAAGACTTGGATCGTTTGGAAGAGCGGGGGATCCTGAGCCGCCAGCACGGCTATGCAGTGGTCAGCTCTAGCGCGGATATGAATTACCGTCTGGCAGTGAACTATGACCTCAAGCACCGGATCGCCAAGCGGGCAGCGGCAGCCATCCACGATGGGGATACTGTGATGATTGAATCGGGAGGCACCTGTGCTCTTCTGGCAGAAATTCTTGCCTTTGAAAACCGCGACATCACGATTATCACCAACTCGACCTTTATTGCCTCCTTTGTGCGTAAGTCTCCTAGCGTGAAGCTCATTCTCCTAGGTGGGGAATACCAGAAGGACTCCCAGGTCTGCGTGGGCCCCTTCCTGCGCGAAATTGCCTCCTACTTCCAGGTCCAACATTTTTTTTATGGGAATGGACGGTTTTGACCTCAAAAAGGGTTTTACTGGGGTTGATGTTGCACGGATCGATGCGGCCCGGACCCTGGCCGAGTCTGCCCAAGAGATTAATGTGCTGATGGATTCTTCTAAATTTACCAACAGCCAAGGCATCCTACAATTTCGCTTGGAGGAGGTTGACCGGGTCTATACGGATAGCGGCATTCCCCAAAATATTGCCCAGGCCCTAGAGCAGGCAGGGGTGGATTTGGTCCAAGTGCCGGCTGAAGAGGAATAGCTTGGCTAAAATAATGATAAAAAGCAAGAGCAGCTACTTCTAGGTTGAGGAGTGGCAGCTCTTGCTTATATTCATGCGCTTTTGCCTGCTTGATTAATCGGACAAGGTGGGGAGCCAGTCGAGGACGTCTTGGATGTGGGTGTCCCAGTAGTCCCAACCGTGGCCGCCGTCTGCTTCTTGGAAGCTGAGCTGGAGCTGGTCTTGGTAGCGATCTCTGAAATCGTGGTTTTGTCCAAGAAGTTCATCTTCGCGACCGCAAGTGAGGAAGACTTTAGGCAGGTCGATATCAGCTTCTATGGCCTGGTCCACCAGCTGGTAGATGTCTTTGTCAGTGCCCTTGGGATCTTGGCCGCCGTAGAGGAGGTCGAATTCAAAGGGTGACTTAGGATCAGGGCCTTCTTGGTAGCGGGCGGAGAGGTCGGTGACGCCAGATAGGGAGGCCACATAGCCGTATTGCTCAGGATAAGTGAAGGCCGCCTTGAGGGCACCATAACCGCCCATGGAAGCCCCTGCGATGAAGGTATCTTCCCGCTTGCTTGAAACGGGCAGTAGGTTTTGGATATAGGCAGGCAGTTCCAGGCTGATAAAGTCGCTATAGGCATAGGACTTAGCCGTGTTCATGTAGAAGCCGCGGTAGGTAGTCGGCATCACGATCACCAGGTCGAGGTCGCGGGCATAGCGTTCAAGCGAGGTGAAGCGTAACCAGCCGTCCTCATTACTGGACAGGCCGTGTAAGAGATAGAGGACACGGTAGGGGGGACGGCGCTTTTGCCGAATGGCTTCAGGGGTGCGCTCACAGTTTTGAGGGACAAGGATATTGAGGTGCATATCCATGCGTAGGGTATCAGAATAGAAGGTCGTGTGTAGTCGGGTCATGTATTTTCCTCCTTTAGTTTGCTTTGACTCCATTATAACAAAATTGCTTTGACCAGTCCTCCTCCTTGCTTTCTGGGCATTTTTGACTTGCTAAATCCATTAAAGTATTGTATATTGTTAATAGTATCACTAGATAAGAGTGGGGGTATTTACATGGTTAGGCTATGAGTACAGTTGAATGACGCTAGTTTAGCAAACACGTGTAAATGCGCCTTTTTAATGAGCTTTAGTTCGAGAATTTGAGGATGCTGGGTTTTTTATGCCTATTTTTAACCTCGTCTCAAGTTCTTAGCCAGACTAACTCGTATCTACCGAGCGCTCGCATTTGTTTGCGGGCGCTTTTTTCCTATCTAACTTGAAAATCGCACCTAGCTCGCGTAAACTGTCTACTTAGCTGAATAAGAATTGGAGGCGATTCCTATGACCATCGATAAAGATAAACTAGAAATGGGGAATGAAGAGGCCCTCCCCCTCTCGATTAAGGAAGAAATTGAAGAGCAATTGGCCGAAAACCAGGATTGGAACGAGAACTATGCGGCAGCAACGAATTCGGAACGCTTCGCAGATCCTAGTGAGTTCACTGAACTGAGCTTGCGGGATCCGGAGCTCTATGAAGACGTGTTGGCCGCCTGCCAGGAAGTGATCGATCCGGAGCTTGGAATTGATATCTATAATTTAGGCTTGATTTATGACCTGCTCTATGACGGGGATGGGCACTTGTGGGTGCGGATGACCCTCACTATGCCAGGCTGTCCCTTAGCCGATGTGATTTTCCAGACCCTGATGGACAGGCTCCGAGAAATTGAACTTATTCAGGATGTTAAAGTGGAATTAGTTTGGCAGCCTGTTTGGAGCCCGGACCGTTTAACGCGTTATGCGCGGATTGCGCTGGGTCTCCGTTAGACTGAACCGACCGAGGTCGCCAGTTCCATTCAGTAAAGAACCTTGCTAACAGGTACTTGATTACTACCATCACAAATTAAAAGACCGTTTTAGGAAGATAAAAGTTTTTCTCCAACTTTGATAGTCGATTTCCTTGCGCTTCCTACTTGTTAGCTTGTTCTTTACTGAAAGAGTTGGCGACTGCGCCAGGCCCTCATATTGGATCCCCCCATTACCGATCCGATTGAGGGCTTTTCTTATCTTTAAAGTAATAAAAAAATTTTCTATAAAGGGCAACAATAGTTGCCTTTTTCTTGTGATTATGGTAACGTTTGAGTGAATACATTAGAGAGGGGGGGGCATTTATCATGTATGTACAGTGAGTCTATAAAAAGATGCTAGGAAGACAGCTGGTAAATGCTATACACTTTTCTAATGGGGATATTATGAGCTTGCTTGTGGGGCATAGTAAATAAGAAAGTTAGTGGCTTATTTAGTATGCGAAGAGGTTTCGTCGCCGCATCATTCAACAAATTACCGGCGGGTATCCATAATTCAAAGGGGTGTTGGCATTTGCTGTCAGCACCTTTTTTGTTTATATGGAAACCTTTACATACAAAAGCTATGAAAAAACTATTAATTATAATGACTCGCTTGCCACTGAAAGGCGAGACGAAGAGTCGTCTGTCTGATTTCTTGACGGTCGATCAAACCCAAGCGCTTAGCCAGTATCTCTTAGAGATGAATTATCAGCGGGCTAAGGCGAGCCAAGCAGACCTCTGTTTCTGGCTAACGGCTGACCAAGCCGGCTATGACTTGGGTGACTTTTTAAACCTTGACCAGGAAGCGGTGTTTTGGCAGGAGGGCGATAGCCTGGGTGAACGTATGTCTCGGGCGATTCGAGATGGTTTCAACCGGGGTTATGACCAGGTGGCTCTTATGGGGTCAGATCTTTATGATTTATCTACTAGCCAGGTCGACCAAGCCTTCACTTATTTGGATTCCTGCGACTTGGTTTTGGCGCCTAGCTTGGATGGGGGCTATGGGCTGATCGGCATGTCCGCCTATTATCCCGACCTATTTGCCCTGGAAAGTTATGGCCATACCTCTGTTTTGGCGGCGACGCTTTCACATGCTGACCAAGCCGGGATCAGTTATGAACTCCTGCCAGCCATCCGTGATATTGATGATAAAGAAGATATTGCGGCTATCTTGACGGGGGACCCTGAGGCGACTTTCCTAGCCCAAGGGGAATATAATGCTAATTTTATCTTTGACCAAGGCAGGAAATTGTTGCGGATTGCTTTGGGCTCACAATTGCATCTCGACCAGCAGATCCAGTATGAGTACGGGGCTTTGAAGGCGCTCGAAGCGAGTGGCGTAACGCCCAAACCCTTGGCGCTTTGTGACTACCACCCCTTGATTGGGGCGGGTTATTTAGTGGAAGCCTTCCTGCCTGGTCGCCAGCTGGACTATGAGACGGATAGCCAGATTGCAGCGGAATTATTGGCGCAAATTCACCAACAAGATCCTAAGCAGGCAGACCATCTCATTTATGCGGGCCAACCCTTTGTGGTGATGTATGAAGAGTTTGAGACCATGTTTGCCCACTACCGGTCCTGGGAGGGGCGGTCGGAGGAAGTGACTCAGCGGATTCAGCGGCTCTTAGACGGCTTAAAGGTCTATGACCACAGCGCCCAGCTTGTTAATCCTTGTATCATTAATACGGAACTCAATGCCTCTAATTTCCTGATCAACCCAGGCGACCAGTCCTATGTCATTGACTGGGAGAAGCCGCTGATTGGGGAACGTGAACAGGATTTGGGACATTTCTTAGCGCCGACAACGACGCTTTGGAAGACTGACTACCTCTATGATGACCAGTCTTTAGAAAGCTTCATCCAGGCCTATGATGCCCACTCTCCGATTGCGATTGACCAGGCTAAGCTCGACCAGTACTTGGTCTTCACTTGCCTGCGGGGCTTGACTTGGTGCGCCATGGCCTATGTGCAATATAATAAAGCTGATAAATTGGCGCGTAACCAGGAAACTTACCAGGTCATTTCACGCTTTTTAAGTACTGACTTCATCCAGATGATTGAAGACTATATCGCTAAAAGATTGCCTGGATAAAGAAAGGAGGATTTTTATCGTTAAAAAAAATCGCCGAAGTTTAAAAGAAGTTGTTATTAGTCGTGTCGCCCAGCACATGGTCGTGACCATCAATTCGGCACCCAAAATTGCGCATATGGATAAGACACTAGATGAAGCCCGAGTTGCTTTCATTACCACGGCGGGGGTCCGCTTGAAGACGGATCCGCCTTTTGAGACGAAGAAGGGAGATCCAACTTTCCGTATTATTCCCGGAGATGTGGACTATGGGGACCTTACGGTAAACCACGAACACTATGATATTCGAGATGCCCTCGAAGATATTAACTTGGTCTTCCCCCTGGATATCCTCCGGCAATTCGCTAGGGAGGGTAAGATTGGAGAAGTAGCTCCTCACCACTTCGGTTTGATGGGCTACATCCCCCAGGTTAAGAAGCTCATGAATAAGACGGCACCTGCTATCGCTGACCAATTGCAGGAGGACCAGGTCGATATTGCCTTGTTGTCTCCTGGCTGATATATTTGCCACCAGTCCGTGGGGCTGATTCAGCGCGAAATTGAAAGCCGGGGCATACGCACGGCTTCCATGATGCACCTGCCTAATGTGGCGGAAAAAGCCCGCCCACCTCGCATGCTTGAGACTCCCTTTGCCTTGGGCCATACTTTTGCGGGGCAAGCTTTTGACTTAGAAACCGAACGCCAGGGCCTCACCGCTCTGCTCGATTTTGCCATTCATGGCGGTGCCGAAGAATTGAAGAAATGGGAAATTTAAAAATTTAAAGGAGAAAAAATTATGTCAAAAAAATTATTATTACTCAGTTTAACTGCTCTTACTTCATTGTCACTAGCTGCTTGTGCAGATAACGCAGACTCTGCTTCTAGCGGTTCAAATGATGCTCAAACAGAAGCTACAGCTGACCAAGCGGCTGAAGTTAAAACTATATCCGGCGAAGAGCTCGACGAAGCTTTAGCTGATGACAAGAAGAAAGAAGACTACCTCGTCATCGACGTTCGTCCAGAAGATGAATACAAAGAAGGCCATGTGAAATGGGCTATCAATATCCCTGTCGATGAACTTGAAAATAACCTCGACCGTTTAAGCAACTATAAGAAAGAAAATGTAGTAACGATCTGCAACACTGGGAACAAGAGCCAGGAAGGGGCAGACATCTTGGCTAAAAACGGCTTTGAAGAAGTTTACAATGCTGACGGGGTTAAAGACCATGACTATTCAACAATGACTCAAGTTGGCTATGTGCTAGGAGACAAATTCCAAGAAATGGTTGACAACAATGATGGCGAATACTACATCATCGATGCACGTAAGGCTAAGGACTACGATAAGGGCCACGTTAAAGGGGCAGTAAATATCGAAGTTGACGACTTGGATGCGAAGAAAGCTGATATTCCTAAAGATAAAACTATCTTGACTTACTGCTACTCCGGTAATAAATCAAATACCATCGCTCAAGCCCTAACAGATGAAGGTTACAACACCATCAATGCCACAGAAGGTACTAAGGAATGGGACGGCTTTGATTTGTCAGAGAAATAATTTAAGTCTCTGATCTAGTTGGGTAGTTAATTTTAGGCGGCCCAGTTTCTTAGATTGGGTCGCTCTTTTTATTGGAAGATGGAGGAGACAGATGACGAAGAAAACTAACGAAGCCAGTAAGCGACGCTGGTTATTGCTAGGTATTGTGGGCCTTTGCCTGGCTATTTATTTTCTGATCCCCCCAGTTAGGGAATGGATCAACCAGGTCTTTAAGATGTTTGCAACGGGGAATTTTGATGAAGTGCGCGAATTTATCGATTCATACGGGGGCTATGCGGCACTTATTTCATTTTTCCTAATGGTTTTAACGGCAGTGATCGCCCCGCTCCCTGCTTTCTTGATTACGGTGACCAATGCTAATCTCTTTGGTTGGTGGCAGGGAGCTATCTTGTCATGGTCGAGTGCGATGGTGGGGGCTGCTCTATGCTTTTACATTGCCCGCATCTTAGGGCGTGATGTGGTTGTTCGCTTTACGACCAAGCGGGGCTTAGAAAGCATCGAAAACTTTTTTGACCGCTATGGCATGCAGACCATCCTAGTGGCCCGCTTGCTGCCCTTTATGTCCTTTGATATTGTATCTTATGCAGCAGGCTTAACATCGATGGGCTTTTGGGGTTATTTTATTGCCACAGGGATCGGTCAATTACCGGCGACCATTATTTATTCTTATGTAGGTGGTATGTTGACAGGTGGCGCTCAGAAGCTTGTGACGGGTCTGTTGATCCTATTCGCTTTGAGCGTCTTAGTTGCCCTCCTGCGCCGGGTCTATACCGACCGCAAGAAGAAAAAGGAATCCCTTAACTAGCTGATGATTAGTATTATCATTCCTGTTTTTAATGAGCGAAACCAACTGGATCAATTGTTTGATCATTTAGAGGTGTTTAACCCAGATATTCCGCATGAGCTGATCTTCGTGGATGGGGGCAGCCGGGACGGTACAGCCCATTTAATCAGGGCGGCAGGCTACTCAGTCGTTAACTCCCAGCCGGGGCGGGGGCAACAGCTTCATACAGGCGTGCTTGCCAGTCAGGGTGAAATCTTATTCTTTCTGCATGCAGATTCTTTCTTTAAAACTTGCCCTCTTAAGGAGGTACAAAAGAATGGTCAGGAAGTCCCCTTTGCTGCCTTTCCCTTGCGCTTTACCAGTGAGGATTGGCGGATGCGTCTGATTGCAGCAGGATCCAATTGGCGGCTAAGCCACCGCCATATTGCCTTTGGAGACCAGGGCATGCATATGCGCCGCGATTTTTACCAGGCTTTGGGAGGCTTTCGTTCCTACCCGTTAATGGAAGACTATGATCTTTCGATTCGGGCCAAGGAGGCTGGTGTTTATTGCCGGGTGGCAGAGCAGAAGATCTATACCTCAGCGAGACGCTTTGAAGCTAAGGGCTATCTGAGAACCCTATTTAAGATGCAAAGAGCCCAAGCCCTATTCAGGCAGGGAAAGTCGATTGAAAGTATTCAAAAATTTTACCGCGATAAATAAGTAATTGAGAAGAAGAGAGGAAGATTAGATGCATTGGACTAAAAAAATTTTAGCAGTATGTGGACTAGCTAGTTTTCTTTTAGGGGCTTGCCAAGGGCAAAGTTCAACAGCTAGCGACTCAACGCAACCAGCCCCTCCTTCAAAAGAGGAGACCCATCTGGTCAAAGCAGGCGAAAGCAAGAAAGAGGATATTTTTGTGGATGCCGCTTGGGCTAAAGACCAGATTGACCAGCAGGATACAGCCAAGATTCTAGAGGCAGGTTATGGTGATGCAGCCTACAAAAAAGGCCACCTGCCAGGTGCTCAACTCATGGATACGATGGAGATTGAGACAGAAGAGAGTGATTGGAATCTCTTAGCAGATGATGACTTGGTCAAAGCCTTTCTCGCTAAGGGGGTAAGCAAGGATACACCACTTTTTGTTTATGGTGAGGATGTCAATGCGGCTTCCCGTGTGGCCTTTGCCGCTTACTACCTGGGTGTAGATGAAGTGCACATTATTGACGGTGGTAAAGCAGCCTGGGAGAAGGCAGGTTATGAACTTACTGAGGAAAGTCCTCAAGTTACCGCAGCTCAAGATTTTGGCGGGGGTTATCCAGGTCGGCCCGAAGCCTATATTAAGACGTCGGATGACCTCCTAGCAGCTAAGGAGTCCCAACCAAACTTGGTGATAGCTTCCGTTCGCTCTTGGCCTGAGTTTATTGGTGAAACATCAGGTTATGACTACATTGACAAGGCAGGCGAGATCAAAGGAGCAGTCTGGGCCAAAGCCAGCGAAACAGCAGCTGACGTCAACTATCTAACCAATGAAGATGGTACAATTCGTGAGCCACAAGCAGTATTTGCTGATTGGGAAGAATGGGGAATTAGTCAAGATAAACCGGTAACATTCTATTGTGGAACAGGCTGGCGTAATACTACAGCCTTCTTTGTTGCTAAACAAGCAGGCTGGCATGATATTTCGGTCCAAGATGGGGGTTGGTATGAATGGAATTTAAACCATCAAAAAAATCCAAGCAAGTACCCGGTACAAGTAGGAGATCCCCGCGGAAATGATGTGGAAATCCTTGATTAAGTCAAGGCCTGTCCAGCTAGTGATCGCAAGTTTGCGTGGCTTACAAGTTCTCGCGCTCTTTTTAATGACGCAAGTTAGTGGTTTTTACGCGAATCATTTGAATTTTATGCGGTCAGTACTCTATCGTTCAAGGAAAGCTGAACTTTATCATGATTTTTGGACCTGGATACTGCCTAGCTTGTGTCTTATAGTGGCCGTTATACTTCTGCTTCGTTACAAACGGCGATCAGCCTATGGAGCGCTAGTCTTGACTTTAGCCTTTACGTTCTATAGTTTATTCTGGACCTTCGACCAATTGGAAACCTACTATCTCTACTATTTGCTTCTACTTGCTCTAAGCCTCTTCCAAATGATCATTGCTGGGATAAAGGCTAGGTCTAGAAAGGGTTTAACCGATGAAAGTAGCCATTGATTTTGACAATACTTTTTTTACGGCTAATCGTGATGTGGATGACGGGATGGCGCTGCTTTATTTATTAGGCTGTCCTGAAGTGGAGCTGATCGCTGTGACATCGACGTTCGGGAATAAGGGGATCGACCTGGTGGACCGGGATACCCAGCATCTCCTAGAGACGCTTCAGCTTGATCTGCCCTATGCTAAGGGCGGTCAGGCTTGTGGCGATTATCTGAATCCAGCTAGTCGTCTTCTGGCTGATTTGGCTGCCCAATATGCAGGAGACTTGTATGTCTTGGCGACAGGATCTCTGACGAATCTTATGGGAGCTTCTCTTCTTAATCCAGATTTCTTTGATCAAGTTGCTGGTTTTAGCTTGATGGGAGGCACTACGGCGCCCCTGAACTTCGCCAAGCAGGAAATGTTGGAATTGAATTTCTCCTGTGATCCTCAAGCTGCCTATCAAGTCTTAACCAAGGGGCATAATGTCCGTGTCATGACAGGCAATCATTGCTTGGACCTGCTCTTTACCCAGGAGCAATATGAAGCAGCTTTCGACCGAGTGGAAGGCCCTATTGTCCAAATGATTCAAAAATACTCAGCGCCTTGGTTTCGCGATAATGACTTAGAGTATGGCATCAAAGGCTTCTATAACTGGGATAGCCTGGCAGCGGCCTGCCTCGTTCATCCAGAATACTTTTCTTTAGACCAAGAGAAGTATTGGCTGAGTGTAGAAGGCCTAGCTCGAGGACGCCTTCACTGCCCGAGCCAGGACCCGACCCAGTATGTGGTGACTAAGCCTTACCAGCAGACGCTGGTCACGACACCTAGAATTACTAAAAAAGAGGCACTAAAAGATCATCTCTACCAGACTTGGTTGTCCCTCGATGATCAGCAAAAATGAAAGGAGAAAATAATGTCAAGTGATTTTATTGACCGGATCGAACCTGAATACCGGAAAACCTCAGCGATTACTACTCTGCAAGTGAATATTGGTAAGGTATGTAACCTGCGTTGCCGGCACTGTCACGTGATGCGCGACTCGAAGAATGAAATGATGTCGCCCGAGATTATGGATGCCTGCATTGAATTTCTCAAGGCCCATGATGAAGTGACGACCCTGGATATTACAGGGGGAGAACCTACTATGCACCCAGGCTTCACCTATCTGGCAGAGAAAGGGGCTCCCTATGTGGACGAAGTGATTGTCCGAACGAATGGGACTTTTTTGAATAAAAGAATGCGTGAGTTCTATCAAAAATATCCTGTGACGATTTTTATTTCGATGCCTTGTTACACTGAAGACAATGTGGATGTCGTACGCGGTAGCGGGGTCTTTAAGAAGTTAATCAAGGTCCTCCAAGAACTGAATTCTTATGGCTATGGCATTGATAAAGACCGACCTTTAAACCTCGTCCATAATCCGCTAGGGGCCACTTTACCCCCAGAGCAAAATGCCTTGGCGGTAGACTATCGCAACCACTTAGGTCAGTATGGCATTGAATTTACGAATCTATATACCATTACCAACCTGCCTATGGGCTACTTTGAAGATTTCCTAAATGATATGGACTATTATGACGAGTATATGGATATCCTTCGCAATGCCTTTAATCCCGTGACGGTACCTAATCTGATGTGCCGGTCCCAGCTGTCAGTGGGTTACGACGGCCAACTCTATGATTGTGACTTCCATCAAATGTCTAACCTGCCGATTAGTACGGGAGATACAATTACCGATGTGATTGATAAAGAAGATCTTGGACGGGAGATCCTCTTCCGCGATTATTGTTATGGCTGTACAGCTGGTTTTGGTTCATCTTGTGGAGGCGAATTGACAACAGAATGTCCAGCCCAAGTCGCCTTGGCTGAAGCGTAGGAGGTTTTTGATGAAAAATATTGTATCAACTGAAGAATTAGCGAGTCAGCTAGCCGATCCAAACTTGGTTTTGGTGGATGCTACCGTTTTCTTTAATGATCCAGAAGGAGACTTCTTGCGCTCTGGTAAGGACCAGTATGCGGCCAAACATTTACCAGGGGCTGTCTTCTATGACCAACTGGCTGAAGCAGCAAGTCATGACCCGATTCCCTTCCAAGTCACTGCCCATGAGCCTTTCGTGAAAAATATGGAAGACTTGGGGATTGCTGAAGATAGCCAGGTTGTTATCTATGACAGTGGAGCCCAAGTCGGCGCGGATTTTACAGCGAATATGTGGGCGGCACGCTTGGCCTGGCAGCTGGCTTATGAGGGCTTTCCCGAACAACAAATTGCTATCCTTGAGGGGGGCTTGAATAAGTGGGAGCGTGAAGGTCGGGCCCTAACAGAAGAAATACCTGAAAGCAAGCAGGGCCAGCTAAGCTTGCAACGTCGAGAAGACCTGCTTGCTGATCTGACGGAAGTGGAAGCAGCCGTCGAAGATCCGAGCGTTGTGATCTTAGATAGTCTTCCTAAGGCCCAATATGAGGGGGAATTTGCTGGCTTCGGTGACGACCGAGTGGGACACATTCCATCCGCAGTTAATGTCTTCTTCGGGTCCTTATCTGATCCTGAGACAGGCGCGCTCTTGACTGAAAAAGATTTGCGGCAGGTCTTTGCAGACTTTGCTGTGCTCGATCCTGATAAGCGCGTCATTACCTATTGCGGTTTTGGGATTGCGGCTTGCTGGCTCCGAGCTGTTCTGAATTATCTTGGTCAAGACCAGGTTGCCATGTATGACGGCTCCTTGATGGAATGGGCCACGCAGACAGATAAGCCCTTGGAAGTATAAGTATAATGTTAGTCAAGCCAGAGTTTGTCTGCTCTGGCTTTTATTGAATTAAAAAGGAGAAGTTTATGACGAGTAATGAAGTGATGTGGGCCTTTCTTACGAGTTATGCTATTTTGATGTTTTTATTATCGCCAAAGTTTGTTGATTTCAGTGGGTATTTTAGAGGAACGAATAAGGAAGGTAAGGATTCTTCGCTCCCCTTACTAACAGCAACCATTTTTATTAGTTGGATTTTTGCTAAATCAGTAACTAATGCAGCTAATTTAGGGGCTCAGTATGGGATTGTGGGAGGCTTTGCCTACGCAACTTATTGGCTATGTATTCCCTTAGCTGGTTTTGTTATCTACCGTTTACGTAAAAAATTTGGAGCAAAAGGGATTATTCCTTTTCTCAATCATAATTATGGCCCTTGGGCGGGAATTTTCTTTACTTTGGCAATTTTTACACGCTTATTCAATGAGATTTGGTCGAATACCTCAGTAGTAGGTGGTTATTTTGGGGCGTCGGGATCTACTCCCTTTATACTTGCCTCTGTGATATTTTCCGTAATTACCCTAGCTTATTCTGTCCGTGGTGGTTTGCGGAGTGCGATTGTAACCGATATGATTCAAAGTATCATTTTTATTATTTTTATGGTGGCTGTTTTTGCATTGGTGCTGCCTAATCGTCCGATGACTGATTATGTTCAGTCAGGGAATTGGACTTTGCTAGGGGGAGTAGACATGCTTTTAGTATCTGCTGTTCAAATTTTTAGCTATCCTTTCCATGACCCAGTTTTAACTGACCGGGGCTTTATCTCAGATGAGAAGAAGATGCTCAAGGCTTTTATCATAGCGGGCCTAGCGGGTTTCGTATCGATTGTGCTTTTCTCTTTTGTTGGCATCTACGCCAAGATGGAGGGGATGGCTTTAACGGATAATATTCCAGTAGCTGTTGCCCAGTCACTGGGAACTGCCGCCCTTGTTATTATGGCAGGGATTATGGTGTCTTCAGCGGGGTCGACTCTTGATTCTGCGCTTTCAAGTATTGCGAAATTATCTGCTATTGACGTGCCTCATTTGCTGGGTATTCGCTTGACTAAGAAAAAAACACGATTTATTGCGATGCTGACTATGGTGCTTTTTGCAATCTTGGGGAATTTACCCATGTTTTTTGGAACAAGCATCCTTAGTGCAACAACCATCAGTGGCACCATGGTTATGGGCTTTGCGCCTATTTTTTGCCTTCATGGTTTTGTGCCAACAAATAAGTGGAGCTTCCAACTGAGCTTTTGGATAGGTATCATAATTGGTTTGCTTTATACTTTTGGGCTTGTCCCAAGTATCTTTGCTATTGGGGCTGGAGATAGCGCCTTGCTTTTAGGGACCAATGTTTACGGCTTGATCCTTTGCACTTTAGGCTATCTGTTGCCAGGACTCTTAGAAAAATTTCAAAGTAAAGGAGTCGAATAATATGAGACCAGGAAGACTTTGTCCAAGCGATTACGCCATAGAAGAGAAGCTCTATGAAAAAGATTTTCCAGATCACGATAAAGGACTTTATATTATTGGCGGCCTCTATGGAAACCCCTATGCCTTGGATGAGATTGAGGCTATGCAAGTCAGGGATCCTGAGCCGGTATCTCTATGTTTTAATGGGGATACTCACTGGTTCGATTGTGACCCAGACCTTTTCCAAGGTTTGGAAGAGCGGCTTAACTGCCACTATCGGTCGCTAGGCAATGTAGAAGCTGAACTCTTGAGAACTGGCGACCAAGAAATTGGCTGTGGATGTGCTTATCCGTCGTCAACTTCAGATGCAGCGGTGAGTCGGTCAAATGCCATTCATAAAAGGCTTAAGGAAATGGTGAGAAAGGCTCAAATACCAGTAGATTCTCTTCAAGATCTCGGTAAATCCCAAGTCTTTACAGTTTATGGCTTACGTCTCCTTGTCTTGCATGGGGATGAAAAGTTTTTAGCCGGTTGGGGGTGTTCAGCAGAGTCTCTACAAGAGCCAGGTCGGCAACAGGAACTTGAAGCTTTTATGGAGAGCTATCAAATCGATGTCATTGCCTGTACCCACACTTGTTCCCAAGTTATTTATGAAGGCAAGGCAACTTTAGTTATCAATAATGGATCTGCAGGTATGGGGACTTTAGCTGGGGATCCGGCGGGTCTAATTATCCGTTTGGGGCAAGTTGCCCATCCAGATGCTATTTATTCCAAAAAAATGAATCACGTATATGTGGAATTGCTAAGGGTGGCCTACGATTTAGATTTATTTATGTCTGATTTTGATCAGCTCTGGCCATCAGGGTCGGCAGCAGCAGTTTCTTATAGAGAAAGATTGATTCAGGGCACGAGTCTCCCTTTGCGCATCTATTCGCCAAGTCTTTAATAACTTGAGTAAAGCGGAAGTTTTTTGATGTTAAGCTTTATGAAAATATGCTAAGATAAGGTATCATAGCAAAAAGGTAGGCGGTTTCATAATGGACCAAATGACAGCAGTTGAAAGATATCAGGCGCTTAAGAATGGCCAGAGTGTTGACCGGGCCCCAGTTATTCTTTATGACAACCTAATCGCTGCAAAATTAGTAGGCATGACCTACCAAGAATCTGAATCTTCTGCTGAGGCTTTGGCTAAGAAGCTCGTGGCTTCTTACCAAACATTTGGTCACGATGCGGTTTCTTTGATTTACTCTACTAAGAATTTCACCAAGCTTTTGGGGACGAAAGTGAAAGTGGCTGAGGATGCCCCGGCTTCAGTTAGCCGCTACGCTCTGGATGATTTGGCTGATCTCGACTGCTTACCCTATGATGCGGTTCATTTTGACAACGATCTTGGCCAGCAAAAAGTGTTCCAAGCGGTGAAAATTATCCAGGAAGAAACGGATGGCCAGGTCTACTGCCGGATCCATATGCCGGCCCCCTTTACAGCAGCTGCTGGGCTTATTGCTCCAGAGAAATTGCTGCGGGCGACCCGCAAGCAAAAAGATGAACTCAACGACCTGCTCAGCCGGGTCTTGGTGATTTTAAAGGATGTAGTGGACCAGTTTAGTCAGCTCGAAGGGACTTATATTTCTCTTTCTGACCCTGTGGCTTCGGGTAGCTTGATTAGTCCGCGGGTCTACCGTCAATTTGCTCAAGTCTACACTCAAGAACTCGTGAACTACATCCACCAAAAAGAATCTTTTGTGGCCTTACATATTTGTGGGCAAACGGAAAAAATTTTAGCGGATGTAGTAGAGACAGGGGTCGATGCTTTCAGCGTGGACCAGGTGGTTGATTTAACCAAGGCTAAGGAAATTTTGGCTGACCACTTGCAAGTTCAAGGGAATATCGCTCCCGTTGACTTGTTCTGGCAGGGAAATCCCCAAAGTATCAGCCGGGCGGTGGAAGCAACCTATGCCTGCATGGGGACAGATCCCATGCGCTTTGTGCTTGCCCCCGGCTGTGATGTGCCGGCAGAGAGCCCCTTGGAGAATATCCATGCCTATATGGATGCCGCCCGTCGTTTTGGTCAAGTGATTAGTAAGTAGGAGAAGGAGGGGGTTAGCTATGACGCAGGCAGGAGCTTATCGCATTGGTGTCGATATTGGCGGCAGCAAGCTTTCTGTTGCGCTTGTTAATGACCAACTAGAAATTGTTAAGAAGTATTATCGCAAAATTTCTGGACTCGGGAGGGAAGACTTGTTTGACCTCGTGAAGGAATTAATCCAAAGAGCTCTCCAGGAAGCAGGGAAGGCCAGCGTACGGGGGATTGGTTTAGGTATTCCCGGTAAGGTGGACCGAGACCGTGGGATTGCGGTCTATCAAATGATGATTCCTTGGGCAAATTTTCCGATTGTGGACCGTTTAGAGGAATCTTTCGACCTGCCCATTCGTATCGATAATGATGTGGCAGTCGCGGCTCTAGCAGAATACCAGCTGGCCCAGCGCGACCCAGAAGAGACCTTTAGCTATGTGACCGTGTCCACCGGGATTTCCTCACAGAGCTTTGTTCATGGTCAGATGATCCGCGGCTCCGGCTTTGCAGGGGAAACGGCGCTAGTCCCCGTCTCTTACCGGAATCCGGAGTGTTTAGTTCAGCACCTGGCGTCAGGAACAGGCATCCAAGACCGGGGACGGCAGCTCCTAGATCGTCCCGACTTAGCCACGGTTGACATCTTTAACCTGGCCCAAGCCGGCGACCGGCAAGCCCAGGAGGTCATCCAGGAGGGGGCAGAAGTCTTGGCCTGGTCCCTCTATCAGATTATCTGTGTGCTCGATCCAGCGGAAATTGTTCTTGGTGGTTCGGTGATTTTAGAGCAGGCTGGCTACTTGCAGGCTTGTAAGGAAGCCTTAGAGCCTATGCTCTTCCCCGACCAAGCCCATGTGCTAGACCATATATCTGCCAGCTCGCTGGGTGAAAACAATGGCCTCTTGGGGGCGGCGGCTTTAATTGACTAGGGAAGGAAAGAAGCTATTGACGCAAAAGACACACTTATTTTTTGATATGGATGGGCTCTTGATTGATACGGAGGCCCTATATTTTGAAACTCGGCAGGCCGCTCTCCTAGCCCATGGTTATCCTTATTCTAAGGAAGACCATGCGGCTTATGCGGGCCGGGGCTGGCGCTATACCCTGAGCCGCCTGCAAGACTTAGCTGGCCCGAGCCAGGGGCAGGAAATTTTTGACCAGGCTCTGGCAACTTTCAGAGAGGGCGTTGCGGCAGGACGCTTGCAGCTAAAACCTGGCGTTGAAAAATTGCTAGCCTTCGCCAAAGATCAGGGCTATGTCTCTTATATCACCTCCGCTTCGACCCGCTATAATGTGCTGACGATGACGGAAACGACAGGTATCCAGCCCTATTTTGAAGCCTATGTATGCGGGGAAGACATTGAGCGCTCTAAGCCCTATCCGGATGTCTATGAAGAAGCTCTGAAGCGGGCAGGGATAGCTAGGGAAGCCGCTTTGGTTTTTGAAGATTCTGAATCAGGCTTCCTGTCAGCCCGAGCAGCTGGCCTCGATACGGTTCTTATTCCCGATTTATTGCCGGCCAGTCCCCAGATGAGAGACCAGGCCTGCCTGTGCTTGGATCAGATTGATGAAGTTATTCCTTACTTGATGGATGAAGAATGGAGGTCTTTATGACTTTAAAATTTTTGCAACCGACGATTCGCCAGTTTGGCAACCAATCGATGGCAGATGAAGAGAGGCTCGAGGATCTTTTTTTTCTCCAGGATGAGCAGGGTGGGGCGCAGTTAGCCCTCGACCTGGACCAGAAATCCTGGGTCAATTTGAATAGGGATACCAGCCTGCCTTGGAATGGTTTAACTGGCTCTTACCGCCTAGCCTTGGTTTTACCGGAAGGCTTGGAAGGGCGGCTGAGTTTTGAAGGGGCAGTCCTTGATGATGACCAGCAATACAAGAAGGACCGTATCCTCCACCGGGAAGCGGCCTTCTTAGACCGGGGGACCCACTGCCTCTGGGTGGACTTGAAGGGGACACGTCCCGGCAAGCATGAAGTTCAAGCCAAGCTTTATTATCGGAAGGGCTTCGAAGATGAAGACTTGGTGAGTCAGACCTCTCTCATCGTTGAAGTGGCTGACTATGCCTATCCCGAAGACCAGCCCTTCTTCCTTGATCTCTGGCAACATTTGACGGCCCTTGCTCGCTATTATGAAGTGCCGCTCTGGTCCGATGACCACTTTAAACTGATTGAAAACTATATCCAACCACTTGCGGAAGCGGGCCAGAAAGTTTGTGACTTGGTGATTTCTGACTATGCCTGGGCTGGCCAGGCTTGCTACCAGGTGAGCGATAATCCTAGCAGCCTCTTTGAATATAAGATTGTTGGCCTCAGTCGCCGTGAGGGGGAATTAGTGGCTGACTTCACCGCGCTCGACCGCTATCTGGACCTCTGCTTGAGCTATGGGATGGCAGAAGAAATCAACCTCTTTGGCCTCCTAGGGAATTGGGATGCCTATGCTTTCGGCAATCCCCTTGTCGATTATGAGGACCCCATCCGTGTCCAGGTCTATGACGAAGACCAGGGGACAGTGAGCTACCTGCGCACCAAGGCCGAATTAAAAACCTATCTGGGACTCGTCTTTGACCACATGCAAGACCGTGGTCTCTGGGACCGGGTGAAGGTGGTTTCAGACGAACCTAATGATCCCGACCGCTTTACGAAATTTGAAGACTTTCTCTCTTCAGCCAGTAAGGAAGCCATCAGCTTCAAGCAT
Organism: Aerococcus sp. UMB7834; assembly: GCF_030215145.1. Lineage (NCBI taxonomy): Bacteria > Bacillati > Bacillota > Bacilli > Lactobacillales > Aerococcaceae > Aerococcus > Aerococcus sp. UMB7834. The sequence goes on along the minus strand of NZ_JASOLI010000013.1, from coordinate 15,399 downwards.
GCCTGCCTACATAGCGATTTCTTAGAGGTTTACCAAGGAAACTTTGAAAGTAACTCAGCCATCTCTTCAATTCTGATTGATAAGATAGATGATCCAGATTCGCAAATTTGGCAGAAGCGGGCAGAGATGACTTGGTATTCCTGCTGCTTCCCTCAAAATTTGAATGTCTTTGTCCGCAGTCCCTTAATGGAATCACGTTTGGTCGGCTATCTGACCTATGCCTTCGGGGTGAAGGGTTTCTTGCGTTGGAATTATTGCTTGTGGACTGCTGATCCCAACCGCGATATCCGCTATAAGACCTACAAGTGGGCAGCCGGTGATATGTTCTTTGTTTATCCTGGCGCTAACGGCAAGCCTGAATTTAGTTTGCGTTGGAAACAGCTGGTTTTTGGCTTGCAAGATTATCGCTTCTTTAAGGCCATTGAGGCTGAGGTCGGAGAAGACCAGGTACAAGCCCAAGTCCAGCGCTTGACGGGGGATATTCGTCAAATGACCTATGATTCAGATAAGGATACGATTGATACACATTACCAAGATGACTTTGCTTTATTACAGACGATCAAGCGGGACTGCCTCGCCTTGTTAGAGAAGAAATAAAACGAGTCCTAATAATTAGATGGAGGAAAAACCATGAAAAAACCTTTTAAATACTTAGCCTCAACGTCTCTACTCCTGGCCTTCTTGGCTGGCTGTTCTAATGCGGGCATGGGGACCGGGGAAGAATCGTCGAGTGCCCAGGATAATACCGATCCCCAGAGCGAAGAAGCAGCTGGAAACGGCGAAAAACAAGAAATTTCTTTTATGATTCCAGAATACGGCCAACCGAGTGACGAGATGCTCAAAGACTTTGAAAATGAGACAGGCATTAAGGTTAATGTTATGCCAACTTCTTGGGATGATATCCGCGATAAGATTTCAACTGCTGCTGTAGGGAAGAAGGCCGCAGCCGATGTCTTCGAAGTGGACTGGTCCTGGGTAGGAGAATTCAAAGAAGCCGGTTGGTTGGCTCCCCTGGAAGTTGATGAAGCGACCGTCAAAGATATCCCTTCACTGAAGACCTTCCAAGTAGGGACCGACTACTATGCCATCCCTTATTCCAACGAGTACCGGATGTCTTACATGAACCAGAAACAATTTAACCAAGCCGGCCTAGACCAGGCGCCTCAGACCTGGCAGGATGTGGTCCAAGCAGCTGAGCAGATTAAGGACCAAGGAGTGGTTAAATATCCGGTGGCTCTTCCCATGGCTGCAGACGAGAATACAACCACTTCTTTCTTGACTATTAATTATGCGCTGACAGGCGAAGTCTTCAATAAGGACAATACTCTCAACCGGGATAATGCCTTGGAAACCTTGAAGATCATGGATGAGCTCAACCAAAAAGAATTAGTGGACCCTGCCTATCGGACGACCAATGAAGGCAAGTATGACCTCATCAAGAAGGGGGAAGCCTCTTATGCGGTTGCACCTTCCTTCTATGCCATTCGCGTGGATTCGGAGAAAGACTCAGCTGTCCAAGGCGAGGTAGAGGTAGTGCCCCTTCCTGGTAAGGATGGCCCATCAAACCGGACCGTTTCCTTTGTTGAAGCAGTTGGTGTCTCCCCATATAGCGAAAATCCTGAAGCTGCGAAGAAATTCGTCGACTGGTACACTTCTGAGGAAACCCAAAAAGAACTCTTTAAAGAAGTTGAAATCCTGCCTACTCGCAAGTCTGCCTTACAAGCGGTCGTATCAGACGGGCAAATCCGTGAATCAGAGGAAATGTTGCAGCTTGCTGATATGGTCGGCTCACCTTTCCCTAACGGCGTGCCTAAATACTATACAGAAATGAGTACAGAAATCTTCAATACCATTAGCGAAATGGCTAACGGGAAGTTAACACCAGAAGAAGCCGCTGACCAAATGACAGAAAAAGTAAACGCCATCGTCGAGACAAATGCCTAATTAGGAATTTTCTACTTTTAGTGTTGGTAACTAGCGATTTATTAAAGAATCATTTTTATATCAGCTTGTTTTGAGCAGGAGTGGAGCTTTGAAGTTGGCCCTTAGTCATGAAAAAGCAAGCCAAGGGTGCGAGGGCTAGCGGGAGAAATAGACCTCTGGAGCAAAGAGCAAGAGAAGACTGTAAGTCTTCGGTGGATCTTTGTGAAGAGGAGCTATTTCTGCTAGGCCGAACCCGACTAGATGTGAATTACGGCTAGTAGGACTTGCTTTTGGGGCCGTACTAGCCGTTTGAAGCTCGCTAGGTGAGGGACCTTGGCCCGAACCGATGCCATAGCTCTTCAAGGGCCAAATTCAAAAGCGAAACGGATGCTCGCCAATACGATTTGGTAAAGAATCTAATGAATCTGCTTTGTCGGAGGCTGGACAATCGAACCAGCCTCTTTTTTGTTAAGCTTTGAAGGAGATCTATGATGTTTAAACGCTTCAAACCTTGGTTGCTACTGAGCCCCATGCTCGTGATCATGCTGGTCTTTGTGGTCTACCCCATTTGCCGGACCTTGGTCTATAGTTTCTACCGCTTAAAATTAACTGAGCCCGGTAATGTGCGTTTTGTGGGCTTAGAGAATTACCTGACCGTTTTACAGTCTTCGGACTTTTACCAGGCTCTCATCAATTCCTTGCTGGTTTTAATTTTTGTCCTGGTTATTGGTTTGATCATGAGCTTAGCCATTGCCCTGATGCTCAACCGCCGACATGTGATAACGCCAGTATTGACGGCGATTGCGATTATCCCTTGGGCTCTACCCCCAATTGTTAATGGGATTATATGGAATTTTATCTTTTATCCAGGCTACGGTTTTTTAAACAAGCTATTGATAAACTTGCAACTGATTGACCAACCCATTGCTTGGACGGCCAATCGCTGGATGCTCATGATGATTGCTGCCTTGGTTGTGGCTTGGCGGGTGATCCCTTTCTGTGCCTTGCTTATCTTGGCTAACTTGCAGACTATCCCCCGCGAGCTCTATGAGGCAGCCCGAGTGGACGGGTCCACAGCCTGGCAGGATTTCCGCATGGTCACCCTGCCTCTTATTTGGCCCTCCATTGGTCTGGCCTTGATCCAAATGACCATGGCGGCCTTAAACGTCTTTGATGAAATTGTAGCCCTAGCTGGTTATCGCTACGAGACCCAAACCCTCTTAGTTTATAATTACATGAACACCTTTTCATTCTTGAACTTTGGTTTTGGCTCTGCGATTACTTATGTGATTACGATTCTATCGGGCATCTTAGCCTTTGTTTATATTCATAAAATGGCAGAAAAGATATAGGAGGTAGTAGGAATGAAAGAACGTCGGTCGAGCCGTATGCTCTATTGGCTCATGGTAGGAATATTTTTGATCTTTAGCCTGGGCCCCCTGCTCTGGACAGTGATTTTGACCCTGACACCGGAAAAGGAAGTGCTAGCAGCGACGCCCCACTTGTTGCCGAGTCAGATTGACTTCAGCAATTACCAGCTAGTTCTCGATCCCCATAGCTCAGCCCATGAAACTGTGATGCGGGGCTTGGGGAATTCTTTGAAGATGGCCTTGGTGACTGTTATTCTGGCCTTGCCGATAGCGGTAGCTTCTGCCTATGTTTTTGTGCGCCAGGACTTTAGAGGGCGGAAGTTTGTCCTGTATTTCTTGCTCTTCACCATTGTGATTCCGGTCTTTACCACGATTATCCCCCTCTATGCCATGTTTGCGGAGAGGGGCTGGTTGGACCAGAGCTTTTGGGTAGCCATTGTCTATGTTTCCGCCTTCTTGCCGGTGACGACTTGGATGGTCCAGTCTTATTTTAGGGCTATCCCTAAAGAACTCTGGGAAGCAGCTCGAACGGATGGTTGTACGGAATGGCAGGCCTTTACTAAGGTGATATTGCCCAATGCTAAACCTATTTTAATTACAGCTTTTCTGATGCTGGTCCTGATGTCTTGGAGCCAGTATCAAATTCCTATGATTTTAACCAGTTCCCAGGAGACCAAGCTGATGACGCTGGTGATGTCGGAGTTTATGACCCGTGATTCCATTCATTATGGTCTCGTTGCAACAGCAGGTGTCTTTGCGATTGTGCCACCTGCCCTCCTGGCTTTGGTATTTAGACGGCATTTAATTTCGGGTTTAATGGCAGGAGCAGTGAAAGGATGAGTGAAATGATGCCTAGTGATGAAGAAATTCTTGCCTTATTGGATGCAGGCCAGCCGCATTTTAGCCTTTGGAAGGACCTAGTGAGTCAGCTAGGGGCAAAAGATTGGCAGAGGGCTCAGGATGTTTTAGCAGATACTTGGCCCGAAGTTGGTGACCAGCGGCTAGCTATGATCCAGCGCTTAGAGCCGAGCCAGCGCTTAGCCAGTCTCTTTCTCTTACTTCCCCAAGCTGCTGAACGCTACAAGTCCCAGGGGCTTCCCTTGGGTGTTTTACAAGCTAGTTTGGACGATTTGTACTTGCGTGAGTGCCTCTATTATGAAGCCCATGGGACTTTAGGGTTGACTGCAGATGATGGCCAGTGGTTGCTGCGCATTTTTGATTTAAAGATCTTCAAGTTAGGGACTTTGCAATTTGAGCGGACTCACTGGATGAATGCCCCAGACTACTACCACCTGCCAGAAGAGGACTTGGCTTTTTGGCCAGAGGGAACCCCCTTATTAGCGGTTCATATCATGGAGGGGAGTGAGCTCAGCTTGGCCAATTGCCAGGCCTCCTTTGACCAGGCAGAAGCTTTTTTTAGCCAGCATTTCCCTGGTGAAGCCTATCAAGCTTTTAGTTGTTTTTCCTGGCTCTTGTACCCAGGCTTATGGCAAGTGCTCGGTGAAGGAAGCCGTATTCGCCAGTTTGCTTCCTTCTTTCACCTGCTGGCAAGTACGGATTGGCCGGATATGGCAAGGGCTCGCATTTTAGACCAAGCACCCACTGTCTACCAAGGCTCGCGTTTGCAGGGGCTAGCTCGGTCAGGAGCAGATATTTTAGGGGCAGGTCTCGCTTACCGCCCCATGATTAAGGAGGAAAGAAATGGCAAGTATTGAATTTAAAGGAGTCACTAAACGCTATGTTGAAGGGCAAGCCGCCGTCCGAGACTTTAACCTTAAGATTAATGACGGTGAACTCCTCGTTTTGGTGGGGCCATCGGGTTGTGGCAAGTCGACTTTGATGCGGCTTTTAGCTGGGTTAGAAAGCTTGTCTGAAGGGGAGATCTTGATCGATGGGCAGGTTGTCAACGACATCGACCCTAAAGACCGGAATGTGGCCATGGTCTTCCAGAATTATGCTCTCTACCCCCATCTCAATGTGCGTCAGAACCTTGGCTTTTCTTTGAAATTAAGAAAGGAAAAGCCTGCAGTAATTGACCGCCGGGTTGAAGAAGTGGCCCAAAAATTGGACTTGGCCGACTTGCTGGACCGCAAGCCCAGCCAGTTGTCGGGTGGGCAAAGGCAGCGGGTAGCCTTGGGACGCGCGATTGTGAGAGAACCTAATGTCTTCTTGCTGGATGAGCCCTTATCCAACTTGGATGCTAAGCTGAGGGTGCAGATGCGCTATGAGATTTCGCGCATCCAACAGGAACTGGGAGCGACCATGCTTTATGTGACCCACGACCAGACGGAAGCCATGACCATGGGGGACCGCATTGTCGTTATGCGTGATGGTCGCATCCAACAGTTGGGCCGTCCGGACGAGCTCTACCAAGCTCCTGCCAATTGCTTTGTCGCCGAATTCCTAGGCTCGCCACAGATGAATATATTTCCGACTGTCTTGGATGACCAGGTCTTAAATTTATGGGGGCAGGCCTATACGACACCTGGCCAATTAAGCCAGGAGACTTGTCTTTTGGGCGCCCGGCCTGAGAATCTTGAAGTCGTGGCGGGAGCAAGTCATCGCTTGACTTTGGTCGAGAACCTAGGTAGCGAGCGCTATCTCTATCTGGAAGGGGAAGAGGGTCGGCTTTGTGTGAAGACAGACAGCCAAGCCCCATTGGAAGTTGGCCAAGCCTATTCCTTACAGATTAAAGATCCGAGGGCCTTATCTTATTTCGATCCGCAGACTAAGGAAGCCTTACTTTAACTAAAGGGGCACAGATCTCTCTAGAGTAAAACTATCTCAGAACTCGTCAATTTAAGTAGTTCTGAGATAGTTTTTTTGTATTTATTTTGTTCTTATTTGTTTATATTTTTGGCTTAAGTTTTATCTTTTCCATATCGTTGGTTATCGGCTCTTCCTATCAGCTAGCTAAAAAATGCAAGAATAGTAAGCTTTTAGGCTATTTTTGCTTTGCCTAATAGGCCAGACCGTCTTTGACTTGGAATTGACAGGAGCTGGGGGGACCGGCTATGATTTAGCTTGTAAAAAATAAGTGATTGAAAGGAGTGAGGGAATGGATTGGGAATTCATAGGGGCGGTCTTACCGGAATACCTCAAAGCAGCAGGGCTTACTTTTGCCCTGGGTGGACTGGGTGTTGTCCTGTCGCTGATTTGTGGCCTAGCTTGTGCTTTGGTCCGCTATTGGCGCCTGCCTGTCCTAACTTACCTCGTCCAAATTTATATCGAACTGTCCCGGAATACCCCCTTGGTCATCCAGCTGTTCTTTTTGTATTATGCCTTACCCAAACTCGGTGTGGTCTGGCCATCTTCTGTCTGTGCAATTGTCGGCTTAACTTTCTTGGGATCTTCTTACATGGCTGAAGCTTTTCGCTCAGGCCTCGAGGCGGTTCCTGAGAGTCAGTTGGAAGGAGCCTACAGCCTGGCCTTGACTCGCCAGCAAACCTTCCGCTATGTCGTTTTGCCCCAAGCCTTGGCGACTTCGGTACCGGCCCTTATGACGAATGTGGTCTTTCTGATTAAGGAAACCTCCATGTTCAGTATTGTGGCTCTGGCGGATCTTATGTATGTGGCCAAGGAGCATATTGGCCTCTATTACAAGACAGACGAGGCCCTTCTGCTTCTAGTTCTGGCCTACACCGCCTTGCTCTTGCCGCTCTCGCTTCTGGGACATGCCCTAGAAAGGAGGCTCCAGCATGGCTAATTCAGGTCTAGAAATTCTCTTTGAAGGGAATAATTTCCTACGTTTACTAGAAGGACTTTGGGTGACGGTCAAATTGGCCCTGGTTTCCATGGGCTGCTCCTTAGTCCTGGGGCTCTTCTTAGGCGTCCTGATGACGAGCCGCTACCGGGTCATCAAAGCCATCTTGCGGGTTTATGTCGAATTTTTCCGCGTGATGCCGCAATTGGTCTTAGTTTTCTTGGTCTATTTCGGAGCAGCTAAGCATTTGAATTTGAATTTCTCTGCTGAGGGAGCGGCAATCCTCGCCTTTACTTTCTGGGGAACTGCGGAATTGGCAGAACTGGTGCGGTCAGCGATCGAGGCCCTGCCCAGGCAACAGACGGAGAGCGGCTTGGCCCTGGCTTTGAGTCGTAGCCAAATCTACCGCTATATTATTATGCCGCAGATCATCCGCCGCCTCCTTCCTTCCATCACGAGTCTGATGACCCGGATGATTAAGACGACAGCTATTGTGGTTCTCGTTGGGGTGGTTGAAGTGATCGCAGTGGGTAAGCAGATTATTGATATGAACCGCTTCGATTATCCGGATGGGGCCATCTGGATTTATGGGGCAATTTTCTTCTTATATTTTGCGGCCTGCTATCCTTTCTCAAAGATCAGTCAATATTTAGAAAATAAGATGCAAGAAGGAGGCCGCTAATGGCAGACTTATTGATTGAAGTTGATAATTTATACAAATCCTATGATGGACAGACTGAGGTGCTCAAGGGCATCTCCTTAGCTGTTGAGCGGGGAGAGGTGACGGTCATCATTGGGCCTTCAGGCTGTGGCAAATCGACCTTCCTGCGCTGTCTCAATGCCCTCGAAGTGATCGATGCCGGTGAGATCCGCTTTAATGGCCAGCCCATGGGCCAGTCGGAAAGTGAGATCCGAGCGCTGAGAGAACAGGTGGGGATGGTCTTTCAATCCTATGACCTCTTCCCCCATCTATCCGTTATTGATAATCTGACCCTGGCTCCCTGCAAGGTCCAGCAGCGTGACCGGCTAGAGGCTGAAGCGGAGGCCCGTGAGCTCTTAGCCAAGGTTGGGCTGGAGGACAAGGCAACAGCCTATCCCCGCCAGCTTTCTGGCGGACAGAAGCAGCGGGTAGCGATTGTCCGGGCTTTGATGATGCATCCAAAAGCGCTTTTGTTGGATGAAATCACTGCTGCCCTGGACCCTGAGTTGGTCCGAGAGGTCTTAGATGTCGTTTTAGAGCTCGCCAAAGAGGGCCTGACGATGGTGATTGTGACCCATGAAATGGCCTTTGCCCAAGCAGTGGCTGACCAATTGCTCTTCTTCGATGGGGGAGAGATTGTCGAGAGCAGTCACGACCCCCAAGCCTTCTTCCAGGCGCCCACGACCCGGCGTGCCCAGCAATTTTTAGACCGTTTAACATTTGACCGATAAAAGGAGAAAAGAAAATGAAGAAAAAAATATTCGCGCTCTTAGCACTAGTAGCTTTATTCCTTACCGCTTGTCAATCTGGCCAGCAAACAGACAAAGATCCTGCAGCGACGGCCGGCAAGCAGGCAGCGGCCCGCAGTCTAGCGGAGATTAAGGACTCAGGCAAAATCCGCATCGGTGTCTTTGCGGATAAGATGCCCTTTGGCTATGTTGATGATAAAGGCCAGCCCCAGGGTTATGATATCGAACTCGCTAAGAAAATTGGGGAAGACCTCTTAGGGAGTGCCGACAAGGTAGAGTTTGTCCCCATGGATGCAGCTAGCCGGGCTGAATTCTTGAAGTCCGGGAAAGTTGATATCACCCTGGCCAACTTCACAGTGACCGACGAGCGCCGCGAGCAAGTGGACTTCGCCCTCCCTTACATGAAGGTAGCTATCGGGGTCGTTTCACCAGAGAAGGGCCTAGTCACCGATATCAACCAGCTCAAGGATAAAAAGTTAATTCTGGTGAAGGGCACAACAGCAGAGAACTACTTCCAAAAAGAAGCTCCTGACATCAAAAATATCGACAAGTATGATGCCTACCAAGAAGCTTATGATGCCCTAAGAGATGGCCGGGGTGACGCCTTCTCCACGGATAACACAGAAGTCCTGGCCTGGGCCAATGAAAATCCAGGCTTCAAAGTAGGCATTGAATCCCTTGGGCAAGAAGATACCATTGCCCCAGCTGTTCAAAAAGGAAATCAGGAATTAAAAGATTACTTGGATGACTTGATTGTCCGTTTAGGTCAAGACCACTTCTTCACCAAGGCTTATGACAAGACCTGCCTGCCCGTTTATGGCAAGGATGTTGATCCTAAGCAGATTGTCCTTGAAGGCGATGACCTCAAAGCTTACTATGATGCCTTTAACTACGCTAAAAAATAAAATGCAAATCAAAAATCCCGCTAGCTAGCAAGCTGGCGGGATTTTTGATGGATTGGCTGGCGGCCAGTATCGACTGTTGTCGCAGGCGCCAGACCTCTTATAGGCTTCCCATTTTATACTCGAAAAGTTTATCTGGTTCTTCAAGGCCAATATTTCTTAAGCCGCGACGTTTGAGCCGGGCAACAATTTTTTGAAGTTCAGGATAAGAACAAGTATCGGAAAGGAAGAATGTCAGGTGGCAGAGGCTGGGGTCTTCGAGATCGGTCAAAGTAATCATGCTATTGATCGAGCAGACCCGGCTAATAATCTTCGTCACCTTGGACATGGTCCCCCTTGATTCTTGAGGAACCGTAACGGTTAAGATATAGCTGCTGTCATTTAACTTCCAAGAATGACTGAGCATGCGCTCGAATTGATGGTGGGTGAGCAAGCCGAAAAAGCGGTTGTCCTGGTCGAGAACTGCGATATAAGGCAAGTCACGGATATTAAAGAGCACACGGTAGAAGGAACTGTCCACACTCACATATTTGGTGGCGTTCTTGAGCAGGAGGGTGACCGGTTCGTCGAGTGATTGGCCCTCCGCTAGCCTTTGATAGAGATGTGAGCGGTAGATATTACCTCTAAAAATCTTCTCATTGTCATCTAGGATGGGAATGCAGCGGAATTGGTGATCTTCTAAAATAATCAAGGCATCACGCATCGTTGTAGATGCCGTAACATAAACCACATCTTTCTTTTGAATGGTAAAAGATGAGATATTCATTGCTAGGATACCATCCTTTCTGTTGACCGTATACAAGTATAACACACCCCCTCAGATAATGAGAAGGATTTAAGTTTTATTGGAGCTAAGAATAGAAAAATTTAATCTAAAAGCCCCTTTTTCTTATTGAAAAACCAAAAATGTACCACAAAACAGACTTTAAAAAGGCTTTTTAAGACTTAGACCCCTGATTCAAGTGTTAACCCCTTACATTTTCTAAGAACTTTGCTATAATAAAATAAAGGTCATAAGCCTTTATAATATCATGTGGACTTAATGAAAGGAGAGATGCAATCGATGGCAGAAGTAAAAATGCAGAAAGTCGATTTAACAAAAGCACCCTATAATTTAGATGAAAAAGGTGTTCAATGGGTTGAAGACACCATCAAAAACATGTCAATTGATGAAAAAATTGGCCAATTATTCTTTAATATGGGGGCTAGCGCAGAAGAAGATTACTTAAAGAGCGTCCTTGATACTTATCATATCGCAGGGGTTCGCTACAATAAATCTGATGCGGATACCGTCTACAATCAAAACAAGATTCTCCAAGAAAACTCTAAGATTCCTGTTTTAATCGCAGCGAATACAGAAGCAGGTGGGGATGGTGCTTGTACTGACGGGACCTATGTTGGACATGAAGTGAAGTTAGCCGCTACTAACGATCCTAAATATGGTTATGAAATGGGACGGATTGCAGGGGACGAAGCTGCAGCTATCGGCTGTAACATGTCTTTTGCACCAATCGTTGACTTACAAAGCAACTGGCGTAACCCCATTATCTCTGTTCGTACCTGGTCAAGTGATGTTCAAAAAGTCATTGATTTCTCTCTAAACTATCTCAAGGGAATCTCTGAAAAAGGCATCATCGCAACTGCTAAACACTTCCCTGGGGACGGGAATGACGAACGTGACCACCACTTATCATTCGCAACCAACCATTGTTCAACTGAAGAATGGGATAATTCATATGGTAAGATTTATTCTTCACTCTTTGATGCAGGTCTACCCGCTATCATGGCAGGACACATTGGCTTACCATCTTATGCTAAAACCATTAACCCTGACATCTCAGAATCAGAAGCGATGTTACCAGCTACCCTTTCTCGTGAAATCCTCCTTGGCTTACTCAAAGACAAGATGGGCTTCAACGGGGCAGTTATCACAGATGCTTCCCACATGGTAGCGATGACTGGTGCTTTATCACGTCGCGACATCTTACCAACAGCCATTGCTTCTGGTTGTGACCTCTTCTTATTCTTTAATGATCCAGACGAAGACTTCCAATGGATGAAGGAAGGTTATGAAAACGGAACAATTACTGATGAACGTTTAGAAGATGCCCTTCGTCGTACCCTTGGCTTGAAAGCTTCAATTGGTCTTCACGAAAAAGATCCTAAGAGCTTATTAGCACCTAAGGAAGAAGCCTTGGCTCATATCAACACTGAAGAAAACCAAGCAATGGCTCGCGAAGTAGCTGATAAAGCCATTACCTTAGTGAAGAACAACCAAGAAGATATCTTCCCTGTAACACCTGAACGTTACAAGAATGTTCTCCTTGTAATGAATGAAGGTGTTAAGGGCGGCTTCGGTCAATTGATCGCTTCAAAAGAATCCCCAGCTGATATCATGAAGGAAATCATGGAAAAACGTGGCTTCAATGTTGAAGTTTGGGAATCAACTGAAGATAAAATTATGAAGTTACCTAAGGAAGAACGTTCAGCTGCTGTTGCTAACGTTTACGCTCAAAAACAACCAATCGCTAAGCTTACTGACAAGTATGACTTAGTAATTAACTTAGCTAAGATTGCGGCTGGTACTGTTCAACGTGTAGCGTGGCCAGCTTCTAAGGGGACACCAGATAGCCCATTCTATGTGAATGAAATTCCAACCATTATGGTATCTGTTAACCACCCATTCCACCTTGTTGATGTGCCTCAAGTACAAACTTACATCAATGCTTACGATGATAAGCCATTCAACTTAGAAATCTTGATGGACAAATTACAAGAAGGGCCAGAAGCCTTCAAGGGTGTTGACCCAGTGGATTCATTCTGTGGTAAAGAAGACACTTACTATAATGTTAAAGAGGTTTACGAAAACCGTATCAACCCAGCTAAAACAAAAGCATAGATCCTGCGCAATAAATCGATGCATAAAGAGAGGGAGCTTATTAGCTTCCTCTTTTTTAGCTCTGCCTAACTTAGCCCTGGTGCTTGCAATTTATGGAGGCAAAAGCTATACTTGAAAGTAATAGTGAGTATTTTCTCATTAATGAAATTAAAGATATGGAACAAAGGAGTAATGTCATAAATGGAAGGTCCCGGTGCCGAGACGGCAATTGTTAGTCAACTGTTAATTATCTTAGTTTTGACGCTGATCAACGCTTTTTTAGCAGGTGCTGAAATGGCTTTTGTATCAGTCAACCACCAAAAGATTGGTCGTTTAGCTGATCAAGGAAATAAGGCCGCTAAGAGAGTTCAAGCCTTGCTTGATGATTCGGATGCCTTTCTATCAACCATCCAGGTGGGAATAACTTTTGCAGGCTTCTTCTCTTCTGCTCAGGCAGCCACAACTTTTGTGGGCTATATCCGCCCTTATCTGGGCCAATTGCCAGGTGCAGATATTCTAGCTTCAGCCTTGGTGACCCTGGTCCTTTCTTATATTTCCTTGGTTTTTGGTGAACTTTTTCCTAAACAAGTTGCCATCCAATTCCCCGAGAAATATAGCATGATGGCTTCGGGAGCAATTGTTTTCTTGAAGCGCCTCTTTACACCTTTTGTCTGGTTACTTACGGCCTCGACGAATTTATTGAAACGGCTTGTGCCTATTGACTTCACTAAGAAGGATGAGCACTTGACCCGCGAAGAGATGCGCGCTTTGATTGAGAACAGTCAGACAGACGGAGCTATCGATATGACGGAATTCCGCATGATGCAAGGGGTTCTCTCCTTAGATAGCAAGCTGGCTCGTGAAGTGATGGTACCGCGGACAGATACTTTTATGTTAGATATTGATGACCCCGATTCTTTTAATGTTCAAGAGACACTGAGTTCTCAATATTCACGCGTTCCTGTTTTTGCAGATGATAAGGATGATATCCTAGGTGTTGTCCATGTAAAAGATATCTTGCGCCAGGCCCACAAGAAGGGCTTCGACCAAGTCCGCATTAAAGATGTGATCAAACCGGCCTATTTTGCTCCAGAAACGATTTTTATCGATGACCTCATGCTGCAATTTAAGAAGGACCACCAACATATGGCGATCTTAAAGGATGAGTACGGTGGGGTGGTAGGGATTGTTACTTTAGAAGACCTGTTGGAAGAAATCGTTGGTGAAATTGAAGACGAATATGATGAAGCCAATAGTGAATACCGCCAGTTGGATGAGTCAAACTATGCGATCGACGGCATGTTACCTATCTACAAGTTCAATCAGATTTTCCAAACGGATATTCAATCGGATGAATCGGATACCATAGCCGGCTATATGATCGAACAACTAGGCCACTTTCCTGAAGACGGGGCAGCTGAACATTTACAAATTGAAAACTATGAACTGTTAACTACACTTGTTGAGGAGGGGCGGATCCGTGGCATCCGAGTGACCCGCCTAGCAGAAGACGCTAGCCAAGACGATGAAAACAAAGAAGATGACTAATAAAGAAGGTGGACAAGCGGGCAGGTTGAGTGCCCAGGCCTTGCCCACTCTCTTTTTTTGAGGAAGGAAGATTGGAATGCACAAGTTAAATGAAATGATGGACCGAGCAATCGTCAAGGAAGAGGTACTTGACTTTATGCGCCAGGGGCAAACGGAATTTCCGGCTCCGCTCAAGGCCATTGAAGAGGATGCCCATGAACGCCGGGTCCCTATCATCCCCCATGAAACAGCCGTCTTTCTTGACTTCTTCCTTAGCGTGACCCAGGCAAAAGAAATCTTAGAGATCGGTACAGCTATTGCTTTCTCCGCTTCTCTTATGACTTACGGCTATCCCGACCGTCATGTAGATACGATTGATCGCTACGATCTGATGATCCAGGAAGCCCAGCAGAATATTGGCAAACTTGGCCTAGAAGATCAGATCCAAATTCTCCAGGGAGAAGCTGCGGAGATCTTGCCTCAATTAACCAAAAACTATGACTTTATCTTTATGGATTCTGCCAAGTCCAAGTACTATGAATTCTTTCCCTACTGCTTAGACCGGCTCAAACTAGGTGGTGTCCTCATGATTGACGATATTTTCCAAGGAGGAACGATCTTTAAGGACCCCAAAGAAGTGCCCCGGCGAAATCGAGGAATGAATGCTAAGTTGAACCGTCTCTTAGAAGCCTGTCTGGGGCGCCCTGAATTAAAAACCTCGCTGCTCCCCCTAGGCGATGGGGTCCTCATGGTGCAGAAGCTCCAAGATACGGACCACTTTAATTATATGAAGGAAGGCTAATCAAAAGGCGCTGATCTATTGAAGAGATCAGCGCCTTTTCTATCGATAAGTTTGCTATTTTAATTTGGCCATAAATTTTTCTGTGTTAACAATGGCTCGTTTGTGCTTAGCTTCCCCGACTGTCTGCCCATTTTGGTCACTTGCTTGAATGACTAAACTGATAACATTCTTTTTAATTTTTTTGATATCAGCATCAATGGTAATTTCACTGCCGACAGCAGAGGGGGCTAAGTGTTTGAAGTCAACCTCAATGCCAACGGTCGTTTCGCTGCCTTGGCAATGACTCAAACAAATTTCAGAAGCAACATTTTCCATATAAGCCAAGAGGACAGGGCTAGCAAGAACCTCTAATTCCCCTGAGCCAACCTGTTTGGCACTTTGCTCTGGACGCACTGTAAAAACTTTTTTCATAAAATCCTCCCTGATAGACTTGACAATATAACACTTCTCTTGTTATTATATCAAAGTTGCTTGTCGGCGCACAGTCTAAAGGCAACTTAATTATTTTAGTAAAAAGGCTTGACCTTTAAACTGAAATGAGATATACTTGAGATCCGCTTGAGAGAGCGGTGAGAAAAAAGTTAAAAACATTTTCAAAAAATGTGTTGACAAGTCCAAAAGACTTCGATATACTAAATGAGTCGTTAAGTTAGCGCTTACATAGCGTTGGCAAAGCGATCGGTCATCTTCAAAAAACTTCCGAAATTTTTTAAAAAGTTCTTGACAAGTTTTCGGATAAGATGATATACTAATTAAGTCGCTTCGATAAGGCGACGAGATAGACCTTTGAAAACTGAACAAAGAAGACGAACCAATTGTGTAGGGCATCAACTTCGAGTTGATGA
>NZ_JASOLI010000012.1:0-63438 GCF_030215145.1 Aerococcus sp. UMB7834 | reverse complement strand
TCGAAACGATCGGCTAAAGCCGCTCTTTTTCGTTTGGGCTCCAGTCATTCAAGTCTAAGCGCTCTTGCTCACACCCTTTGTAGTCGGGTTCGCAAGAGCAGCTTTGGCGTGCTTTCGCAAGTCGGAAACGTGCAAGCGATGCTTGCCCTTATTCCGACTTACTCCAAGCATCCAAAGCTAACCGCTCTTACTCACACCCTTAGTTGGGTTCAGGCTAGCAGAAATAGCTCCTCTTCACAAAGAGTCGCCGAAGACTTACAGTCTTCTCTGACTCTTTGCTCCAGAGGTCTATTTCTCCCGCTAGCCTTCACACCCTTTATAGTCGGGTTCGGTCGCGCAGAAGTGGCTCCTCTTCACAAAATCCTTTCGAAGTCTTTCAGCCTTCTCAAGTCTTTTGCTCCAGAGGTCCACTTCTACCCGCGCTCCCTCACACCCTTAGCCTTCAATATGATAGGGATAATAGTCACTGGCGTCCTCGCCGAAGCGTTGGTAGAAGTCGTCGAGGAAGGCTGTTTGGATTTGGTCGGCAGGAGCTTTTTGGCAGGCTTGGAAGTAGGCGGCTAGGAGGTAGAAGGCGTAGTAGGGGACCCGGTGGCCGGCCTTGCTGTCGCTGATCATGTAGAGGGGGTGGTCTCCTTGGTGGTGGTCGAAGAATTCTTGGGTGAGGTTATAGGGGACGACGGCATCGTTGACGGCGTGCCAGAAGAAGATGGGACGGGCGCCGATGCAGTCCGCTGCTTGGCTCAGGTCGACTTGGGCCATTTGTGCAAGGATGGCTTGGACTTGGGCCTTTTCTTCGTCTGTGACCTCGATGGCTTCGGGGAAGTAGTTCCGGCAGAGGGCCCGGGCGTAGTTCTCTAGTTGGGGGGTGCCCATGAGTACACCGGCCTGGTCGATTTCGGGATAGGCTCGGACCAGCATGCAGGTCGTGATGCCACCCATGGAGAGGCCGGAGACACTGAGGCTGACGGCATCCAAGAGGCCTTGGTCTTGGTAGTAGTCCTTGATGAGGGGGAATTCCTGGACGTTACGCAAGAGGACTTGGAAGAAGTCGGCGGGCTCTAAGCGTTGGTCGAAGTCCACCCGCTCTCCGTGCCCATAAGCATCGGGCAAGAGGACCCGGAATCCGCGTTGGACGAGTTCTACAGCCAGGGTGGCGCCTTGTTCCTTGGAATTGGTCCAGCCATGGTAGAAGATCACCAGGGGCAGGGCTTTATTTTCTTGGCCTTGGGGGCTATACTCATAGCAGGGAATTGCTTCGATCATTAGTTTACGAATCGTATACATGGAAAGACCTCCTTCATGTCTTGGTCTTAGTGTACGCTAAATTAAAATAAATTGCGACAGTTTAGGAGTTTATCATGCGTTTACAAGAATTTATCCAGCAGACTTGCCAGCTTTCCTCGCGGCGGGCTCGGCAAAAAATTGCCCAAGGACTCGTTAGCGTCGATGGTGACTGTGTGCGAAATGGCAATTACTTGGTAGATCCCGCCTGGCACCGGATCCAACTTGGCGGCCAGGACCTGCCTTCACACTTAGGCCACCAGAACTATCTCTTCTACAAGCCAGTTGGTCTGGTCAGTGCCCGCCGCGATGACCGCTATGCGACGATCTTTGACGCCCTGCCAGCCGAACTCCAAGACCTTAATTTATCCATTGTCGGTCGCTTAGACCGGGATGCCCAAGGTCTCATCCTCTTGACCAATAATGGCCAGCTGCATTATCTCTTGGAGAACCCGCGCTTCCAGATGGCGAAGACCTATCGGGTAAGGGTGAATGGACCCTTGGATGACCAGGACGTAGCGGCCTTTGCGGAGGGGATTATCTGGTCGGATGGTTATGTCTGCCAGCCTGCCCAGCTCCTGATAGAAGAAGTGGGCCGCCAAGCTTCCCAGGCTTGTTTGACCATCTATGAGGGCAAGCGCCACCAGATCAAGAAGATGTTCCTAGCCCGGGGCGTTAAAGTGACCCGGCTGGAGCGGCTAGCGATTGGCCCGCTTTCCCTCGACCGTCAGCCCCTCCAGGAAGGGCATTACCGTGAGCTAACAGTGGGGGAAGTTAGTGATCTGAAGGCTTTGTTTAAGCGGGTCCAACGCTAGGCTTGAGCTTTCGGACCTCCTTAGTCAAGGCACTTGTCTCCCCAGGGTTGTGTGAGCGCTCACAATTTACTGTTCAAGTCCAGGGAAATATACTATAATGACAAGTGATGACGAAGATAAAGGAGAGAATTATGCGTATTCTACATGTCCAAGCCCAATTGCCTTCGAAGACAGGGAGTGGGGTTTACTTTAGCAATCTAATTAAGGGCTTAGCAGGGGAGATGGATCAAGCCTGTGTCTATGGGGCCTATCCTGGCTATGACTGGGATCTTCTCCCCGAGGACCGCCAGTATGTTCTGACCTTTCCCAACTCTTATTGCGACTTTCCCTTGCCCGGCATGAGCGATGTGATGCCCTATGAAAGTACGGTTTATGGGGAAATGACGCCTGCTATGATCCGGCAGTGGAAGTATGCCTTCCTAGAAGTGCTGACCAAGGCCTATGCAGAATTTCAGCCGGATGTCATTCTCTGCCACCATCTTTGGTTCTTGACGGATATGGTGCGCCAGTGGTTCCCAGAGGCTAAGATCTTTGCGATCTGCCACAATACTGATCTGCGTCAGGCCCAACACCATCCCCAGCTCGCCGCCCAGTATACCCGCCATATCAAGGACTTGGACCAGGTCTTTGCCTTGTCCAGCCAGCAGATCGACCGCATTGTGGCGACTTACGGCCTAGCGCCCGAGCAAATCGCTGTCCTAGGTGGGGGCTATGATGACAAGATCTTCTACTTCGAGGACCAGCAAGTGACCGAGCCCTTGCAGCTGCTCTATGCGGGAAAGATTGCTGAGGCCAAGGGAGTCTTTGCCCTAATTGAAGCCTTTACCCAGCAATTGAAGGACCGTCAAGACTTGCAGTTGCACTTAGTAGGCAACGGCAACCCAGAATCCTTGGCTAAGATGCATGAGCTCATCGCAGGCGATGCGCGGATCCACTACCAAGCTGCCGTCCCCCAAGACCACTTGGCCCAGCTTTTCCGCCAGGCAGCAGTCTTTATCTTACCGTCTTACTATGAAGGCCTGCCCCTAGTGGTTGTAGAGGCCATGGCTTGTGGCTGCTATACGGTGGTGGCCGACTTTCCAGCCTTGGTCGACCAGCTGGATGACCGCTTGAACCAGAGCGAATTGATCGAATATATCCACTTGCCAGGCTTGGTCAACCAGGATGAGCCCGTGGCCGAAGACTTACCGGCTTATTGTGAGGCTTTAGCCCAAGCGATTGTCCGTCAGGCTAACCGCTTCCGCCAAAAGCCCCAGCTTGCTGCTTCTTATAAAGAAGAAATCCGCAAGAATTCCTGGCCTGGTCTGGTTGACTATCTCTTGGACTTTTTAAAGCAGGCTTAAATTTGTGAAAAATAATTGTTTTGTTTCCCTGAAAACGGTATAATCATTTAGAGGAAACGCTTTCTGAGGAGGGATCTTTTTGCAAAAATATATTTATAATTTCAAAGAAGCTAATGGGAAGATGGTGGAGAGCCTCGGCGCTAAGGGGGCCAGCTTGGCTGAAATGACCAAGGAAGGTTTGAACGTTCCCAAGGGCTTCGTTATTTCTACCGCAGCTTGCCAGAATTACTTGTCCGGTAGCCAGCAAGGCCTGAGTCCTGCTATTGATGTGGAATTGGAGGACGCCATTAAGGACTTGGAGAAGCGGACCGGTAAGTCTTTCAATGATCCCAACCACCTACTTCTGGTCTCTATTCGTAGTGGGGCAGCCCACCATC
The DNA here is from genome assembly GCF_030215145.1 of Aerococcus sp. UMB7834. NCBI lineage: Bacteria > Bacillati > Bacillota > Bacilli > Lactobacillales > Aerococcaceae > Aerococcus > Aerococcus sp. UMB7834. Next base: position 59,619 of record NZ_JASOLI010000012.1, on the reverse strand, counting down.
TTCCTGAGAACCGCGAAAGTATACTGAACGTGGGTTTGAATGATAAGAACGTGGAACACCTTGCGCGGAGCACCAAGAACCGTCGTTTCGCCTATGATTGCTACCGTCGTCTCCTGCAAATGTACGGCCAGTCGATTTATGGGATTGACCGCGACTGCTTCCAGACCAAGTTAGATGAGGCCAAGGCTGACGAAGGTGTAGAACGGACCCAGGACTTGTCCTATAACCGCTTGCGCCTCCTCGTCAACCAATTCAAAGATGTCTACACGGAAGAAGTCGGCATTTCCTTCCCGCAGGTTGTCACCACCCAGATTGCTGACGCGATTAAGGCCATCTATAAGAATTGGGACTCTGATTACATGCGTGAGCAGAGAAATAAACTCGACCTGCCTGAGGACCTAGGCACTGCTGTGATCATCCAAGAGATGGTCTTTGGGAATGCAGGCGAAGAGTCAGGAACCGGTATTATTGTGGTCCACCAAGACCAAGACGAGAAGGATCTGGAAGGGGAATTCTTGCTCCGCGGTCAGGGGGAAGACGTGGTGATCGGCAGCGGGGAGCCCATGTCCTTAGCTGAAATGAAGGACTACTTCCCAGAAAACTACGACTACCTGGTTCAAGCTGTAGCAACCATGAAGACCTTCTACAATAAACTAGAAAACCTAGAATTTACGATTGAAGATGGGCAAAGCTTTATTCTAGAAGCCCATGGCAAGTAAGCTTAGTGGATGAGACTGGATAGAATTCCGGTCTCTTTTTTTGTGGGTAAAAGGGTGCGGGGAGCGTCCCTTCTATGAGGGAGCAAGTTTCAAATGGAGGCTTTATTAGAGAGTTGGCAACTTGCGAATGGGGCCTTCGTTAGCAAGTTGTCCCTCTGCTAGACAAGCTGCCTCTACCCACCATAATGAAAACAAGCTAGCCTAGTTCTTGGCTAGCTTGTTGATCCTTATATTATATTTCTACCATTGATTGTGCCATGTTTTCCTTGAACTTGCTTTAGTAATCCACACTCCTGATCTTTGGGTGAAGCTTGATCGTTGCTAACCCACATTCCTAGGGTTTGGTTGTGGGGTGCATGCCAAGTCTCACACCCTTGTAGTTGGGTTCGAGGATGCAGAAAGGGCTCCTCTTCATAAAAGGACGTCGAAGGCTCGCAGCCTTCTCTGTCCTTTTACTCCAGAGCTCCCTTTCTCCCGCATCCTCTCACACCCTTGTAGTCGGGTTCGACTTGGCAGGCTTGGAGTGATTTCACAAGTAAGAAACGAGCGAATGCTTCGCTCTTTTTCTTACTTGTTCCAATCATCCAAGCCTAACCGCCAAGTCTCACACCCTTTCATATACAATTTTTGTCGAGAATTCTGACTTTTGTAACGCTTACAAAATTAAATCTTTCAAATAATCAAGCAAAAGCATTCCAATTGAGGGGAGAATTTGCTAGGATTATTAAATAGAACGTGCTATTGTGCTTAATTTGGCACATTTGTTTGGGGGGCAGAATTATGTCAAATCGGATTGGCGGCAAGCGGAAGATTGGGCTTGTACCGCGACTTGTTATTGCTATTATTTTAGGGATTATTGTGGGACAATTAAGTTTTATTCCAGAAATTGTCTTTCGTATTTTTACTACCTTGTCAGCTATTTTTAGTTCTTTTTTGAATTTTATTATTCCTTTTATGATTCTGGGCTTCGTGGTGCGGGGGATTGCAGATCTCGCGCATGGAGCTGGGAAGTTGCTGGGGGTTACGGTTTTGACGGCCTATATCTCGACAGTGGTCGGTGGGCTTTTAGCTTATTTTGTTTCGGTTAACCTCTTTCCGCTCTTTATTAGCGAGGAATTGGTGGCTAACATTAGTCAGGCTGGGCCCGGTTTAGAGCCCATCTTCACCATTCCCCTGGAGCCTTTCTTCGATGTGACTGGCGCCATTATTTTTGCCTTCATTATGGGCTTGGGGATTTCCTGGCTGCGCGGTCATGGCCAAGGTCAGGCTCTTTATGAGATCTTTACGGATTTTGGAGATATTATTGTAAAAGTACTCAATACTATTATTATCCCGCTCTTGCCCTTCTATATCTTCGGTAATTTCGTGAACCTGAGCTACAGCGGCTCGGTCTTCTCGATCCTGAATGTCTTCTGGAAGGTCTTCCTGGTGGTGCTCGTCCTCCACTTCTTCTATGTGGGCTTGCTCTTCTTAATCGCAGGGACCTATGCCGGCAAGAGCCCGGTCATGTTAATCAAAAACCAGATTCCCGGCTATATGACCGCCCTGGGGACCCAGTCTTCGGCAGCTACTCTGCCGGTTAACTTGAAGTGTGCGGCCAATAATGGGATTTCAGAAGATATTGCCAACTTCGTGGTGCCGCTGGGGTCAACGATTCATATTGCAGGTTCAATGATTACCATTACATCTTGTGCAACCACCCTGCTGCTCATGTATGACCTGCCCCATGACTTCTCGATTATGATTGGCTTTATCATGATGCTGGGCGTGGCTATGGTTGCGGCACCGGGCGCGCCAGGGGGTGCCATTATGTCGGCCCTGCCTTTCCTACCGATGATCAATATCACTAGCGAAACCATGAACCAGTTGATGATTTCCTTGTACATCACCCAGGACAGTTTCGGGACTGCAGCTAATGTGTCTGGCGATAATGCCATCGCTGTCTTCGTGGATAAATTCTACAAGGATCGTATTAAAAATAAATAACCAAGTAGCGTCAGTCTTCAGGATTTTTGAAGAGCTGGCGCTTTTTGTTTTTATTCCTAGGTAAAAAGTTGTCTTTTTATGAATAATTTGCTATTCTTAACTTATACTTGTAACAAAATATGCATATAAGGAGGAACTATGAAAGCAAGAATTAAAAAAGTGCTATCTTTTCTAGGGCTGGTGCTTTTTACCGTATTGGTAGCAGGAGCTTGTCAGTCGACGAGTGAGAGTGACCAGTCTTTGGAAGCTGATCAGGCAAGCACTGAATCGATTAGCCAGTCGACCAATGATAGTGACCAAGTGTTACGCGTTGTAACAACTTCTGAAAGATATACGCCATTCTTTGATAAATTTACGGAGGAGACGGGCATCCCAGTGGAATTCTTATCCATGTCCAGTGGTGAGGTGCTCTCGCGGATGGAAGCTGAGCAAGGCGAACCCATGGCGGATTTGTGGTTCGGTGGTGGGTTAGACGCCTTCATCTCTGCCAAGGATAAAGGACTCTTGGAACAATACCAGAGTGAGGCTGTAGAGACTCTGCCAGAAGCCTATCGCGATCCAGACGGCTATTGGTTGTCTAAGGGCCTTACAGTGGGCGGATTATTAGTCAATGACCAAGTGCTCGAGGAACTTGGACTTGAGAAGCCAACAACTTGGGAAGACTTAACCAAGCCCGAATACAAAGATGAAATTATCATGAGTGACCCTGCGGTATCGGGAACCATGTATGCTATCGTGAAAGGTCTCCTCGATCAAAAAGGAGAGTCTGACGGGTGGGCTTACTGGCAAGCTGTGGATGCTAATATTCCTTTCTACGGTAAGCGCGGGAAAGACCCCGAAGAAAAAACGGCAGCCGGTGAATTTGCGATCGGGATTGTCCCAATTGATGCGTCAAGCTTTGAAACGGCTGAGAAGAATGGACTAAGCGCAATCTATCCAACAGACGGTATCCCTTGGGTACCAGAAGGGGTAGCCATCTTTAAGGGTGCAGCTAATGCCGATGCTGCTAAATCCTTTATTGATTTCATGCTAAAACCTGAAAATCTTTCTGAATTATCTAAATTGGATGGTAAGGATACAGCTCAAACGGTTAATCCAGACGAGGTTGAAGCTTTAGACCTAGGCTTAGAGACCAATGACCTCATTGAACAAGACCTCAGCACATTTGGTTCTGCACGTGATCAAATTCTTGAAAAATGGGCAGAAATGACCAAGGGTAAAGAGAGTAAATAGACCTTATGATTCAAAGGAGTGGGGCTTAGAACTCACTCCTTATTTTAATGGAGGTAGTTATGCTTATGGCTAAATGGACAAAAAATTTACTAGCTAGTTTACTCGCAATTAGCCTCATCATTTTTATTTTATGGCCAGTTTTAGCGGTCTTTATTTCGGCTTTTCAAGTGGGAGAAACGAGCTTCTCCTTGCAACCTTTTTGGGCTTATCTGCAGGGGCATGGGGATTTGATCAAGCAGTCGCTAGGGGTGAGTCTGACTGTGATGCTTTTAACCAGTGCCCTCGCCCTCAGTTTAGCCTTATATTATGTCGGGGCACCATTAAAAATACAAAAGCTTTTACGCTTTTTCTTGTTACTAAGCTTAATTTCTCCTCCTTTTATTTCATCACTTGCTTACATTAACCTCTTTGGTCGGAGAGGCTTGATTACCTATGATTTATTAGGCCTTCGTCTGGATCCATATGGTTTTTGGGGGATCGTGTCGATGGAGACTTTGGGTTTTATTTCCTTTTCGACATTGTTATTGATCAATGCCCTTCAAGCTTTGGACCAGGAAATGATTGAAAGTAGCCGATCTTTAGGTGCTTCTGTGACCCAGCTAATGGCGACTGTCTTACTTCCCATGATTCGCTCGAGTATCATTGTGGTGATGCTTTTAACTTTTATTCGTAGTCTGGCGGATTTCTCGACGCCGACTATTATTGGGGGGAATTATTCTGTTCTCGCGACTGAGGCCTATCTTCAGATGATTGCTTATGGAAACCCGGAGAAGGCGGCGCTGATTAATGTGATTATTATCTTACCAGCTTGCCTTGCTTTTTATTTTTACTTAAAAGAGAATAATCGTCAGTTAAGCAGTAGCAAGGTTACCAGAGAAGGACGTTTGTTTACAGCTACAAAGAGTAAAACTTATATGGGGTTAGGTTTATTAACTTGGTTAGTCTTGCTCCTCTTGTTGGCTCAATATGGTTCGATTGTCTATCTTGCTATCACAGATAAGATTAAGGGAGAAAGCTATTTTACCCTATCTGCTTTTAGAGAAGTACTGCCTTACTTAGAAGATAGTTTGCTTCGAACGCTGGTCTATGCTTTAATCTCTGCATTAGTTGCTGTTCTGCTCTCTTCGCTACTAGCTTACCTAGAGCACATACAAAATCAAAGTTATTTCAAAGCTATGGACCTTGTGTCGATGCTGCCCTATATTATTCCCGGTTCCTTCTTTGGTTTAGGTTATATTCTCGCTTTTTCGGGGAAACCTTTAGCTTTAACAGGAACGGCAGCTATTGTTGTCCTGAATATGACCTTTAAATTAATGCCCCTTAGCGCTAAGATCATGGGTACCGCTGCTGTAGGTATGGATCCTAGTATTTTTGAAGCCAGCCAGGACCTTGGGGGGCACTGGTACCAGGATTATCTAAGGCTCTTTCTGCCTTTAAGTAAGCGGGCGGGTCAGTTGGCCTTGGTGAATGGCTTTATCTCGTCGATGACCACTTTTGGCTCGATTATTTTCTTAGTCTACCCTGGGCAAAAAGTGCTGACGCTCGTTCTCTTTGATATTATTGGCTCGGGCAAATATCGACTAGCTTCTGCTCTTTCCTGTATTCTGATGGGCATTTGTATCGTTTTTGCAGGGCTTACCTTTACTTTAGGGGATCGAAAGGAGTATGGACATGCTATTAACCGTTAAGAATTTAAGTAAATCATTTGGCAAGCAGCAGGTTTTGAATGACATAAGTTTTGATTTGAAAGAAGGCAGTCTGCTAGCTGTTCTGGGCCCGAGTGGTTGTGGCAAGACGACCTTATTACGTTGCCTAGCTGGTTTTGAGCAGGTTGACCAGGGTGAAATTTCCTTAGATGGCCAGGATATGCTCAATCTGCCAGCCCAAGATCGGCCCATTAGTACGGTCTTTCAATCGTTTGGTCTTTTTCCCCATCTCAATGTAGCCGATAATATTACTTACGGCTTACGCATCGCAGGGGTTCGTAAGCCAGAACGTCAGGAGCGGGTGGCGGCGATAGCGAAGACAGTCGGATTGACTCAGTATCTTCAAGCCCGTATTCAGGACTTGAGTGGCGGCCAGCAGCAGCGGGTAGCCCTAGCGAGGAGTCTTGTGATTGCCCCACGTTTATTGCTTTTGGATGAGCCTTTTTCGAGTTTAGACCGCCGGTTGCGCTTAGCCATGCGTGAAGAAGTCAAAGATATCCAGAGACAAACAGGTGTGACCACTATTTTAGTTACCCACGACCAAGAGGAGGCCTTCGCTATGGCTGACCGGATCCTCTTATTGGACGCAGGGCGGATTCAACAGATAGGAAGGGGACCAGACTTATATGAAGAGCCTGAGAATTCATTCGTCTTGGATTTTATCGGTCAGGTCAATCATTTAAAGGATGGCAGCTATGTTAGACCTGAAGCCATTCACTTATCCGCGACAGCTCAAGCTAATTACAGGGAAGCGGAGGTGGTTGAACGCCATTACTATGGACCGGCGCGTTCTTATCTGCTTGCAGGAGAGTCTGATCGGTTATGGGTGCAAGTGCTGGCAGCCGATGATCCTGAACTCCAAGTCGGCGATAAGGTCTATTATTATATGCAGCCTCAGAGCCTAAGTCGATAGCAATATAAAAAGCCTCATGCCCACCCTTCGAACAGGGTCAGGCATGAGGCCATTTTTATATTAAGAGGCTTGGCTGAACTGGGCATTGTAGAGGGCGTAGTAGAAGCCCTGCTTGGCCATGAGTTCGTCATGGTTGCCTTTCTCAATGATGCGACCGGCGTCGAGGACGATGATTTGGTCGGCATCTTGGATGGTGGAGAGGCGGTGGGCAATGACGAAGCTGGTCCGCCCTTTGAGCAGCTTGTCAGTGGCTTGTTGGATGAGCTTTTCGGTCCGGGTGTCAATATTGGAGGTGGCTTCATCCAGGATGAGGATGTCGGGGGTTGCCACCAAGGCCCGGGCGATAGTGATCAGCTGGCGCTGGCCTTGGGAGATGTTGGAGGCATCTTCGTTGATGATGGTGTCATAGCCATCGGGGAGCTTCTTCACGAAGTCATCGACGTGAGCGGTTTTGGCTGCGGAGTAGACTTCTTCAGGCTCAGGGACCCGTCCCTGGGCTCCGTAGGCAATGTTGTCGTAGATGCTACCGCGGAAGAGCCAGGTGTCTTGGAGGACCATGCCCATCTGATGGCGGACCTCATCGCGGCTGTAGTCCCGGATGTCGACGCCATCAATGCGAATGCTCCCGTCATTTACCTCATAGAAGCGTTCCAAAAGGTTGATCAGGGTGGTCTTCCCAGCTCCAGTTGGTCCCACAATGGCAACCATCTGTCCTGGCTCTACATCGAGGCGGAAGTCTTTGAGGATCATTTGGTCAGGATCGTAGCCGAATTGAACATCTTGGAAGCTCACCTTATAGTCGCTTTCTTGGGGAGCCAGGCCTGATTCCACGATCTCCATATCGTCTAACTCTAGGAATTCAAAGATCCGTTCCGCTGAAGCCAGGGTGGATTGAATCTGGTTGACGATGGACGATAATTGAGAAACGGGTTGGAAGAGTTGGGGGTTGTACTGCATCAAGGCTTGGACATTCCCCAGGGACATATGACCGTTGACGACTGATACTCCGCCGACAAGGGCAATCAGGACATAGCCCACATTCCGGATAAAGTTAACGGAAGGGAACATAATCCCTGAGATGAATTGAGCTTTCTGTGAGGTATTGTAGTAACTTTCAGTTTCTTCTTCGAATTTTTCCAGTTTATGCTTCTGTTGGTTAAAAGCCTTGATTTCGATTTGGCCATTGTAGTCTTCTTCAATCAGACCGTTGATGGACCCTTGGAGCCGCTGTTGGTTAGCGAAGAGCCGCTGGGAGATGGGGGTGATGAAGGAGACCATCACAATAGTCAAAGCGACGGCCCCGAGCATCATCCCACCAATACGAGGGCTGATGGAGACGATCATGATAGCCACACCGATGAAGAGGGTGGTGGACATGATGGCCTGGGAGATATTTTGTTGCAGGGTGGCTGCGATATTTTCGATATCGTTGATGGCCCGGCTGAGAATCTCACCATTTGGCGTTTGGTCTAGGGTAGAGATGGGCAGGCGGTTGAGCTTGTCGCGCATGGCCTGGCGCAATTCGGAAATGGTCCCTTGAACGGCCTTACTGAGCAGGAAGTTCTGCAGGTAGCGGCCCAGCCCAGTCAGTAGGTAGAGGATGGCTACTTTGATGAGGATACTAACAATTCCCTCAAAATCAATGACATAGCGCATCTGACCGTCGACTTCTTGCAGGCCTTGGCTCACCCCGTCAGCAATCAGAGTGGTCGCTCCCCCGAGGATTTTCGGAGCGAAGATTTCCGTTACTGAGGCGAAGACGGAGAAGAAGATCACGGCAAAGAAGGTATACTTGTATCTGCCGAGAAAACGAATCAGCTTACGCAAGGCACTAAAAGTAGATCTTGGTTTCACTTCTTTACTCATTAGTCACTTACCTCCTTTAATTGGGATTGAACGATGGAACGGTAGATCGGGGTATCTTCTTGCAGGCTCTCGTGGCTGCCGGTTCCCGCGATGCTGCCGTTGTCGTTGAGGACAATAATCAAATCAGCGTCGGAAATGGTGCTGACACGTTGGGCAATAATCAAGTTGATGGTTTGGTCATCTAGGTTCTTCAAAGCTTGGCGCAGGTTAGCATCCGTCTTGGCATCTAAAGCCGAGAAAGAGTCGTCGAAGACATTGACCGGCGATTGCTTGATCAAGGCCCGGGCAATACAGAGCCGCTGTTTCTGGCCTCCTGAGAAGTTCGAACCGCCTTGTTCGACGCGCCGGTCCAGCTGGTCAGAGAAGCTGGAAACAAAGTCCGCAGCTTGGGCAATCTCAAGGGCCCGCCAGATTTCTTCATCTGTGGCATCAGATTTACCGGCTAACATATTCGAGCGGATGGTGCCCCGGAAGAGGTTGGCCTTCTGTGGCACATAGGCGATGTAGCAGCGCAGGCTGTTGAGGTTGATGTCTTCGAGCAAGTGGCCGTTAATGCGGATCTCGCCGGACGACCGGTCGTAGAAGCGCAGGAGCAAGTTGGCGATGGTCGACTTACCAGACCCTGTCCCGCCAATAATCCCCAGGGTCATACCTGGCGTCAGATGGAAGTCGATGTCGTCGAGGACATTGGATTCGGCCCCATCATAGGCGAAGTGGACATGGTTGAAGTCGATCTGTCCAGCTTCATCCAGGGAGAGGACTTGGCCACCATTCTCAGGTGAGTGGATCTTCTCAGGCGCTTCCAACACCTGGTTCACCCGTTCTGCTGAGACTTGGGCCCGGGGAATCAGGACGAACATCAAACCGATAAACATGAAGGAGACCCCCATGATCGCCGTATAAGAGATAAAGGAGAGGATCACTCCCATGTCCAAGGATTGGATGGCCGTTAAACGCCCGCCATACCAAACCAGGAAGACAGTCGTCAGGTTGAGAGTCGTCATCATGACGGGAATTAAGAAGGCCAGGCGAACTTGGGCGCCGATAGCGGTCTGCCGGTAGTCGTCGTTAGCTTCCTGGAAACGGTCGGATTCATACGCATTCTTATTGAAGGCCCGGATAACCCGAACCCCTGTCAGCCCTTCGCGGAAGATCAAGTTCATCCGGTCCACTTTCTTCTGCATGGAGCGGAAGAGGGGGGAGGCGGTGTAGATCACAATTCCGATAGCGATGGCGATGATAGGGATAGTGGCCAGGTAGGTTTGGCTCATTTGCGGACTAGCTTGGTAGGCCATGGTGATACTGGCAATCAGCATGGCGGGGGAAAGCAAGAACATCCGCAGAACCATCATGGTAGTCAATTCGATCTGTACAATGTCAGAGGATGACCGCGTGATGAGGGAGGCGTTCCCGAATTCATCGTAGGTATCCTTGGACAGGCGTTGCACCTTGGCATAGAGGGCATTGCGAAGGTCGCGTCCCAGTCCTTGTGAAGCCTTGGAAGCAAACCAGATATTGGCCAGGGCAGAACCCACAATGAGCAGGGTCATGATAAACATTTGCCCGGCAATGCCCCAGATGGCATCGAAGTTACCCTGGGCTACCCCGTCATTAATCAAGCGTGCGGTCAAGGTAGGCAGGAGTAATTCCGTTATTCCCTGCATGAAGGCAAAGAAGACGCTGAGGATAATCAGCGATTTGGGCACACGTTTTAAGAGTTTAAGCATGAATGATCACCTTTCTTTCTATTTTTTACAAATTGATCGCGTTGATCCGTTAAGACTTGCAATACTTTGGCCCGGTCCTGGCTAGATAAGTCGGAACAGAGCTCAGCTTCTAAATCTTTAAAAATCCCATTAATCTTCTCAACTTGCTCGTGGCCGCTAGCGGTCAAAAAGATTTGCTTTTGCCGGCTATTATCTGACGCGGTTTGCCGATAAAGATAGCCACGATCTTCTAAAACATTCAAAATGTTACTGATCGTGGCCTCGTGTTTGCCGAGATAGGTCGCCAGTGAACGCTGGATAGGCCCGGCCTCCCGGTAGATATAATGGAGGGTCTGGGCCTGGATCGGGTTGAGGTCAACTTCCTTTAAGCGTTCGAAGAGGTATTTCTTCTGTAGGTTTGCTAATTGAAAGATTAAATGGGAAATGGTTAAGGCATCTTTAGTCACCTGTCCATCTCCTTTTGGAATTATGTTGATATGTGCTACTTATCCATCATAACGGATTATACTTGTAAATACAAGTGATTTGATTTAAATCTTAAAATTTACACAATACTTACCGAAAACAGGCTGAAACTTTACAATCTTTGGCTATAATGAGCTAAAGGGCGGCATTCTGAAAAATCGAATGTTGCTCTTTTTTGTAAAGTTGTGCTAAGAGCATGCGTTCCGCTTTTGAATTTGGGCCTTGAATGATAAGTGGATCAACACGGCTGAAGCCGTCTTGTACTTTATCCGTAAGTCGTTAAAGCTCCAACGGCTAAAGCATAGCACTGGCTCGAGCAGCTTCATCTCTAAGTCGCTTCGCTCCTGCTCAAAATTGGCTGATAAAGGGCTATTCTTTTCTTACTCGTCATCCATCTTAAAAATAGATAATCGCTCTTTTTTGGTGAAATAATGATAAAATAGAATTAAATTAAAGGAGGATGATTCTTATGACAGAAACTGTTAAAGATTCAAATTGTGGCTACTGTGTCCAAGGCGAGCCGCTCGCTCAATTCGGCTATTTAGTAGGCGAGTTGCCCCATAGCCTGGTGATTATCTTCAAGGAGCAGTCCCATCCTGGCCGCTTGATTGTGGCTTACAAGGAACATGTCAGTGAATTGGTGGATATTTCTGATGAAGACCGTGATGCTTACTTCGCTGAGATTGCCCAAGTGGCTAAGGTCATGCACCAAGTCTACAAGCCAGACAAGATTAACTACGGCGCTTATGGGGATGGTGGGTCCCATCTCCACTTCCACCTAGTGCCTAAGTATGAAGGCGAAGTGGAATGGGGGACGCCATTTGCGATGAACTTGGACCAAAAATACTTGTCAGATGATGAGTATGAGGCGATGGCAGAAGACTTGCGCCAAGCATTGGCTTTATAAGCTGATTTAGTGCGCTAAGACCAAAAGAAGGCAGTGAATGAAGGGATAAACCTCCATTCACTGCCTTTTATTTTGTTTTTACCAGCATTTATTGTGCTTGGCTATGAAACTTATACGGGCTTAGTCTTTCTTGTCTTCTTCTGAATTTTCTTGGTGGACGGCATCGAGGATGGAGACGCGTTGGCGGTCTTCTTCGAGGACCTTGAATTGCCAGTCGCCGACGCTGAAGCGGTCGCCTTTTTCTGGGAGCTTGCCAATGTGGTGGACCACAAAGCCGTTGACAGTATGGAAGAGTTCGGGCTCTTCTAGGGGTAGGTTGAGGATTGGCATGGCCTTGTCGATGGCACAGCCCCCGCTGAATTGATAGTGTTCTTGGGGGATGAGCACGTCGATATCATTGAAGACCACGTCATCTTCGTCCCAGATCTCGCCAACCAATTCTTCTAGGACGTCTTCCATAGTGGCAATCCCCATGACGCCTCCGTGTTCGTCGCGGACAACAGCCATATGAACCTTCTGCTTCTGCATCTTGCGCAGGAGGTTGGCTAATTTGATCGAAGGGGGAATGAAGAGGACATCAGAGAGAATACTCTGGAGGACCACTTTTTGCCCACGCTCACGCTTGGCCCGCAGGTAGCGGTTGAAGTCTCGCTCGTGGAGGGCACCTAGGACATTATCGATATTCTCGTCATAAATCACCAAGCGCGAATAAGGATGTTCCATGAAGGCCTGGTCAATGCTTTCGTCGCTGTCATGGATGTCCGCAGCAACCAGGTCAATCCGAGGGGTTAGAATAGAGGAAACGGTCCGGTCGTCGAAGTTAATGGCGGCCTTGACCAAGCGCTGTTCATCGTATTCAATCGAGCCACCCACCCGGGCTTCGTCCACCAGGGAAAGCAATTCTTCCTCGCTGATTCCTTCCTGGCTTTCGATGGGGATGATACGTTGGACGAGCTTCTGCCAGAGGTTAATCAACCAAACAAGAGGTGTCATTAGCCACATGACCACCCGCAAAATAGGGGTTGAGAACTTGGCAAATTGTTCCGGCATCAATTTGGCAATTAGTTTGGGTGTGATCTCTGAGCAGAGCAAAAGGATCACCGTTGTCGCAATGGTCGAAATGCTCGCCCCATAGCGCGGGAACCAGACCAAGAGAACCACCGTTGCGATAGCAGACGCCCCGATATTCACAATGTTATTGCCAATCAAGATCGTCGATAATAAGGATTCAAAGTCTTCTTGTAAATTGAGGGTTTGTTGGGCTCGCTTATCGCCATTCTCCGCCTCATTCTGCAAGCGAATCCGATTCAAAGATGTAAAAGCTGTCTCCGAAGCAGAAAAATAAGCGGATAAAATCACACATAAGATAAATAAGGCGATCGACCCGACGTAACTCTCATCCATTCTGAAATTCCTCCTATAAATTGTAAGATAAACACTACCCGAGCCCCAGTCGAAAGGGGGGCTTGGATAGTGTTTGTTTAAGTGTATACTAGTCTAGGTTTATTGTATCATGAAATTATGGGAAAACCTATTTATGGGAAGTAAAGAAATTATAAAATAAATTCAGATGAATAAATCAGAGTTAAAAATAAATAAAAGAAAGTAAAAGAAATAACTTGAAAGCGAATGAACTTTCGTCTACAATATAAATTAGGAGGACAAGAAATGTTAGCACAGGAGCGTTTGGACCGGATAGCTGATTATCTGAAGCTTGGACAATCAGCGACCGTTAAGGAATTAGCCCAAGAGTTTGGAGTATCAGAAGTAACGATTCGAAAGGATTTAAATGAACTCGAAAGCAAAGGCTTGATTGAGAAGGTCTTCGGCGGTGCCATCTGGTTAGGGCCTGATCAGTTGATTCGTACCGAGATCAAACCGGATGTGAAGCAAGATACCCGCCAAGAAGATAAAGCCCGCTTAGTGGAAGAAGTTTTAGAAAACATTTCACTTGGCGATAGTCTCTTCTTAGATAATGGAACAACCAACCGTTTGTTAGTCGCAAAATGTCGCCAGTATTATGATGTTTTAACAATCATTACTTGTGATTTAACCATTGCCCTTGAAGCGACCCAAGCCCCTAATTATCGGGTGATTCTATTAGCGGGGGAATTATCCAACCTATCGAAAACAAGCCGCGATTTTGCTGCAGTCGATCGTTTACGTTCCTACCGTGTAGACACGGCGATTATGGGTTGCGATTCTTTCTCTAAAGAAGGGGTCTATACGACTTCAAATGAGAAGGCGGCGCTCAAGTCCTCGGCATTAGAAATCGCCAACCATCGTATCTTACTGGCAACAGGCGAAAAAAGTCGCCGGCGCAGCCTCTTGCGTTATGCGCCTATGACAGACTTCGATAAGTTGTACACCAGTCAGGATGCTGATTTGGATGGTTTGCATGATATCAGTCACTTAGAAATCAAAATTTGTTAAGGAGTGTATGATAATGACTAAAGAATACGTTGTACTAACTATGGGCGACCCAGCAGGCATTGGGCCTGAAATTGTCTGTAAGTCTTTTGCCAAAGAGGGGGTCTTCGCTGAGGCCAATGTAGCGGTGGTAGGCGATGCCGATATCCTAAAATTAGCAGATGAAATTTGCCAGACTGGCTTGACCATCCATCCGATTAATTCCTTTGAAGAAGGCAAGTATGAGCCAGGTACCCTGGATGTTTTTGATCTCGATAATGTCAATATGGATACCTTCGAGTGGGGCAAGGTATCTGCCGAATGTGGCCAGGCTTCTTACGATTACATCAAGAAAGCCTACGAATTGGCCAAAGATGGGCAGGCAGCCGCTATGGTAACGACAACGATCAACAAGGAGTCATTATCTGAAGCAGGAATTAAACAACTCGGTCACACGGATATTCTTCAGGACCTAACTGGTGTTGATGAGCCCTTGACCATGTTCGAAGTCAAAGGCCTACGCGTGACCTTCTATTCTAAGCACGTGTCTCTAAAAGAAGCCTGCGACTTAATTTCTAAGGAAGGCATCAAGCACTACACCAAACGAACCATGGACGCTCTAAAAACCTTGGGGGTTGAAGATCCGTCTGTTGCGATTGCCGGTTTAAATCCCCACTGTGGGGACGGGGGCCTCTTCGGGACGGAAGAAATTGACTCTATTATTCCTGCCGTGGAAGAAATGCAGGCTGAAGGGATCAAAGTTTACGGCCCAATCGGAGCTGATTCCGTCTTCCACCAAGCTCTAATGGGTAAGTATGATGGGGTACTTTCTCTCTACCATGACCAAGGTCATATCGCGACGAAGATGGTTGACTTTGACCGGACCATTTCCATTACCCATGGTTTGCCTTTCTTAAGAACGTCGGTGGACCACGGGACGGCCTTCGATATTGCGGGGACTGGTGTAGCTGATGAGATCAGCTTGGATGAAGCGATTCGTCTAGCCTGCCACTATTCTGGACGCTTCAAAGCTGCACATGAGCAAGTTTAAATGATTATAAAAGGATGGGCCGAGGTCTTTACCCAGGGACCATCCTTTTCTATTCTAATAAAATGTAAACGCTTTAATTATAAGGGGGATATTTATGCGTACTTTAATTATTGCGGACGATATGACGGGGGCCAATGTCTCCAATTCATCGCTCGCTAAAAACGGCTATAAAGTTGGAACAATTAATAATGCCAATTATATTGCAGACTATGAAAACTATGACGCTTTAGGAGTTCATACGGATTCACGGGGCATGGAAGCTGAAGCGGCCTACCAAGCTGTGGTGGACAAAATGAAATCTGTCCAGGGGCTCCAGGTCGACTTCTACAATAAACGGATCGATTCCACCATGCGCGGCAACTGTGGAGCTGAGCTGGATGCGATTTTAGACCAGGTCGACGAGGATACCCTGGCAATAGTCGTGGCTTCTTATCCTGATTCAGGAAAGATTGTTATCGGAAATTACATGCTGGTGGATGGGGTGCCATTAGAACTCACAGATGTGCGGAACGATCCAACAGCACCCGTTGATTCTTCCAAAATTTCAACAATCTTTAGAGAACAGACCGACCGTGAAATTGGCGTGATTACCGTTGAAACCATCATGCAGGGTCAGGAAGCCATTACAGACACCATGCTAGCCCTCAAGGACAATGGGGCAGAGATTATTGTCATCGATGCCTTTACGAATGAAGATATCGAGACCATCGCCCAAGCAACTCTGGCAATGAAGCTTCCATTTGTTGCTGTGGATCCCGGCCCCTTCACTTATTACCTAGTTAAGAATTCCGACCAAACGACAGGGATTAAGACCAAACAGAAGATGCTCTTTACCATTGGTTCGGTTTCGACCATCGCTATTGCCCAGATCGCCCGCTTCCGGGCAGAGCTAGCGCCCTATGTGGTGAAGATCCAAGCCGAGGACTTGCTCTATGACGGCCCGGACCAAGCAGAGATTGACCGGGTGAAGAATAAAGTCCTCCAACACTTAGACGATAATCAGATGTTCCTTGTCGCCACCATGATGCAGAAGGAAGACAAGCTGGACCTCAAAGCGGCAGCCCAGAAAGCTGGTCTGACTGTCCGCCAGGCTTCCGAACGTATCAGCGATAAGGTCGCAGAGATTGGCTCACAGATTGCCCTAGCCATGGGCGACCAGCTCGGGGGCGTCTATACTTCAGGCGGGGATATCACCAAGGCCTTCTTAGAGAAGACAGGAACCACCGGCATCCAAATTAAAGATGAAGTCATTCCCCTGGCGGTCTATGGGACCATTATGGGCGGCGACTTAGATCATAAGAGTATTATTACCAAGGGTGGTCTCATTGGCGACGAATACACCCTCTATGAATGTGCCGACTTCTTAGCGACCAAGATTGCCAGCAATTACTATGTAGAAGAAGGTGTTCACCATGTCAGCTAGTACACAGATTATCCTCGCCTTAATCTTTGCCATGGTCCTCTTGATCTTCATGCTCACTAAGACCAAGATCCACGTCTTTCTCGCTTTGATTATTACGAGTTTACTCACGGGTATCCTTGGTGGCATGGACCCCATTGAAACCGTCAATACGATTAAGGAAGGTTTCGGGACCACCCTAGGGAACTTAGGGATCCTCATCAGTTTCGGTGTCATGATGGGGAAATTACTAGAAAAATCGGGAGCCGCTGAGCGAATTGCCCGCAGTTTCCTCAAAGTTTTCGGTAATGGTAAGGAAGAAATGGCCGTTAATGTCACGGGTTATATCACCTCCATGTCCATCTTCTGTGTGCCCGGTTTCGTCATCCTCTTCCCTCTGCTCAAGGTGATCTCCCGTGCTAAACGTAAGTCCATTGTCTCTTTAGCCATTGCGACAGCAGGTGGCCTTGTCCTCACCCACTCTATTGTGGTTCCGGCAACGGGACCGATCGGGACAGCAGGAATCTTCGGCGCTGACCTCGCCCAGATGATGTTCTGGGGGATTGTGATTACCATTCCCATGGCGATTGCCCTTGTAATCTATGCTCGCTATATGGGCAAGCAGATCTACCGCCTGCCCGATGAAAGTGGAGAAGGCTGGCTTGAAGGTGACCAAGCCCGTGCTTTAACGGGTCAAGAAATTGCCGAAGAACAGACCGACCAGCAAGAACTGCCAGGGACTTTAGTTTCCTTTGCTCCCATTATTGTGCCCATCCTACTGATTCTGGCTGGGACTTTTGCGAGCCAGGCAGAATCAAGCTCCTTCTTCATCCAAACTGTTGCCTTCCTAGGCCAACCGGTCTGTGCCCTAGGGATCAGTTTGCTCATAGCTATTATCTTCCTCAGCCGGTCCATGACCCGGGACCAGGCCTTGGCCTTCATGGACGAAGGGATTGCAGGCGGGGCTAAGATTCTCCTGATTGTGGGAGCTGGTGGCGCTCTAGGAACGATTGTAAATGCTTCTGGCGCTGGGGATGTGATTGCCAATTATATTGCCGGCACCTCAATTCCACCAATCTTATTGCCGTTGATCATTTCGACTTTAGTACGTTTCATCCAAGGCTCAGGGAATGTGGCAGCTATGACCGCCGCTTCCATTACAGCGCCTATCATGGCGACACTGGGTGTGAGCCCTGTCTTTGCTGCCCTGGCCGCTTGTGTGGGTTCCATGTTCTTCTCCTACTTCAATGATTCTTACTTCTGGACCATTAATGAATTAATCGGTAATGAGAAGGTTAAGGACCAGATTCGCACTTGGTCTATCCCGACCACCATCTGTTGGGCGATCGGGGCCATGATGATCCTTGTCCTCAATGCTTTCTTTGGCTAAGAATGCAGAGGCTATGACAAAAGGCGTTTAGCTCTGAATCACTGGAACAAGTTAAAAAACTTCATATCTTAAGGGCTGGATCTCTTGCTCCAGCCTTTTTATGTGATTATAATTTTTTATCATCTACGCCCCTAGAAAGGAATATTTGCCCAGTTCTTTGAATCAAAGGAGTCTCCCCTACCCATCCCACCCCCAAGCCTTTATAATAGGTAGAGAGGTGATAATATGCGAAAGATACGAATGATTCTACTGGCTCTGGTCTGCGTGCTGGTCCTCGGGGGTTGTCAATCGAGGCAGAAGGACCAGGAGACTTATAAGATTGGGGTAGCGACGGACCGGGCGGCAGAGATTTTCCGTCATGTGGGCGACCGTTTGGAGAAGGAAGAGGGCATTAAGATCGAACCAGTTGTTTTCAGCGATTTTGTCCAACCCAATGTGGCCCTAGCGGAAGGGGATATTGCGGCTAATGCCTACCAATATGCTACCTTCCTGGCAGACTTTAACCAGTCCCACCAGACAGACCTCGTTCCCCTGGGCTATTTATCTGTTGAACCGATGGGGATCTGGGCCAAGTCAGGAATCGAGAGTCTGGACCAAGTGCCTGACGGGGCGCGGATTGCGGTGACCAATGATCCCATCAATACGGGAAATGCCCTCATTCAGTTAGAGAAGGCGGGGCTTTTGACCCTCAAGGATTCCGCTGGCCCTGTACCGACTAAGGAAGATATTGCCAATAATCCCAAAAAGCTAGACTTTGTCGAGATGGACGGGGGCCAGGTGCCAAGAGCTTTGGGAGACACAGAGTTGATCTTGACCGGGGTAACCATCGCCAGTGAAGCTGGCTTGGACAAGGAAGCGGCCATTTACTTCGAAGATACGACCAATACGTCCAAACTCTTCCGCTTGAACTTCGTCGTTCGCCGCGAAGACTTAGATGATCCTATCCTAAGAAAGATCCTCGACTATTACCAGACTGATGATACTGTCCGCTATGCCCAAGAGACGGGATCAGGCACCTTCTATCCTGGCTGGGGACCAGGCGAAGATGCGACCAAGGATTATGAAAATTTCGCCCAAGCAAGCTCTTAAATATAAGCCCATTAACAAGGCCTAGCCGCTCTGGCTAGGCCTTTAATATTAACTGCAAAATATTTTCATTGAGTCCTTACATAAATTTAGTTATTGTTTGAATATAGCTTAATAATATGATAAGTTTTTCTTAAAAGGAGGAAGAAGTCATGTTAAAAATTGCGGTATTTATTAAAGATCCTGTTTTCAGGGAAAAACTTGTTGAGATAATTAAAGGCTATATTATGATTAACGCTTGGGACATCGAAATTACAGTACAAGAAGATGTTATAGAAAAATTTTTAACAAACTGCTCTAAAGAAGCATTATCTTCTTCCCTTTATTTTTTTGATTTAGATGCTGTAGATACTCTATCCGAACAATTAGATTTATTAATAAAAGTTAGAAAACAGGACCCACACGGCTATATTGTCTGTATGGGGGAAGATGATAGTAATCTAGATAAGATCATTAAGCATCATATAGAACCTTTAGATTTTATTTTAAAATCAGGTTTAGAAATAGATGCGAAACAGTATTATGGATGTTTAGAGAGCTATTACTTAAGGCAATTTGATGGGGAGGATACAGAAAGAGAACCAGTTTACCTAAAAACATTAGATCAAGTCATTTTTTTACACCCCGCACAAGTCTTATTTTTTGAAACCTCAGATCGATCGCGGAAAATCAAGTGTCATTTTATTGAAAATAAAGAAGAAAAAATTATTGAATTTACAGGAAAATTGAAAGATATTGAAACATGGTCTAGACATTTTTTTCGAACGCATCGGTCTTATGTGGTTAACTTAAATTATATCCACAGTTACCAAGAAGAGAATAAGCTGATTAAGTTAGTAAATGATGTATGGATTCCTATTAGTTATAAAAATCTGGGTCATTTGAAAAATAGTTTTGACGATAGGGATATATTATAAGGAGACTAAGTAAACGATCAGTGCATGGGCAAATTTTAGTTAAAAATTTGCCCATGCACTTTTAAGTAACTAGGGTAAAGAGGCTTTTAATGAAATTAAGTGCAAGTTTTATGGCTTATGATGCAGTGGAATTCTATTCCAGCTAGTTCACTGCAAGATATAGCTGTTCACTGCATTTATAAGGATTTAATAGGGATTTATGCTAACATGAAGATAAAGAAAGCGCTTAATATATTTTGCTAAGAAAGGAGAGCTTATGGAAGTCGAAATTAAACATCTGAGTAAGCGTTACAAAGGAAATGATTTCTATTCCCTTAAAGATGTCAACTTATCGATACAGGATGGTGATATCTTAGGTCTCATTGGCAAGAATGGGTCCGGCAAGTCAACCCTCCTTAAGATTTTGGCCAAGGCACTTCGTCCGACTGAAGGCCAAGTTATATTGGATGGGGAAGATTTATTTGCTCGACATGGACGTTTAGACCGTTGTGGACTCCTGATTGAGACGGTCTTCTACCCCCAACTGACCGTTGAGGAAAATTTGAATTTCTTGATTGAACTTCACCATGATGAAGCCTATCGAAAGAATGTACGTCCTTTGTTAGAATTGGTTGATTTGTGGGAGCGCCGTGAGGACAAACCCTCGAGTTTTTCTTTTGGGATGAAACAGCGCTTAGCCTTGGTTATGGCTCTGGTGAATGAACCGGACTTTATTATTCTAGATGAACCTTTTGTGGGTTTGGATCCTTTAGGCGTTGAGAAGTTGATTGAAGTCCTGCAAAAAGCAGCGATTCAAAAAGAGACGAGTATGATCATTTCCAGCCACCAGCTCAATGAATTGAAGGCCATTTGCAATCGCTATGTCTATATCGATGAGGGGCAATTAACGCAAAGCTTTGGCCAGGAAAGTGATGGCTTGCATTTAATCTTGAGTCGAGAAATTGACTTGGAAGATTATTTAAGCCCAGAATTGCTGGCAGTAGCAGAGCTTTCGGATGACAGACGAACCCTTACCATTCAGGTCCAGGCGACTGGAGACCAACGCAATGCATTATCGCACGTTTAGCCCAAGACCAACTGATCCAGGACATGCAGCAAGGCAGCGGCTTAGATTCTTATTTTAAGGAGGGACGCTAAATGGGACACTTAATGAAAGGCCAGGCACATTTATTTGCTAAGGAGAAGGAGACCTGGTTATTTGTTGCTTTTGCAGCTTTCCCTCTGTTATTACTCATTGTCCGACTATTCAATACTAATTTTATGCAACTTTCAGCTGATCCAGGATCGATGGACTTTATGACTTTTTTTGAGGCAGTTGTCTATGTGCAGTATAATTTTGGCCTTCCTACCATCGCTTTGATTTACTTGGTAGCAGTTAATGTCGGGGATGAGATTCGAAATAAGATCCTCTACCTCTATAAGGATATTCCTAAAGGCAAGCTATTATCGGCCAAGCATCTGACTCTAGTCGGTGTCTATGGCCTTTATGTACTCCTCACTTTCCTAGCCTGTCTGATCACTTACTACACGACTTTGATTCGAGAAGACTATGCTAGCGGAGCATTTATCGGAGAAGTTTTTTGGACAGAAGATGCTTTGAATGCGGTAGGGATTTTCTTGATGAGTATTATTATCATCTATCTGGCTAGCTACCTTTCCATTCACTTCGGCAATGGTTTGACGATGACTATTGGTGTGCTTTTCTATCTATTTTCTTTAGTTGCCTCTAGTATTAATTTTACCCGATTTTTCTTTCCTACAGGCTTTGTTGCCTTCTTTGAAAAACAGAATGCAGGTTTTGTCCTCCTCTTAATGTTCCTTTGCTTCTTTATTTGGATAGCAATCCTAAGATTTTTAGCAGGAAAAGCTTACCAGAAAGCCGAATATTAGTCTTAGATAAGATAAAACAACCGCCCAACTCGGTCTTAAGCGATCGAAGTTTAGCGGTTGTTTTGCTTTTATTTGACCAGGTCCTTGGCTAGTTCAAAGCAGCCGATGGTAGCAGCGTTATCTTCAAGGCCAGGGGTTTGGATGTAAGTGTTGACGTCTGGGGTATCGATGTAGTCATTGACTAGTTCCTTGAACTGGCGGTGGATGCGGTCAAGGAGGTGGGATTGTTTCATGACGCCACCGCCCAGAATGATCTTCTCAGGCCTTAAGATTAGGCTGGTGTTGTAGGCGCACTGGGCCAGGTAGTAGGCTTCGATTTCCCAGTAGGGGTCGTTTTCAGGGATTTCAGATCCTGCCAGGCCGACCCGGTCTTCGATGGCGGGACCGGCTGCCATGCCTTCCAGGCAGTAGTGGTGGAAGGGACAGTTTCCGGCATAGGGGTCGTCAGCGTGGGACCGGACCAGCATATGGCCCATTTCGGGGTGGCTGAAGCCCTGGATGAAGTGGCCGTCCTGGATGGCGCCGCCCCCGATGCCGGTGCCGATGGTATAGTAGACCAGGCTCAGGCAGCCTTGGCCCGCGCCAGCCTTGAACTCTCCGTAGGCTGCGGCATTGACGTCCGTGGTCCAGGCGATGGGGAGGTCAAAGTCTTGCTTGACGCGACCAACGAAGTCATAGTTCTGCCAGGCTAGCTTGGGGGTAGAGGTAATGTAGCCGTAAGTGGGCGATTCGGGATGGATATCGATGGGGCCGAATGACCCGATCCCAATGGCTTGGAGGTCCTGGGCATGTTTTTGGAAGAAGTCAGAGACCTGGGCCAAGGTTTCTTCGGGTTCGGTGGTAGGGAAGCTTACCTGGTCGAGGATATTCCCCTGGTCATCGCCGACTGAGCAGACGAACTTAGTCCCGCCGGCTTCGATTGCTGCATAAGTCATGTCATCGCACCTTTCTCTTCTGGATTAACTTTATTCTAACATCTTTCAACTCAAAAGGGGCCAGCCAGGGGCCCCTGTTTATGGATTTACTATTACACGCTTTACTATAATAGACTAGCTATTCATGAATATTAAGCACTTCTTGGTCGAGGGTGATTTTGTCTTCGTTTACCACTTGGATGTCTTGGTAGTCCGCGGTATTGGTAATAATTTCCATCACGGTGGGGTCGTAGCCGGCTGCCTTGATGGCCTCGATATCGAAGTGGCCGAGTTCTTGTCCCTTGCTTACCTGGTCGCCTTGTTCGACTAGGCTTTCGAAGCCTTGGCCTTCTAGGTTGACGGTGTCGATACCGATATGGATGAGAATTTCAACGCCTTCCTGGGTCTTGATGCCGTAAGCGTGCTGGCTGTCATAGGCGACGGTAATTTCACCATCTGCGGGGGCGTAGACGGTCCCCTTATCAGCATCGATAGCCAAGCCGTCACCCATCATTTTCTGTGAGAAAACGGGGTCGTTGACATTCTCTAGGGCAATGTATTGGCCGCTAGCTGCTGGGCCGATACTGATGATAGAGGAATCCTCGTTTGAAGAGTCTTCTTCTTGGCTTTGACTCTCTGCTTCACTTGCTACAGCGGCTTCTTCTTGGGCGGATGTTGCCCCGACCGCTGCGGTTTCAGCTGCGGGTTGGGCTAGTTTTTTCCGGCCGTAGAGATAGGTGAAGGTGAAGGAGAGGACTAGGCTCAGGACCATGCCGATGAGGAAGGGACCCCAGGAGTCGGAACGGATGGAGATGAAACCGATCAAGCCGGCTGATCCCATAGCGCTCGCCAGGACATGGAAGAAGCCGATGAAGGCGCTGGCGATCCCTGAAGCGATCATGGCACAGAAGAAGGGGAAGCGGAGCTTGAGGTTGACCCCGAAGATAGCGGGTTCCGTGATGCCCAACATGGCAGAAACACTGGAAGCGGAGGCCAAGTTTTTCACCTTGTCGTCCTTGGTCATCAACATGACCGCAAAGCAGGCACCACCTTGAGCCAGGTTAGCCATACAAGCGACAGGGAAGATGAAGGATCCTCCTGTCTGGGCAATGTTGGCGATGAGGGTGGTTTCGATAGCGGGGAAGCTCTGGTGGAGTCCAGTAATGACGATTGGGGAGTAGAAGGTCCCGAAGATCCCTAAGCCGATTGCCCCTGTGGTTTGGTAGAGCCAGACTAGGCCATTGGTTAGGCCGTCCGAAACGGTCCGCATGATAGGGCCGACCAGGACGAAGGTGAGGAAGCCCGTGATGATGAGGGTCAGCATAGGGGTGAAGGTGAAATCAAAGGCCGCTGGAATCTTCTTATGGAAGAATTTTTCCAGTTGGGCGAGGATCCAGGCCACGGCTAGGACGGGAATAACGGATCCCTGGTAGCCGGCTTGGGCCACATTCAGGCCGAAGATATTCCAGAAGGGCATCTCGCCTGCTGCGGCTACATTGGCGACGTCATAGCCATTGACCAATTGGGGCATGACCATGGCCATCCCCATAGCAGCTCCCAGGTAGCCATTGCCGCCGAAACGTTTGGTGGCGGAGAAGCCGATTAGGACGGGCAGGAAGGCGAAGGGGGCAGAGGCAATGAGGTTGACCATGTCCACCAAGTCGGCCAGGGCGGGGTAAGTCTCGATAACAGACTTGGCCCCGAAGAGGCCTTCTGCCGTGAGCACATTGTTGAGAGCCATGAGCAGGGCGCCCCCAACCAGGGCAGGGAGAACTGGGACAAAGATATCCGACAGCACCTTGACGAAGTCCATCAGCGGATTAGACTTACCCTTGTCTTGGGCAACCGCCTTGAGTTCTTCGGTCGAGGTTTCCTTAGCATTGGTTAATTGGGCGAGTTCAGCGTAGACCTTGTCAACATCCCCCGCTCCGATAATAATCTGATACTGACCATTTACCGAGAAGGTTCCCTTGACTCCGGGATTATTATCCAGGGCCTCCTGGTCGATTTTATCTTCGTCTTTGAGCACCAAGCGTAGACGGGTCGCACAGTGGGCGGCGGCCTGGATATTATCCGTGCCCAGCGCTTTCACAACATCTTCAGCAACTTTTCTATGGTCCATAAGTAATCTCCTTCCTTGAAAACGTTTTACTTGCCTTATATGATACGCGGAATTCACAAAATGTCAAACGTTTATCATAAAAAAATCAAATTATTTTAAATAGGGAAAAGAACAGCTGTAAATAATCAATTAGAGCCTGTTAAACGATTGACAGGGTAAGCGATTTCAGCTATGCTTATTTAAAAAAGAAAGCGAGTGATGGGAATGGAAAGGATCAGAGAGTGGACACGGGAATTGCGCTATACCCCTTATGCGGACTGGCCTAAGGGTTACCAAGACTCCTTGCGCAAGTCCCAAGCGGTATCAGACTGGCGGGCCGCTTATCATATTCAACCAGCAGGGGGGCTTTTGAATGACCCCAACGGTTTTTCGTATTTTAATGGGCAATGGCAGCTCTTCTACCAATATTACCCATATGGACCGGTCCATGGCCTGAAGTCCTGGTACCATATGACGTCTGATAACTTGGTCGATTGGCAAGACCAGGGGCTAGCCCTCCAACCAGATACGCCATACGATTCCCACGGGGTCTACTCGGGCTCAGCCCTGCCGGTGGGTGACAAGCTTTTCTTAATGTATACCGGCAATGTTCGAAATGCTGATGGGGGCCGGGAGACCTATCAGATGGGGGCTTGGCTAGACCAAGAAAGCCAGATTGAAAAGATCGACCAGGTCTTGATCCACCAACCCCAGGGCTACACGGCTGACTTCCGCGATCCTCAAATCTTCCGCCACGACGGTCAGTACTGGATCTGCATCGGGGCTCAGACAGTCAACAAAGAAGGCCGGGTCCTCATGTACAAGAGTGATGATCTCCTCAACTGGGAGATGGCTGGGGAATTGGACCTGGGCCAAGCTGATCTGGGCTATATGGTGGAGTGCCCCAACCTAGTCTTTATCGACGACCAGCCTGTTCTTATCTTCTGCCCTCAAGGCCTGGACCAGGAAACGGAGGCTTACGCCAATATTTATCCCAATATGTATATCGTGGGGCGTGCTTTCGACTGGGAGAACTTAGCTTTTGTCGATCCGAGTCCCATGCACTTAGTTGACCAGGGCTTTGACCTCTATGCGACCCAGGCCATCCAAGCTCCAGACGGGCGTGTCCTCGCTGTGTCTTGGTTGGGCCTTCCGGATATAGCAGCAGTGACGGCCGAGGAAGGCTGGGCCCATTCCCTGAGCCTGGTGAAGGAACTGACCCTAGTGGACGGACGCCTCTACCAGCGACCTGTTGACGAGCTGCATGTCTTGCGCCAAGACTCGCGCGACTTTAGCTTGGACCTAACGGAGGCGCGCCAGTCCTTGCCGTCTCTATGCGCGGGCCAGCAAGAAATCCAAATCCACCTAGAGCCAGGCAGCCGAGGACGTTTAGAGCTCTTTGCTTCGGCTGAAGCTGAGGGAGCACTCGTTTTAGCTTTTGATTTAGAGGCTGGCCAGCTGACCCTGGAACAAACGGCAGCAGGTGTGCGGGCGCCGTCTGCTTATGGCTACCAGCGAACTCTTGACTTGCCATCTGGCCGGGCCCTGGATCTGACCCTCTACCTCGACCATTCTTTGTTGGAGATTTTTGTCAATGGCGGGGCAGAAACGCTGACAAGTCCAGTCTATCCACGGTCTAAGGAGGCAGGCCAGACCTATATCCAAGGAAGTGGCCAGGCTTCGGGTCAAGTCTGGGCCTTGCGTGCTATGAAAAGCTAGTTTTTCGATTAAATATAAATAGAAAGAAGTGACAAGATGGCGGTGAAATTAACAGACGTTGCTGAGCGGGCGGGAGTGTCTGCCACCACAGTTTCTCGGGTGATCAACAACTATGGCTATCTGAGCCAGAAG
Source organism: Aerococcus sp. UMB7834 (assembly GCF_030215145.1). Lineage (NCBI taxonomy): Bacteria > Bacillati > Bacillota > Bacilli > Lactobacillales > Aerococcaceae > Aerococcus > Aerococcus sp. UMB7834. The sequence continues at coordinate 33,089 of NZ_JASOLI010000012.1, read as the reverse complement.
ACCATCGACAAGGTCCACCAAGCCATGGCCGACTTGAACTACCAGCCCAACCAGCTGGCCCGGTCTCTCCAGGGCAAGGGGACCCATCTTATTGGGGTGATTATGCCCAGCGTGGCCCACCCCTTCTACGGCGAGCTCGTTGACCAAATTGAAAAGCTCCTGTCTGAGCGCGACTACCGGATGATTCTCTGCGACAGTGCCGACGACCCTGATAAGGAGAAGGCCTACCTGCGCATGTTGGTCGCCAATCAGGTGGATGGCATTATTGCGGGCGCCCATAACCTGGGTATTGAGGAGTACCATACCATCCAGGCGCCGGTCGTCTCCTTCGACCGTTACTTGTCTGACCGCATTCCTATTGTAGGAAGCGACAACTACCAGGGGGGCGAATTGGCAAGCCGTTTCTTAGTGGACAAGGGCTGCCAAAAGATTGCCTGCCTGACTGGGTCCCTGGCTTCGGATTCACCGACTAATGACCGGCTGGCCGCCTATGAAGCCGTGATGGCAGAAGCGGGCCTAGTCAAGCAGGTCTATTCCTTCTTGCCCAGCCAGTCGCCCCTGGTCAAGCGGTCTGAAATCAAGCGCCTGCTTCAGCAAGAGACTTGGGATGGCGTCTTTTGCACCGATGACCTGACCGCGCTTTTGGTCTACCAGGAAGCCCAAGCTCTTGGGATGCGCTTGCCTGCTGATTTGAAGCTGATCGGCTATGACGGCAGTCAATTGATGCAGGATTATTTCCCCTACCTGACCACCATCGTCCAACCCATCGCCGCCTGTGCGGAACAATTGGTTCACCTGGTCTTGGACCAGATTGACCAGGGGACAAAGATGAATGCTCCAGCCCCAAATTACAAGTATCCCGTTTCAGTTTGGACTGGGTCAACAGTCTAGCTGGCTATTAGAGATCTAAATTATAAGAAGAGAGTGTGACAAAAGTCGTTCAGGCCTGAACCACTGGAGCGAACTATGTCCAATCGTTTGCAAACGATTGGACACAGTTCGTGAAGTGGAGGTCAGGTCTGACTTTTGGAGCAGATTTTTGAAAAAAGGTTCGTTGTTTAAAAAGAGGTTGGAACTTTTGTCCCAGCCTTTTCTCTTCTTTATTGGATATCGGTCTGGTGGGGCTTTCGAATGGCGTCTCGGTTAGCAAGTAGCTAGTAGCTGTCTGTGTTCAGGATCTATGAGCGCAAATAGCTGACACGAATTTGTGTTCAGGGTCTATGAGCGCAAATAGTTAGTACCTATTTGCCTTCAGGAGCCCCGAGTGCTAGTTAGGATCAATCAGCAATTCAAAGCTCCCCACCCTCTTGCTCACACCTTGTCTAGTCAGGTTCGCAATTCCAGACTTGAAGTGACTTCACCCAAGCCTAAGCGCCAAGTCTCACACCCTGTAGTCGGGTTCGCAAGAGCAGCTTTGGAGCGCTTTCGCAAGTTGGAAAGGTGCAAGCGGGGCTTGCCCTTATTCCAACTTACTCCAAGCCTCCAAAGCTAAGCGCTCTTGCTCACGCCCTCTATACATTTACCTAATCCTTACCGAATGTTTACAGAGTATTTACATGCTTCTGTTATAGTTAGTCTTAGTTAGGCTTTTAGTAACAATAAAAGACCGATTAATTTGAAGGAGGAATCAGACCAGGTGAATTGGGATAGTAAGTTCAAGAAAGTTGGCCTCTTGCTGACGTCTGTGTTTGTGTTAGGAGCGTGTGCTGAATCTGGGAATATTGCAGAGGAAGCGCCAGCTAAGGATGCGGTTGAGGAGAGTGTGGCTTCTAGCGAGTCCGCTTCGTCAGACCAAGCTTCTGAAAGTTCTGCGGCGTCTTCAGGGTCTAAGGAAGGTGAAGAGTCCGAGGAAGTTGACCCTGTCTATGGGGAAGAGAACGGCTTGGATTTAATTGAGCTCCAGGATGAGAAGCCAGAAGTGGCCCCTGTTCCTGTCAATAATGAGCCCAACCGGATTGCAACCAACCTTTTAGAAGAAACTAATGATGCGATGGGCTTCAACTGGTATACAACAGACCAGATGCCAGATGCTAAGGTCAAGGTATCTAAGTTAGAGGATATGTCCAATCCGCTTGAATTCGCTGCAGAAGCGACTGAAGTAACTTCTGAATACGCGGAGCGCGACAAGGATGGCTACTATATCTATGCAGCAGCCACTAAGGATGAAGACGGTAATTTCATTGTCGACGAGAACGGGAAGCCAGAAGAAGTTGAAGGTTACTTCACCAACGAACAAATCACGACCGATAATACCGAATGGACTTCTGAAGGGAGCTCCTTAGGTTACTTGGAACTCCAAGATGTGACCGAATACTCCTACAAGGCTGAAGCGGATGACCTTGAGCCAGATACCCAATATTACTACCAAGTGGGTTCTGACGAGGGCGGCTATTCTAAGGTTGGTTCCTTTAGAACTTCTGGTGAGAAGGGTGAACCTTTCCAATTTATCCACTATACGGATACCCAGAATGCTTACTGGAATGCCAATGTCAATAATGAGGCGGCTTACGGGGCAGACACCCTTGCCCATGCCCTAGAAGTCGCACCTGACGCTGACTTTGCCCTCCACACTGGGGACTTCGTTGAAGTGGCAGAAGTTGAAGACGAATGGGTAGATAACTTGGATATGTCCCAAGACCAAAACCTTCACTTACCCCATGCCTACACCCCAGGTAACCACGATGAATACACCGTTCTAGGGGACGAAAAGGACTTAACCGCCTTCAATGAGCATACCAATGTGCCGATTACCAATGATGCCATGACCGGGGGCTCCTACTATTCCTACGACTACAATGGTGCTCACTTTGTGGTCTTAAATACCAACGACAATAAGGAATCGGAAGATAATCCCGAACAAGGCGCCATCGGTAAGGAACAGATGGAATGGGCCAAGCAAGATATTCAAGAAGCTCGTGATAATGGGGCTAACTGGATCGTCTTGGCCTACCATAAACCCATCTACTCAGCTTCCTACCACGCCCTCCAAGATGAGGACGTTCAAGTGACCCGGGAAGAATTCGCTAAATTAGCGGATGAGCTCGATGTGGATGTGGTTCTCCAAGGTCACGACCACAACTTAACCCGGACCAAGTCTCTGGTTTACACCTCTGATAACTTCTCTTACGGTGAGGTCGAAGACACCGAAAAGACAGAAAAAGACGGCGTGGAATACCATGTGAATCCTGAAGGGGTCACCTACATCATCCCGAACACTTCTGGGACTAAGGCCTATGATGCCATCTATATGAAGGGAGCTGACCATGTCCATAAGGTCCGTCCTAAGTTAGACTGGATGACCGAAGAAGATGTTGAGCTCTGGAACGGCCTCTTCGATGTGGCGAAACAACCGGATGAGTCCCCTAAATTTGACCACAAACACGAAAACTACCGTCAATCCCAAAACCAAAACTTCGCGGTTTACACCGTCACCGAAGATGAATTCTTGATCGAATTCTACCAAATGGACGGTAACCTCCACGAAGGGGAAGAACGTACGGTTGAACTGGTTGATTCTTACGGGATTAAGAAAGACCAAAAATAAAATGAGTCTTTAAGTCGGAAGCTGCGGATGAGCTGTCAAGTAGCGAAGCAATAAAATAAAGGGAATTGGGCTTTTGTCTCAGTTTCCTTTTTTTATCTTGTGAAATTCTATAGCCGCAAAACTTTGGCCTACCAGGCAATACTTGTGATAAACTCAACTTACTTTAAAGCATATTTTTCATGTGCTTTTTTATTTTTAAAAAAATTCCTTTCAATTGTTTTAAGCGCTGTCTTTTGCTATGATAAGGGTGCGAAATGGGGATGAAAAGGAGGAGGCAGAAGTTTCGTAGTGCATTCCTGAACAAGGAGGCTTTGTGCCCTAGTTTGCTGAGACTTAGAAAGTAAAACCTGATCAAAATGGTTTTTACCAGATGAGTGTAAGGGCTGTCCAGGTTTTTGCTCTAATAATCAGTTAACTAGAAGGGGAATGCTAGGAGTGTCATGTCGCTTAGTTAAACTATGAACCAAGCAGGGACACTAGACATGTTGGCCCTTTTTGCATCGTTATGGAAGCGTTAGAGAAATGGAGGAAAATAATGAAGAAATTAGTGAAATGGCTAGTGAGCTTGGCTGCTTTGCTTCTTGTACTGACAGGCTGCGGCAACCAAGAGTCTAGTCAAGGAGAGGCAGATAATACCAGCAGCGAGGCTGAGACGAGCCAGGCTGCAGATGGACAGACCACTCTGAAGATGCTCGTTCCAGGTTATGATTCTGGCTATCTTAAGGATGAGTTGGATTCAGCCATTGCTAAGTATGAAGAACAAAATCCTGAGATTAAGATTCAAGTGGTACCAGCTGGCTGGGATGAATTGAACTCAAAAATTGTTCAACTTTACCAAGCTGGAGATTCGCCTGATATCTTAATGATGGGTTCACGTTCTATTCGTCAATTCGTGGAAGAAGGCGTCTTAGAAGACCTGACCCCTTATATGACTGACGAATTCAAAGAAACGCGGATTGAGAATGTGATGGACACTGCCAAAGTAGATGGTAAACAATACGGGATTCCACTGGCTTTGAGTTCGCGTGCCCTCTTTTATCGCTCAGATCTGATCGACAAGGCCCCTGAAAACTGGGATGAACTCTTGGCAACAGCTAAACAAGTTCACGATGAGCATGACATGTATGGCTTTGCGATTCCAACAGATGTTACCCACGGGACCGATGAAATCCTAAACTTCATCTACCAAGGTGGCGGTCGGATTATTGACGATAAAGGCCAATTCGTAATTAACAGCGAAGAAAACGTTAAAACTGGTGACTACCTCAAACAATTCGCAGATGTGATTCCTGATGCTGTAAGTACAGGTCGGAATGACCAAGTTGAAATGTTCAAGAACGGTGACCTGGCTATGTTTATCTCTGGTGGCTGGGAGAAAGAAGAAATGGATAAGGGACAAGACAAGACCCCTTATGCGGTTGCTGAAATTCCAGAAGGACCAGAACGGGCTGTAACCTTGGTAACCGACTCTTATGCCATGTCTTCAATTTCTGAACATAAAGATGAAGCTTATAAGTTTATTGAATTCTTAGGTCATGAAGACCAACAACGTCCTATCAGTGAAGCTTACAACTGGTTGCCTGTGCTTAAGCAAGAATTGGGTGATGAGCGCTTCAAGACCGACTTCATGCAACCCTTCCTTAGCATCTTAGATGCGGGTATTCCTGAACCTCAAGTTTCTAACTGGGATACCTTCAATAAGGCCTTCACCATTGCCTTCCAAGAAATTTTAACCGGTCAAAAGACCCCTCAAGAAGCTTTAGACCAGGCACAAGAGGAGGCTAGCAAGTAATGAAACAAGCGCGGATGACGCCTTACTTGCTGATTCTGCCTTGTGCTTTACTTTTAGTATTGCTATACGGTTATCCGATTGCCTTAACCGTATGGCAATCTTTTAATGAGGTTAATGTTTTCACTAATGTATCGGAATTTGTCGGTCTCGGGAACTTTAAGGAAGTCATGACGGACTCCAATTTTAGCGATACAATGGCGATAACGTTTAAGTACACGGTAGTGACGGTCTTGTTGAAGATGGTCTTTGGCTTTGGCGTCGGTTATCTCCTGCATTCAGAGATTTATTTCAAGAAAATATTTACCTTCTTAGTATTGATTCCTTGGGCTATCCCCCAAGTCGCTGCTGGGACCATCTGGCAGTGGTTATTGGATAACCAATACGGCTATATTAACTATTATCTGATGGAATGGAATATTCTATCCGAGCCGATTCCGTTTTTGTCCCGTCCAACGACAGCTTTTTATAGTGCTAGTATTGTCGATACTTGGATGGGGATTCCCATGTTAGCCATGATCTTTTTAGCCGCTCTTGAGGCAGTGCCGAAGAACCTCTACGAAGCGGCGGCTATGGACGGTGCAGGGAAGGTTCGTCAGTTCTTTGATGTGACCCTACCAGGCATTCGAGGCGTTCTCTTGACGACCCTGGTTTTAGTGACGATTTGGACCTTCAACTCCTTCAATGTCATTTATGTGCTGACCCAGGGTGGCCCGATGCGGTCAACAGAGACCTTAATCATTCGGATCTACCAAGAGGCCTTTAGTCGTTTTGACTTGGGAGCTAGCTCAGCCTTAACTGTGATTGCAGTGATTATTTTAACGATTCTAACCGCACTGTATGTGATGGGAGGGCGATCACGTGACTAAAGAAAAGCTTTTTCGGACGCTTTTAATTTTATTCTTTGTCTGCCTGTCACTTTTCCCTGTATTGGTTTTACTTAACACCTCTTTACAGACTTATGAGCAAATTATTGCCTGGCCACCTTCTTGGTTTGAAAACTTGCAATTTGGCAATTATGCCCAGGTCCTTGGTGGCGAGAAGTCGATCATACCGGCCTTTATCAATAGTTTGATTGTGGCTTCCTGCACCATGGTCGTGTGTTTACTGGTGGGGATTTTAGCAGCCTATGCCCTGACCCGCTACCGTTTCGTGGGGAAGACAGGTTTTCTTTTAATGGTGGTTGCAACGCAGATGTTTTCTTCCGTTATCTTGGTCAATGCCATGTATGTGATTTTCAGGCGCTTGGGGCTTTTGGATAGTCTCTTTGCCTTGGTGGTGGCCAATACGGCGACGGCTCTACCACTCACTGTTTTCCTTTTGTATTCATATTTTTCTCAGGTAGCGATTACCTATGAAGAAGCGGCTTGGATGGACGGCAGTAGTCGTTGGCAGGCGATTTGGAATATTCTCTTGCCCATGTGCTTGCCGGGAATTGTGACAGCAGCTCTCTTTGCCTTTATCACCGCCTGGGGAGACCTGGTCTATGCTAAGACAATGGTCATTGCCCCTGAATTGCGGACCCTGCCCCTGGCTTTGACTGACTTCCGTGATCTTTACAAGACAACCTGGGAGACTCAGATGGCGGCCTCTGTCGTCACGACCCTACCACCATTCTTGATCTTCCTAGTGATCCAGAAACACTTGGTGCGGGGGATGAGTCAACAGGGATTGAAGAGTTAAAGGAGACCAAAGATGAGTGAAATTGAATTAAGAAATATCAGTAAATCCTACGATGGGAAGACCTATTCCGTTAAAAATTTAAAGCTCAAGATTGAAGAAGGGGAGTTCATTGTCCTGGTGGGGCCTTCCGGTTGCGGGAAGTCGACCACCCTGCGGATGATTGCGGGGCTCGAAGCCATTACTTCAGGAGAGCTCCTGATCGCCGGCGAAAAGGTCAACGATAAGGCGCCTAAGGATCGGAACTTGGCCATGGTTTTCCAGGATTATGCCCTCTACCCCCACATGACGGTCTATAAGAATATGGCCTATCCCCTTAAGATGGAGAAGCTGCCTAAAGATGAGATTGACCAAAAGATCCAAGAGGCCGCCCGCTTACTGGGGATTGAAGCCTATCTTGACCGCCGCCCTAAGGAATTGTCCGGGGGTCAAAAGCAACGTGTCGCTTTAGGACGAGCCATTGTGAGACAGCCCCAAGCCTTCTTGATGGATGAGCCCTTGTCCAACTTGGATGCTAAGTTAAGGTCCCAGATGCGCTATGAGATCTCCAAGCTCCACCGTCGTCTACAAACTACCATGATCTATGTGACCCACGACCAGACGGAGGCGATGACCATGGGGGACCGGATTGTGGTCATGGACCAAGGTGAAGTCCAACAGATCGCTTCACCGACAGAAATTTATGAAGACCCAGCTAACCGCTTTGTGGCAGAATTCTTGGGAACCCCAAAGATGAACTTTATCCCGGCCCGGGAATTAGCCCAGAGCTTGGTCGATATTCCTGCGCCTTTAGTTAACCAGACAGGTATTGATTTTGGTATTCGACCTGAAAACCTGAGTTTAAAAGATGGCAGTCGTTACCGGGTGTCTCTGATTGAAAACCTCGGTGGTAGCCTCTATGTCTACCTGGATCATCAGCAATTCCCCGACCAGCATTTAATTATTGAAATTCCAGCTAAGGAAGCTGTGGAAGAGGGGAAAACTTATGACCTTGCTGTTGATGATTGGCAGAAGGTGAGGGCCTTTAGCCAGGAGACGGCTTTGGCTGTTGAAATCTAAAAATGAAAAAGGACGCTCCAGCTTATTGGTCGTCCTTTTTCATTGTTTTTGCTGACTCGGATAGGGTATGCTAGTAATAATCAAGTTTTGAAATGAAGGAGAGATGGTTATGTCCCTAGATCTGACGGAAAAGTTGATTGATTTTATTGAGAAGTCTCCGACGGCTTTTCATGCGGTGGCGGAGATCCGGCGCCGGCTTTTGGACCAAGGTTTTCAGGAGCTGACGGAGGCAGAAGATTGTCACTTGGCACCTGGTCAGACTTACTTTACGACCCGCAACCAGTCTAGTCTGATTGCCTTTAAAGTGGCTGAAGATACCCAGAACTATGCCTTTAACCTGGTGGCTTCGCACTCGGATTCGCCCCACTACCGCTTGAAGGAGCGGGCAGAGTTGAAGGATGATAAGTATTTGCGCTTAAATACGGAGCCTTATGGAGGGATGATCGCCCAGTCCTGGCTTGACCGTCCCCTGTCTTTGGCGGGCCGTGTCTTGGTCGAGGAAGAGGGAGGGATCAGCAGCCGGCTCTTGGCCTTTGACCGCGACCTAGTCCTTATTCCGAACTTGGCTATCCACATGAATCGGAAGATGAACCAGGGGGTGGCCTTGAATCCGCAAGTGGATATGATCCCCCTCCTGGCTGGTAAGAAGGCACAAAAGGGGGACCTCAAAGCTCTGGTGGCTGAGGAATTGGACCTGCCAGCTGACGCCATCCTGGATATGGAGCTGAGTCTCTACCACCGGATGCCTGGGCGGATTTGGGGTGCCCACAAGGAATTCTTCTCGGCTCCCCAATTGGATAACTTGGCTTCTGCCTTTACCACATTGGCTGGTTTTCTCGAGGCGAAAGCTCACCATCCCCAAACAACCAGTGTCTACGCCTGCTTTGATAATGAAGAGGTGGGGAGCGGGACCAAGCAAGGGGCCTTGTCGACCTTCCTTAAAGATATCCTGCGCCGGATCCACTTTAGTCTAGGAGGCGATGAGGCTTCTTACTACCAACGCTTGGCTTCGAGCTTCCTCATCAGCGCGGACAATGCTCATGCCATCCACCCTAACCACCCTGAAGTGATGGATGAAAGCAATTATCCGGAGTTGAATGCTGGAGTAGTGGTGAAGACCCATGCCGGTCAGAAATATACCTCGGATGGGGTCAGCCGGGCCCTTATCAAAGTCATTGCTAAAGAGGCCGGGGTCCCCCTTCAATTCTTTGCTAACCGTTCGGACCAGGCTGGCGGATCTACTTTAGGTAACCTGGCCATGCAGCAGGTTTCGGTGAATGCGGTGGATATTGGCCTGGCCCAGCTTGCCATGCATTCGAGCTATGAAAGCGCGGGGGTCGATGATCCAGCTTACATGCGGGATCTCATCGCTGCTTTCTACCACTACCGCCTCCGTCAAGATGGTCAATCTGGCTTTAAACTTGACCGCAAGTAGACTTAACCAATCCGACCAGCTAAGACTTCTTTGATCATCCAAGCCACGCCGTCCTCTTGGTTGCTAGGGGCTAGGGCACTGGCCTGGGCTTGGACAGCGGGCTCAGCATTGCCCATGGCATAGCTATGTCCCGTGACGGCGAACATAGACAAGTCATTGTAGGAGTCACCGATGCTCAGGACCTCATCTTTTTGGTAACCGGCTTCCTCTAGGTACTTGGTCAAAGCCTGGCCCTTGCTTGCCTTAGCCTGGGTGATTTCGACATTGTGGCGGCCTGAAGATGACAGGGTGAGGAGCTTGTCCCCAGCAAAATGCTCGCGGAAGCTTTGGCGGAGGTCTTCCTGGTCTGTGAAGAAGATTAGCTTGAGGAAGTCCTGCTGGGGCAGATCCTTAAGTCTGCCTATGTCTTGGATGAAGGCCCTGGCTTGGTCAAGTTCAATAGAAGGTGTTGGGATACCTGCTTGTTGGTGGCTGGCGGTTTGATCTTTGAGAAAGCGGATGATGCCTGCTTGATAGCGGTCGGGATCGGTGGTGTAATAGCAATCCTGGCTGACCAGGGAATAGCGAACGTCTGCCTGGTTGAGGAACTCGCACATAGCGACAACCTGGTCCTGGGGCAGGGGCAATTGGCTTAAGGCTTGGCCTTGGGCGGAGGAGACCAGGGCCCCGTTGAGGTTAATCATAGGGACCTGGAGCCCCTGCATGCCGATAATATTCTGGGCCGCCGCATAGCCTCGCCCTGTCACCGGCAAGAATTCGATCCCCTCTGCGATGGCTTGGTGGATGGCCCGGTGGGTTTGGGGGCTCATAATGCCTTGGTCTGTGAGCAGGGTGCCGTCAATATCAGAAGCAATCAGTTTTATCATCGAATCCTATCCTTTCTGAAGAGAGTGTGATAAAGGGATATTTTTATTAAGTATCTAGTCTTCTTTTCCAGTTCTATCTTAAGATAAACTGTCTAACTTGTCAGCAAAAACTACTGGAGCCGAGAAAGTTTTGAACTTTCTTTCTCAGAACTTTAGGCCTAAACTAGGGGAGACTTGAACGAGGTCTAGGGGGCAAGTGCATACAAGGATAATGCTAGATTTTCTCAGTACAAACGATATTCATCAGCTTCCTTAGCCCCTCTTAGATTTTCTTTTAAAGTTAAGCGTCAGTCTAATGGAGGACTGGCAGCTAGTAAGGAAGGCTATGTTCTGACTTATGCGAAAAAGTCGAGCGCCTAGTCGACTTTTTTTGTTGTTTGATGGGAGATAAGGGCCTTTATTTTAACTTTTGTCGGGGGCTTGCTATAATGAAGGTATAAGTAAGCGCTATAGTATTTGTTAGAATAGGAGAGATCATGATGAAAATGACAAAGTTTGCTAGCAAGTTACTCTTGGCTTCCAGTGTGTTCCTCTTGGCCGCTTGTAGCCAGGACAGTGCACAGAATAATGAAGCGGGAAGCATTAGCCAGGCCGATACGACTAGTCAAGCAGGGGAGACAGCAGCCGATAGCCAAGCCGATGCAGCCAAAAGCCAAGACGGCAAAGATGATGCTTCATCAGCGAGCTCCAAAGATGCTGAGGATGGGTCGAGCGACCAGTCCAGCGAGTCTTCTGACCAAGAATCTGCAGACGGCACAGATGTAACTGTCCAAGGCTCTGCCCAGGGGGATGATTATCCTTATGGCGTCTCTGCTGAAAATGTCGGCGCTATAAGTTTTGTGATTCCCCATACCGTAGCCAATGCGCCACAGAATATTAACTTGGATAACAATGAAGGCTATGTGAATATTCCAGGCCAAGGAAATTTTGCCATGCAGATCAAGCAGGTTCCAACCAAGACCATCCAAGTCTTCTCTGCCCAATTGCCTGGTCAAATCCGCGACATCAAGGTAAATACGGTTGTTGAAGTGGATAATGACCAAGCGGACTTCCCTAAAGAATGGTATCTCTATTATAATGAACAAGGTGGTATTTCCTTAGCAGCCCCTAACTTTGCTGGGAACACGACTGCTGACCAAGCCGATACCATGCAAGAATATTTGAATTAGGAGATGTTGAATGACTTTTGAAGCAATTTTACCCCAATTAAAAGACGGCGCCCGCATTATCCGTGAGGGCTGGTCGGGGGCCGAAGAGTATGTGTGTTATGTTGCCGGTCAGGAATATGAGGGCCGTCCAGTGACCCCTTATTTCTTGATTGCGGTGGCGGGAGAAGGTTTTAGTGTCTTTCAACCGACTGTTTGCGATCTTTTAGCTGAAGACTGGCGTTTGGTTGACTAAGATGAAATCTTTTCAAGCCTTTAGCCAAAGAAAGTCACTCAGACAGCCGCTTAAGGTTCTGGTAACGGGGGCTGCTTCTGGAATTGGCCAGGCCCAAGCCCAGGCCTTTCTTGAATCTGGCCACCAGGTCCTAGCTGTCGACCGAGCACCGATGGATTGGGCAGAAGGGCAAGACCAAGTGAGAACCTGCCAGCTGGACTTAAGCCAGGCTACGGCCCAGACAGTTATCGCTGAACTTTTGGCGGACTGGGGGGCTCTGGATGTCCTCTGCAATACGGCGGGTATCTTAGACGACTACCTGCCCCTAGCTGAAAGCAGTCATGAGCTCTGGCAGGAAGTCTTTCGGACCAATGTGGACAGCCTCTTCTATGTGACCCAAGCAGCCCTACCTTACCTGTTAACGGCACCCAGTTCACGGGTGATTAACATGGCTTCTATTGCAGGCCTGACTGCGGGAGGTGGAGGGATTGCTTATACGGCAGCCAAACACGCTATTGTTGGTTTTACCAAGCAACTTGCCTATGATTACGGGGCTGGTGGTCTTCGCGCTAATGCTATTGCACCAGGTGCGGTGGCCACACCAATGAATGCCAAGGATTTTCAAGAAGGCGCTGAGCTGGCCCAGTGGGTAGCAGACCAAACGCCCGTCAAGCGTTGGGCCGATCCAGAAGAAATTGCCTCCTTGACCCTGTTCTTAGCCAGTGATGGGGCCGACTATATCCAAGGCGCCGTGATCCCCGTTGACGGGGGCTGGCTCATCCGCTAAGCTAAATCATAAGAAATCGAGCGTAAAGGGTTGACAAGTGTAGACCAACCCTTTACACTTTAGTTGTAAAGTTTACAAATGTAGACGATAAAAAGAAAGGAGCAGGATTAGATGACAAAAGCAAGCTATCCCATTATTGGCATGTCCTGCGCTTCCTGTGCCCAAACGATTGAACGCGCGGTCAGCGGGATGGATGCCGTTGATGAAGCTAATGTCAACCTAGCAACAGAAAAATTAACCGTAAGTTATGATGATAAACGCTTAAGTCCCAAAGATATTGCAGCGGAGGTTGCCGATGCTGGTTATCAATTAGAATTGGCAGAAGAGAAGGAGACTTTTGCTATTACGGGCATGTCTTGTGCTTCTTGTGCCCAAACAATTGAAAAAGCTGTATCTGATTTGGACGGCGTAGAAACAGCAAATGTTAATTTAGCAACAGAAGAGATGCAGGTAGCTTATGATAGTGATCATCTGACCTCCCATGACATTGTTCAAGCCGTCGAAGCTGCGGGCTACCAGGCTCAGACCAAGTCAACGGTTAAGCGAGAAGATAAGCAAGAACGTAAAGATGCACAGATTAAGCATCTGTGGCGCCGTTTTGTTGGGTCAGCCATCTTTGCGGTCCCTCTACTTTACTTAGCGATGGGGGACATGGTTGGATTACCAGTACCTAGTGCCCTTGATCCCATGGCCCATCCTTTAGCCTTTGCCTTGACACAGTTAGTCTTGGTTCTTCCAGTAATTGTCTTAAATCATGAATTCTTTACGACAGGTTTTAAGGCACTCTTTAAAGGCCATCCTAATATGGACTCCTTGGTTGCCTTAGGGACAAGTGCAGCAGTCCTTTATAGCTTGTTCTCGACGTGGAAGATTAGCCAAGGCGATGCTTCTTACGCTATGCGTCTCTACTATGAATCAGCAGGGGTTATCCTTACTTTAATCACCCTTGGTCGTTATTTCGAGAATGTGTCTAAAGGAAAAACTTCTGAAGCTATCCAGAAATTAATGGACCTAGCACCAGATATGGCCCGTCTGGTTCGTGAGGATGGTCAAGTCGTTGAAGTAGGCGTAGATGAATTACAACCAGGTGATATTTTACAAGTACGTCCTGGTGAAAAAATTCCAGTCGATGGTGAAATCATTAAAGGGCAATCAGCCGTTGATGAATCGATGATTACAGGGGAAAGTATGCCTGTAGATAAAAAAGTTGGCGACTCAGTCGTTGGAGCCTCTATTAATAGTAATGGGAGCTTCCAAATGAAAGCTAGCAAGGTCGGCGAAGACACCAGTCTAGCGCAAATTGTTCGCTTAGTGGAAGAAGCCCAAGGTTCTAAAGCACCAATCGCACGTATGGCAGATAAGGTATCGGGTGTTTTTGTACCAATCGTTATTGTCTTAGCCATCCTCTCTGCTCTGGCTTGGTGGTTAATTGGTGGCGAATCTTGGAACTTCGCGATTACTATTCTTGTTTCCGTACTGATTATTGCTTGTCCTTGTGCCCTCGGCTTAGCGACTCCAACTGCTATTATGGTGGGTACTGGTAAGGGAGCGGAGAATGGTGTTCTCTTTAAGAGTGGGGATGCCCTCGAAACCGCTCAAGAAGTCACAACTATTGTCTTTGATAAGACAGGGACAATCACAGAAGGTAAGCCGGTTTTAACCGACTTAGAAACATATAGCGATTTGAGCCAAGAGGAAGTTCTCAGATTAAGTGCGTCTGCTGAGCAAGGGTCAGAACACCCACTCGCTCAAGCGATTATTGAAGGCGCCCAAGAGGCTAATCTTGTTTTAGAAGATACCGAAAACTTTGAAGCCCTAAGTGGACGTGGTATCCACGTTCGTTTGGCTGAGCATGATATTTTCCTTGGTAATGCTAAATTAATGGCAGATCAAGGCATTGCTATTGGCGAAGCCCAAGCACAAATGGACCGTTTAGCAGCCGAAGGGAAAACACCGATGCTACTAGGTCGTGACCAAGAATTATTAGGCTTAGTTGCAGTGGCAGATACTGTGAAGTCAGATAGTCAAGCAGCTATCGATGCTCTTCATGAGATGGGGTTGAAGGTAGTCATGCTGACCGGAGACAACCGTCGAACCGCAGAGGCGATTGGCCGTCAGGTCGGTATCGACCAAGTCATTTCTGAGGTCTTACCGGAAGATAAGACACGTGAAGTAGCTAAGCTACAAGGCCAGGACCATAAAGTTGCCATGGTCGGGGATGGTATTAACGATGCCCCCGCTCTAGCGCAAGCTGATGTTGGTATCGCCATTGGTTCTGGTACAGATGTTGCTATTGAATCAGCGGATATTGTGCTGATGCGTTCTAGCTTGCTAGATGTTCCGACAAGTATCGAACTCAGCCGGGCTACCATTAAGAATATCAAGGAAAATCTTTTCTGGGCCTTTGCTTATAATGTGCTGGGGATTCCAGTTGCTATGGGCCTCCTCCACATCTTCGGGGGACCACTCCTCAATCCAATGATTGCAGGGGCAGCAATGAGTTTCAGTTCCATCTCTGTTCTACTGAATGCCCTTCGTTTGAAAAGATTTAAACCATCGAATCAGGAGGTGAAAGCATGATTCAGACTTATCAAGTATCCGGCCTCAAGTGCCAGGGATGTAAAGAAAATGTTGAAGAAGCTTTAAGTCAAGTCTTCGGCGTAGAAAGTGCCGAAGTCGACCTCAACCAAAAACAAGTCACAGTAAGTGGTGACTACGAAGTCGAAGACTTAAAACAAGCTCTAGCTGGGACTAATTACCAGTTGGAAGACTAGTGCTATTAAAAGAATAAGCGCCAGACACTATTGTAGCTCCCAAAGCTTGGATCCTTCAGCTAAGCTTTTAGGAGTAAGGCAGTCGTGTTGGCGCTTTTTTATTTGACTTGCTTGGGTGTCTTGGTCCAATCATCCAAGCCTCACACCTTGATAGTTGGGTTTGGTCGCGCGGAAGTGGCTCCTCTTCACAAAGCACTGTCGAAGACTTTTAGTCTTCTCGGTTGCTTTTCTCCAGAGATCCACTCCTACCCGCGCGCCCTCACACCCTGATTCAATATTCCCATATGTTTTGAACGGAAAGTCTGATTTGTGATTGGCTTCATTTATTGCTATAATTCGAGTGATTAGTATATCTTTTTTAGGAGGAAATCTTATGAATTATTTGAAGAGACAGCCTTTCGCTATGTCTGGCTTAATTTTGGCGCTAGCGACTTTGGGTAACTTACTTCAGTCTTACGGGGCGGGGATTCGCCTGGTTTTGGGTGGCCTTGCTTTGCTTCTTTTTATGGCTTATACCTTGAATTTATTTGTGAATTATTCAGCCTTTAAAGAAGAGATGAGTGCCCCCCTACCAGCTTCTGTCTTTCCGACTTATCCCATGTCGATCATGTTATTATCAACTTATTTAACGCCTTTATTGAAGCTACCAATCACGTTAGCTGAAGTGATTTGGTATGTAGGTTTAATCTTTAATTTAGTTTTAGTGATTCGTTATCTCGCACGCTATCTTCCCCAACGCAAAATGAATGTCGTCTTTCCTTCTTGGGGGGTTGTTTTTGTTGGTTTTGTGGTGGCTAGTGTGACGGCCCCTGTTTACGATAACTTTTTCTTGGGACAGATTTTGTTCTGGTTTGGTTTAATTGGAGGGATTGCCGTGATGCCTTTTATGCTCTACCGGGTTTATGGCTTACGCGACTTGCCTCAACCTGCCCAGCTCACAACGGCGATCTTATGTGCGCCTTTCTCCCTCTTAGTAGCTGGTTATGTGAATAGTTTCCAAGAACCTTCTCACTTGCTCTTGGCTATTCTCCTAGTCTTCTCTCAGCTGCTTTACTTCAGCATCTTGGTCCAACTTCCTCGATTGATTCGTCTAGGTTTCTTTCCTACCTCAGCAGCTTTAACCTTCCCCCTCGTCATTTCGGCTCTCTCTTTGAAATTAGCCCTGCCTGTTTTGGGATGGAATAATGCGCTGACGAGTCTGCTTGTATTGCTGGAGACCGTAGTCGCTATAGCTATTGTTGCCTATGTTCTCTATGGCTATATGCGCTTGATCTTTAAGTCAGAATAGGCGACCGCTGAATGACTAACAAAAAAGGCTTTGGCCCCTTCTAACTAAGAAAGAAGGGATTCCAAAGCCTTTTTAGTATTTAATTTATAGTGCTCTAGGGTTCTTGATAATAATCGGTTGTGGATCTTCAACACCTTCAGGAAGAACCAGACCGGTATAATCTTTCCAGACATAAGGTGGGTAGTAAATTAATTCACTCCCACCAGTGCGAGCAAATTCGAGAGCTTCGTGAACAATCACTTCATGCATGTGGTAGTCATAGGCACTTGAGAAAGTTTCTCCAAGTGGGGCATCGACAATATACATGCGCGGTGGACGGATCCTTTCAGCAATATGAGGGAAATGTCCGACAAGAACGGTTCTTATCCCACGGCTTTCGATTTCTCGAGCGACCAATCCCACGGACTGGTGACACATAAATCAGCCAGGCGAGAGGAGCACCAAGTCCACTTGGTTTTCTTCTAAAGTTTCAGCAATTTGTTTAGCTGTTACTTCAATCAGCACATCAACGCGTGGGACGTGTCCCATCCAGGAAATATTGACTGGTGAAATTTCGCCGATGATATTTTTTTCAGCCATATAGCGAAGAGTTTTCAAAGGATAGACAACATCAAGATCGCGGTGGGCAGCCTGATTCGGATAACGGACGTGACTGATGGTCAGATCTCGGTAATCAGCGTCTCCTGGGATAATACGGTAAGAGGCATCTCCTGTAAGAATAAAAGGTTTATCCGTTCTAAGGTGGACACCGGTAGAAGCGGCAATGGCGACACGGAGATCGGATAAGGGTTTATCAATCACCGGTGCGATTTGTGGTGCTTGTCTCCAAGTGAGGGTCATTGCCTCCAGATTATGAGACTTTGCGGTTTGCGCTTCAATCGTTTGACGATCATGATTGGTGGGCATCGTTGAATCAACATGTTTCATGCGATCACCTCCTTAATAATAAGCCATGCTTTCACAACTAGTGCTAGTATAGTCGAATGCTTGGTCAGAGTCAATTAAAGCTTGGGACTGAATTAGGCAAAGAAATGAATATTTGCTATAATTGTGAATGAATGACACAAGTCTTATTTCAATAGAAAAGGGTGGCATTAATATGAGTCAAGGCGACGTAGAAAAAAAATACGATTTTAAATTTGGAACAGTCACAGGTTATTGCTGAACAATTCCCGTTATTACAGGCAATTGATAAGAATGGCGAAGTCGTCAATGCAGACTTGCTAACGGATTTAACAGATAATGAACTGGTTGAATTAATGCGACGTATGGTCTTTGCACGAGCTTTTGATGAACAAACCAATTCCTATTCCCAGCAAGGGCGGATGGGCTTCTATGCGCCTTCTAAAGGACAGGAAGCGGCGATGATCGCCAGCCATTACGCCTTTGAAAAGGAGGATTTTCTCTTTGGTTCCTACCGCGACATCCCCCAATTGCTAATGCATGGGGCTTCAGTTGCTGATGTTTACAATTGGTCTAAGGGGCATGTGAAGGGGTCGAGCTTTATTTATGAGAAGGGTATCCATGCAGCCCTACCACAAATCATTATTGGGGCCCAGTTAGTCCAGGCCCAGGGCAATGCCTTAGGACAAAAGCTCAAAGGGTCTCCGCAAGTGACTTTCACCTATATTGGGGATGGGGGCACCTCACAAGGGGATACTTATGAAGCGATGAACTTCGCTGGGGTTTATCAGAGCCCACTAGTTATTTTTATTCAAAACAATGGCTATGCGATTTCGACTCCGCTCAGCCAACAGAGCCAGGCGCAGACCCTGGCTCAAAAAGCAGTAGCTGCAGGAATTCCAGGTGTCCGTGTTGATGGCAATGACCCGCTCGCAAGCTACTGTGTGGCTAAAGAAGCTAGGACGCATGCTGCTTCGGGCAAGGGGCCGGTAGTGGTTGAATTAGTCACCAACCGCATGGAGCCACATTCGACTATGGGCGATGACCCCATGCGCTATCGTGACCAAGCCTCACTCGATTATTGGGAGGCCAGAGACCCGCTCTTGCGTTATGGCAAGTATTTAACGGCCAAGGGCTTGTATTCAGAAGAAACAGAAGTCAGTTTCTATGAAGAAGCGGTCGAAAGCATCAAACAAGGCATGGCTGAAAGCGAAGGCGAAGTCCCAATGACCTTGGAGGAGACCTTGGCATGGCAGTATCCTGATTCAGTCAGCGATTCAGAGTAAGGGAGAGGAGCGACTTATGTATAATCGAAAAAATCCTGAAGCAGGCAATAATTTAACCATGGTGAGAGCTATCAATCAAGCCTTGGAGCTTGAAATGGCCCAGGATGACCGAGTGGTTCTCTTTGGACAAGATATTGGAAAGAATGGGGGCGTCTTCCGCGCGACAGAAGGCCTCCAAGAAAAATTTGGCAAGCAGCGCGTCCTCGATACGCCCTTAGCTGAGTCCGGTATATCGGGGATGGCAATTGGTCTAGCCTACCAAGGCTTCCGTCCCGTGATCGAAATCCAATTCTTAGGCTTTATCTTTGAGACTATGGATAGTATCAACCAAATGGCCCGGGCCTCTTATCGGACCGGTGGCCACCTAGCCATGTCCGTTGTGGTGAGAGCGCCCTTTGGTGGGGGCGTTGGTACCCCAGAATTTCACCCAGATAACTTTGAAGGCTTGCTGGCCCAGTTTCCAGGTCTGAAAGTCGTCGTGCCGTCTTCAGCAATCGATGCTAAGGGCTTGCTCACGGCTGCTATTCGGGATGATGGGCCTGTGATCTTCTTGGAGCATATGCTCTTGTACCGGTCATTCCGTGAGAAGGTGCCTGAAGAAAGCTATAGCATTGATCTCGACCGAGCTAAAGTTCTTAGCGAAGGGGAAGATTTGACCCTGGTGACTTATGGTGCGATGGTGCGCTATGCTAAAGAAGCTGCGGCGCGCGCTGCTGAGGAAGGCATCCAGGTGGAAGTGATTGATTTAAGAATTGTCCACCCGATAGATTATGAGACCATCCTGCGTTCGGTACAAAAGACCCAGCACCTGCTAGTGGTTCAAGAGGCCCAGGGGATTGCTGGACTTGGTAACCGGATTGTATCAGAGATGGCTCGTCGGGCATTTTATGACTTATTAAGACCGATTGGCTTTTTATCAGCTCCAAATACTTCTTTCCCCTTCAAACAGGTCGAAGATGATTGGCTGCCAGGTGCAGAGGATATCTTGCAAGCTATCAGGGAAACAGTTAATGGATAAATGAAAGGAATAATCTATGGCATTTTTAGTAAAACTACCTCCTCTTGGTGAGGGGATCTTCGAGGCTCAGATGGTAGCCGTTCATAAACAAGTGGGCGATCGCGTTAAGGAAGGTGACGTGATTGCTGAAATGGAAACGGACAAAGCAACAGGAGCGCTAGCTTCTCCAGTGGATGGTGTCATCGAAAAATTCTATATTGAATTAGGCGATTATATCTTCCGCAATGAAAAGGTGCTTTTGATCGACGACGGCAAGTCTGACTTGAGAACAGGAGCCGGTGGTGATGCGGGTCGAGTGGCAGAAGACGGACAGATTGTTCAAGCTTCAGCAGATGAAAAACTCGCTCCCGCCCCAGAAAACGACCAGGCAAAATTGGCGTCAAATGAAGCAGTGACTGAAGAGACAAGCGGTATACCTTCAGATCAAGCGGAAAAAGAAGACCAAGAAGAAGTGAGCCCAGCAGAAGCAGCTGATGATGGCGATTATTTGATCGTTGAAGAAACCGGATCAGCTGCTGAAATCTTCCAGCGCGTCCATGGACAGCAGCCTAAAGAAAAAGTTCAAGCACCCCAGGTTGATAAAACCTTCATGGCTGAACAAGGCCAGGCCCAACAAGGGGAACCAAAAGCAGCTAGCCAGCGTAAGCAGCGCTATTTAGAGCCCTTGCAGACTAACTTTATGCATTCAGAAGATGGCAGCCAACCCATTCCTGTCCATGTGGCTAATGAACTGCCTAAGGAAGAATTAGAGAAACGCGCCGAAACCGTTAAAGCTGCGCCGGCTGTTCGCCAATATGCAGTGGCTAATCATTTAGACCTGTCGCGTTTGCCGGTTAATGAGGACGGGATTGTGACCAAGGAAATGGTGGATATGGCCCTTGACCATGCGGTGGGCGAACGGGAATGGAACTATCGTTGGATTAATGAACTAGACCCAGGCTATTGGACTCATCGGCCTGACGAAGAGCAGGGGCGTGAAGAAACTTATATTCGTAAATATAATGCCTCTCGCTTCGAAATGACCCATCACAAAGTTCCTCCTTTCTCTGTTCAAGTTAAAGTCGATATGACTGAACTGAGAACCTATCTAAAAATCCAAAAGGGTGACCGTCTAGGTAAGCAAGACTACCTCCCTTATTTCATTAAAGCGCTATGTATTGCGGCTCATCGTTATCCCGAACTGAACGCCAGCATTGATGATGTGGTCTCTGTCTTCCGTTTTAAATCTTATGTCAATGTCGGGATTGAAATGAATACCGTTCAAGGCTTATTTACCCCGGTAGTCAAGGATGCCCAAGACATGTCGCTAGCTCAGATTGAAAAACGTTTGGCTGAGCTAGAATATGAAGTCAAAAAAGAACGTATTTTTAACTATGAAACTAATTCAGAATCAACCATTACACTGACCGATCTGTCGGAGTATGGCCCTGTAGATGGTTTTGTTCCGATCATTCACTACCCTGATGCTGCTATTTTAGGCTTGGCGGCTAGTCAAGATGAAGTGGTCGTTCGAGAAGGCGAGATGGTGGTTCGTCCTTTGAAAGCGATGACCCTAGTTGTGGATGCGCGGATTGTTACCCGGGATAAGATCGTTCGTATTATTAACTTTATTAAAGATATGATTGAGAAACCTAGCCTCCTCTTTCAGATGGAAGCCGAATTATTAGAAGGGGACCATGCAAATGACGCGTAAAAGGACGTCTTATTGGCCAGGCCAGGCTGATAAACCGGCTATTTTACTGATGCATTCTTTAGGGGATAGTCCCAATCAAGTAGAGTCGCTCGCTGAAAGCTTGCAACAGGAGGGGTATGCCCTATACCTTCCTTACTATCGCAGCCACCAAGAAGGCGATTTAAAAATGGTTTTAACAGCTCCATTGTCTACTTATTTAGAGGATGCCCGCTCGGCTCTGAGCTTTTTAAAGAAAGAAGGTCACCAGAATGTGGTCGCTGCAGGCTTATCCCTAGGTGCCTTCCTGGCCCTCGCTCTGGCTTGTGAAACAGACCGAGTGCAGGCTGTCATTAGTTTATCGTGTCCGATACTGACGGATTTGAGACAGACTCGGATTCCTTATTTTATGCGCCAAAAATACTATCGGTCTTTGGAAGGTGTGCCGACCGTAGCTGACCGTGACCAGGCTCAGGAGCTCTTTGAAGAATTTGACCAGGTTTTGAGTGGGATGAACCAATGGATGGATGAAAATTTTGAGCGCTTGGCTTCGCTTGACCAGCCTGTCTTTATAGGGCACGGTCAAGCGGATGAAGTGGTGTCTGTCCAAGTCGCCGAGCGTTTGTGCCGGCTCTTGTCGACTAAAGGAAAGCCTAGCCTCCATATTTATCCTCAAGCTAACCATTACTTAGAGGGGGATTCCGTCAAGAACTGTCTAGTTCAAGATATCTGTCATTTCCTGGCCTCCTTGTCCATTTGATCGTCATAAATTTCCTTATTTAGCTTGTCCTGAAGGGCTTTTGGGTGCTTCTTAGAGGCAGATGTGCTAAGCTAAATTTATGACATGTGATATGCTTTTAAGGAGGAATATCGAATGAAAAAATGGATTAAACGGACTTCAACTATTTTGCTAGCTTCTACTTTCTTGGTGGCCTGCCAAGCTCAACCGAGCGAGGAAGCACAACGGGTGGATCCCTTAACACAAGAAGAATCGAGCCAGGATAGCCAGGACCAAGCTCAAGAGAACCAGTCTTCCAGCGCATCCAAGGAAAGTAAGAAGTCTAGCCGCAGTGAAGCAAGTCAAAATAGTCAAGATGACCGAGATGACCAAGAGGATAAAGGCGACCGAGATGATCGGGAAGAAAGCTCTCGTCGGACTTCGTCAGAGTCCAGCCGGTCCCACTCTGACCGCCGCGGGGCTGAGACAGATGTCGCAGCTATTACTAAGGATTTAGAAGAAGCTGTTGCTAGCTTCAAAGATCAATTCCCAAGTGCTGAATTGACCAGCATTGAGGTGGAAGCGGAAGGCGATTCCCGCTTTGAAATCGAAGGGGAAGATGACGACAAGGATTACAGTCTGACCTTGGCGGATGACTTGGCCATTGTTGAGAAGAAGGAAGAAGTGGGCAGTGCCAATGACCCTAAAGACCGCTTCCAATTAGACCAAGTGATTAGCTTAGAAGAGGCTACTGAAATTGCCCTTAAGGAAGCGCGTGCTGACCAAGCAACGCAATGGGAGCTTGAACGCGACAGCGATGGCAAGTTCTACTGGAAGGTGGACCTCCGCGATGGTCGCCAAAGCAAGGGTGAAGTGAAGATTGATGCCGAATCCGGAGAAGTTGTTGCCTACGACCAAGATTAGTTTAGAAATTTGACCGTCCAGTAAGGCCCTCGTGCCGGAACCATGTGAACAAGGAGTAAGAACCATGACGAAAAAAATTATTCTCGATTTGGATACAGGGATCGATGATGCCCTGGCCATTGCCTACGCTGTTGCCTCAAAGGAAGTTGAATTGATCGGCATTACAGGAACTTATGGGAATGTCTTGATGGCGGATGGCCTTCGCAATGCCTTGAAGCTCTTGGATCTTTTTGGCCAGGACCAGGTGCCTGTTTTTCCTGGCCTAGCCCATGCTAGCGACAAGTCTGACTTTGAAGTCTTAGAGGTTTCAGCTCTCATCCATGGTGAGGATGGGATTGGCAATGTCGACTTGGCAGATTCTGCCCGCCAGCCTAGCCAAGAATCCGCCGTTGACTTTATCCTGTCGGCTTGCGACCTCTATGGCGAGGACTTAATCATTGTGGCTACGGGTCCCATGACTAACCTCGATGCGGCCTTGGCCCAAGATGAAGCGACCCTCAAGAAGGCCGGTAAGATTGTCATCATGGGTGGGGCCTTAACGGTCTGCGGCAATGTGACCCCTTATACGGAAGCTAACATCAACCAAGATCCAGCGGCAGCTGACCGCTTGTTCAGAAGTGATGTCCATGTGACCATGGTTGGCCTGGATGTGACTCTCCGCACCCTTCTGACCTATGAGGACACCGCGAAGTGGCGGGCCCTGGGGACGGAGGCCGGCCGGGTTTTGGCTGATATTGTTGACTACTATATCAAAGCTTATGAAATCACCTCACCCCATCTGAAGGGCTGTGCCCTCCACGATCCCCTGGCCGTTGCAGTAGCCGTCCAAGAAGATCTGGTGGACTACCTGCCCCTCAATATGAAGGTGGAAACAGAAGGTGCCAGCCGGGGCCGGACTATTGGCGATAACGAGCGCTTGAATGATCCAGACCCTAGCATGTCAGTTGCTATTCAGGTGGATACGGACCGCTTCCTCGAAGAATTCATGACCCGGATTAGCGCCATGCTAGCCCAAAATGCTTAAGATATAAGTGACTAAGATCCAGCTTTGTCTGGATCTTTTTTTCTTACACCATATGTTACATTAAATAACGCAAAAAGAACTAATAATTGCAAAAAGGCCTAAAATCAGATAAAATATAAGTAGCTTTTAATCTTTTTTGACATAATATATGACATTTACTGAGAAGAAAGGTAGATTAGGATGAATAAAGAAGAACGTATCAAAGTCTTACAGGACATTATTCAGATTCCAAGTGAAAATGACCATGAAGAAGAAGTGGCTAAGTATATTGCTGATCTTTTGCAAGAACATGGGATTGACAGTCAATTGGTAGAGTATGCCCCAGGACGGAGCAGCTTAGTGGCTGAAATCAAGGGCCAAGAAGAAGGTAAGGTCTTGGTTTATAGTGGCCACTTGGATGTGGTTGCAGCTGGCGATCATGAGGAATGGAGCCACGATCCTTTTGGGGCTGAAATTGTGGACGGTAAGATGTACGGTCGCGGCACGACAGATATGAAGTCTGGCCTAGCTGCTATCGTGATTGCTCTCATTGAATTGAAAGAAGCTAATGCGGACCTCAAGGGGACCCTGCGCCTAGCCTTAACGGTTGGGGAAGAAATCGGTATGTTAGGTTCGGAACAATTGGTTGATGAAGGTTACCTCGATGATGCCGACGCCTTCTTGATCGCTGAACCAAGCGGAAATGAAGCTATTATCAATGCCCACAAAGGCTCTATCCAGTATGAAGTGATTGCCCATGGGGAGAGTGCCCACAGCTCCATGCCGGAAGAAGGGATCGACGCCATCCAACTCTTGGTGGACTATATTAATATCATGAATGACAAATTCGACCAAGCCTTTAATACGGATGAAGCCTATAATGACCAACTGGGCCGTTCGCTCAATGTGAACACCGTGATTGAAGCAGGGACTCAGATCAATAGTGTCGCCAGCAAGGCAGTCATGAAGGCTAATACTCGGGTGGTGCCAGAAGCTGGCAATGACTTAGTGGTTAAGATGATGCAAGACACTATGGACGAACTCAACGAGCAGAATGACGGTCGTCTGGAATTGAATCTCTTACAAAACAATCCCGCCGCTGAATCTAGCCCAGACAATGCCCTAGTTAAGGCTATCCAAGCTTCAGCTGACTGGGAAGTGGGGACGCAAACTCTAGCCGGCGCAACCGACGCTTCCAACTTCGGTCGGATCAGTGATGACTATGACTTGGCAGTCTTTGGCCCAGGGGAAACCTCCCGTGCCCACAAGCTCGATGAGTATGTGGAAGTAGCAGATTACCTGAAATTTATTGACCTCTATATCGAAACAGCCAAAACTTACTTAGCCTAAAAATGACGGGCCTCTATCGAATGGTAGATGGCGATCTGTTGTGCTCTTGCTTAAGCGATGTCTTAATCATTAGCTAGCAAGACAAAAAATTTAAATAACGAAGAGGGGACTGGGATGAGCTCCTAGCCTCCTTTTTTATCAAAGGAGATGAAAATAATGAGTGACTATTTAAAAGTAGCCAATAGTCCAGTGGTCTTTGCCCTCTGTGCCTTGGTTATTGCAATTGTTGTCATCCAATCCCTGCTCTTTATTCGTAAAGCTTGGAAGCGAGGCTTGGAACTTGACATGGAAAAAGAGGTACTGAAACGGGCTATGACCAATAGTGCGCTTCTATCCATTGTGCCTTCTCTTCCCATTATTGTTATGATGCTCGCCCTGTCGGTACCCCTAGGTAAATATTTCCCTTGGTTGCGCTTGTCCATTGTCGGCTCTGCTGTCTACGAGGGGTCAGCGGCTAATATTGCAGCCCAAAGTCAGGGGCTAACGGATATTTCCGACCCGGGCCTAACGCCAAAGATCTATGTGATTATTATGTTTGTGATGACGATTGGAATTATCTGGGGGATTCTTTTTAACATCCTCTTCATGGGGCAGCTGGATAAGATGTCTCAGAAGATGCGGGAAAATCCTAAGAGTAAGGCCTTTGTAGGAATCTTCTCTGCAGCCCTTTTTACAGCTATGCTGATTACTCTATCCACGCCTTATGTGGCTAATGTAGCCAATATTTCGTCGATCATAGCTTTTGTGGCGGCGGGCTTGTGTACCCTGGCTCTCAATGCCTTATCCAAACGTTACGACCAGCGACTCTTGAGTGACTTCTCGATGCCCATTTCCATGATTGTGGGCATGCTGGCCGTCATTATCTACGCTAATGTCTTTTAGGAGGTGCTTGTATGGCAGAGAATAAGAGAAAAATTGAATCCGATGCCCAATATAGCCGGGAGATTAACCGCTTGGGTCGGATCACAAGTGTTATTGCCTTAATGGGGATGTTCATGGTCCCTCTAGGAACGGCTTACTGGTTAGGTGTAGGCCTCGATTTTGGCAAGGCCCTGGTCGCTGCTTCAGGACTGATCGCGATCTTCCTTCCCACAGCGGTAGTTGAGAATGTTTCCTTCTATCCCATCCTCGGAGCAGGCGCTATGTATCTCAGTTCGATTACCGGGAATATCACGAACTTGAAGATTCCGGTAACTGTTGCCGGTCAAAAGATTGCTGGTGTCGAACCAGGTACGGATAAGGGGAATGTGATCGCCATTATCTGTGTAGGGATTTCTTCCATTGTGACTATAATTATTTTGATTCTAGGGGCCTTCTTGATCGGTTCCTGGTTGGTTCCTATCCTGAACCACCCCTTCCTGAAGCCAGGTTTTGACCAAATCATTCCGGCTCTCTACGGTGCCATTACGGTCCCTCAGATCCTCAACCATAAGAAGCTATCCGTAGCTCCTATCTTATTTGCGGTCGGGATCTTCTTAATCCTAGGACCCCAGGGATTCGCCCAATACCAGTCCTATATCCTGATTTCTTGCATGATCATTTCGGTAGCTACCGCTTACTTCATGTACAAGAAGGGGCACTTGAGTGAATATTAAACAATTGGCTGGAAAAATCTTCCAGCCTTTTTCCACTTACCGGAAATCGGATGAAAATTTAATTTAAACATTGCATATCCTGGGCGCTTCTAGGATAATAGAAGTGATAGACTGTAACCGGGTCCAAGGACCTAGAAATAATAATTTAGAGGTGAAGTAATTGTTCGATAAAGTTGATGAGCTCGGCGTAAACACGATTCGTACCCTCAGCATGGACATGATTGAGAAGGCTAACTCTGGCCACCCCGGCTTGCCCATGGGTGCAGCTCCAATGGCTTACGTGCTCTGGACCAAACACTTAAAAGTGAACCCTAAAACGTCAACAAACTGGGTTGACCGTGATCGTTTCATTCTTTCTGCTGGTCATGGGTCAGCGATGCTTTATTCGCTCTTGCACTTGGCAGGTTATGACGTGACGATTGATGATCTCAAGGCGTTCCGCCAATGGGAAAGTCGGACACCAGGCCATCCCGAAGTGAACCATACAGACGGGGTTGAAGCGACCACTGGACCACTCGGCCAAGGGATTGCGATGGCTGTTGGGATGGCCATGGCTGAAGCCCACTTAGCAGCCCGTTATAACCAAGCCGACCACAAGATTGTGGACCACTATACCTATGCCCTTTGCGGGGATGGGGACCTGATGGAAGGGATCTCCCAAGAAGCTGCTTCCTTAGCTGGTCATCTGGGTCTCGGCAAGTTAGTGGTGCTCTACGATTCGAACGATATTTCCCTAGATGGTCCGACCTCTAAGGCCTTCACAGAAAATGTCCAACAACGCTTTGAAGCGAATAATTGGCACTATCTCCGGGTAGAAGATGGGAATGACCTGGAAGCCATTGACCAAGCCATTAAAGAAGCCAAGACCCACACGGACCAACCGACTCTGATCGAAGTGAAGACAGTGATTGGTTATGGGGCACCTAATGCCGGCAGTTCAGCCGTCCATGGAGCACCTTTAGGTAAGGAAGGAATCCTTGCAGCTAAGGCCATTTACCAATGGGAGAATGATGATTTCTTCGTTCCCGAAGAAGTTAAGGCGCGCTTCCAGGAAGAAATGGTAGAAACTGGCTCCCAGGCTGAAGCAGATTGGGAAGCAAGCTTTGAGGCTTACCGCCAAGCTTATCCAAACTTAGCCAGCGACTTTGAATTGGGCTTCAGCCAAGAATTACCTAGCGACTGGGCAGAAAACCTGCCAGTTTATGGTACAGATTCCAAGTTGGCTTCACGCCAATCTAGCCATGAAGTCCTCCAAGTCCTCTCAGAAAAATTACCTTATCTCTGGGGTGGGGCAGCTGACCTGGCGTCTTCTAATAAGACTATGGTCAGTGCCGAAGAAGACTTCACAGCTGATAACTATGCTGGACGCAATGTCTGGTTCGGTGTGCGTGAGTTCGCTATGGCAGCGGCGATGAATGGGATCCAGCTCCATGGCGGCAGCAAGGTCTACGGGGGGACCTTCTTCTCCTTTGTTGACTATCTCCGCCCAGCCCTCCGCTTGGCTGCTATTCAAGGAACGGCGCCAGTCTTCGTGATGACCCACGACTCCGTAGCGGTTGGGGAAGATGGTCCAACCCACGAGCCAATCGAACAATTAGCCAGCATCCGCTGCATTCCTAATGTGCAAGTAATTCGTCCAGCTGATGCCAACGAAACCGTTGCGGCTTGGAAACAAGCGATTGAAACCCAAGATCAACCAACTGTTCTCGTTCTCAGCCGTCAAGGACTTCCAAGTCTAGAAGCGACTGTTCATGCACCAATTGATAAGGGAGCCTATGTGGTGTCACCTGCTCAAGGAGCCCACGACCAAGCAGCCGGCCTCCTCTTAGCAACTGGCTCAGAAGTTGCCCTGGCTATCCAAGCTCAAGCTAAATTAGCTGAAGATGGGGTGGATGTAGCGGTTGTCTCCATGCCAAGCTGGGACCGTTTTGAAGCCCAAGATGAGGCTTACAAGGAAAGTGTTCTCCCAAATCAAGTCACCGCTCGACTCGCTGTTGAAATGAGCGCTTCCTTCGGTTGGGAACGTTATACTGGCAGTCAAGGCACTAGCTTGACCATCGACCAGTTCGGCTTCTCTGCTCCAGGCGACTTGATCCAAGAAAAACTTGGTTTCACTGCTGACAATGTAGCAGATAAGATGCGCCAAGTGATCGACAAGCAAAAATAAATCCATTAAAAGATGTGGCTGTGCCAATTAGAGGCACAGCCTTTTTTGTCATTGGATTAGGATTTTTCACCTTACCCGACTGAAGTGAATTACAGCTAGTAGGCTAAAATCTTAGCCCTACTAGCCCTTTGCGTTTTGCTGGGCGAGAGAGCTGGGCTCAAGCTGCTAGCATGGCTTTTTAAGGACCAAATTTTATAGCGAAGGAGCTGTTCAATTGCAGTGTTGATCAAGGCTTGTTTCTTTAGAAAGACAATAGACTTACGAAATCGTGGTAAACGAAAGGGATTTGGCCTTGAAAGGAAAGTTTAAAAAAGGTATAATAGATCAGTAATCGTTTTCATTGACTTATTATATTTATATTAATTGACCAAGGAGGTATTGAGATGGTTGGAATTATCCTCGCCAGTCACGGTGAGTTTGCGAATGGTATTTTGCAATCGGGCGCCATGATCTTTGGCGACCAAGAAGATGTAGCGGCAGTGACCCTGCTTCCTTCTGAAGGCCCCGAGGATGTGCGGGCCAAAATGGAAGAAGCTATCGCATCGTTTTCTGATCCTGACCAGGTATTGTTTTTAGTTGATTTGTGGGGAGGGACGCCCTTCAACCAGGCCAGCAATCTCTTTGAAGGCCACGAAGACAGCTGGGCCATTGTGTCCGGGATGAACCTGCCTATGGTGATCGAGGCTTACGCTTCACGCTTTTCCATGGAGACGGCCCAGGAGATTGCCGGGCATATCCTAGCAACGGCTAAAGAAGGGGTCAAACCCCTACCGGAAGGCTTGGCGAAAGATGAAGAAGAGACAGAGCAAGTCCAGGCTGAAGAGACTCCTGCCAGCAGTGGTCAGGTGGGGAGCCCTGGGCAGATGGATTTTGTCCTGGCTCGGATCGATTCCCGGCTCTTGCACGGTCAGGTCGCGACAGGTTGGACCCGGGCTACTCATCCCACGCGGATTATTGTGGTATCGGATGCGGTAGCTAAGGATGAGCTGCGAACCCAACTGATCAAGCAGGCGGCCCCATCTGGAATTAAGGCTCACGTGATTCCGATTGACCAGATGATTAAGATCGGTAAAGACCAAGAACACTTCGGTAAGGAACGGGCGCTCTTGCTTTTTGAAAATCCCCAAGATGTCTTGCGGGTAGTTGAAGGCGGCGTCCCACTGGAAGAAATTAATGTGGGTTCTATGGCTCACAGCAAGGGGAAGGTCCAACCCAATAAAGTCTTGGCCTTCAGTCAAGACGATATTGACACCTTCCAAGCTTTGAAAGATCAAGGCCTGCGCTTTGATGTGCGTAAGGTGCCTGCAGATCAAGGCGACAACATAGACAGTATCTTACAGCAAGCTCAGAAAGAAATTGACAAGCAGAATGCATAAAATAAATGCTTAAGGAGGGAACATTCTCATGGATTTAAATATTATCCAAATTATTTTAATTATCTTTATTGCCTTCTTAGCTGGTACCGAGGGGATCTTGGATGCCTGGCATTTTCACCAACCTGTGATTGCCTGCACTTTGATTGGTCTCGTAAGTGGCCAGCTAGGGCCCTGTCTGATGCTAGGTGGTTCCTTACAGATGATCGCCTTGGGTTGGGCTAATATTGGGGCAGCGGTTGCTCCGGATGCGGCCCTAGCCGCTGTGGCATCAGCTATTATCTTGGTCCTAGGGGGGCAGGGTCAAGCTGGAATTGGTTCAGCCATTGCCTTAGCCGTCCCTCTAGCTGTGGCGGGTCTACTTTTGACCATTATCTGCCGGACCCTAGCAACTGGGATTGTCCATATTATGGACGGGGCTGCTGCTGAAGGGAACGTTCGTAAAGTAGAGATCTGGCATATGATCGCGATTGTCATGCAAGGGGTGCGGATCGCCATCCCTGCTGCTCTGATCCTAGCTATCGGGGCAGGTCCTGTGCGTGAGCTTCTCTTGGCTATGCCCGACTGGTTGACAGATGGTCTGTCCATTGGCGGGGGCATGGTGGTTGCTGTAGGTTATGCTATGGTGATCAATATGATGGCTACCCGGGAAGTTTGGCCTTTCTTTGCTATCGGTTTCGTTCTCGCTACGATCCAGGAGCTGACCTTGATTGGGCTTGGGGCGATTGGTATCGCGCTCGCTTTACTTTACCTCCAACTCTCTAAAATGGGCGGGTCGTCGAACGGCCAATCCGGACCTAAACATACCGGGGACCCTGTCGGCGACTTGATTGATGACTATTAAAGAAAGGAGAATTCGTAATGGCAGAAGGCGTTAAACTATCGAAACGTGACCGGATTTCCATCTGGCTACGTTCCACCTATCTCCAAGGTTCTTGGAACTATGAACGGATGCAGAATGGTGGCTGGGTCTTCTCAATGATCCCAGCTATCCGTAAACTCTATAAGACGAAAGACGAACAAGCAAAAGCCTTACAGCGGCACTTGGAATTCTTTAATACCCACCCTTATGTGGCTTCACCGATCCTTGGGGTAACTCTGGCCTTAGAAGAAGAACGGGCTAATGGGGCACCTGTCGATGATGTCGCTATCCAAGGGGTTAAAGTAGGGATGATGGGTCCTTTAGCAGGGATCGGAGACCCGGTCTTTTGGTTCACTGTGAAGCCAATTATTGGGGCCCTAGCTGCATCACTGGCCATGGGGGGCAATATCCTCGGCCCAATCATTTATTTCGTGGCTTGGAATGCTATTCGTTTGGGCTTCATGTGGTATACCCAGGAATTCGGCTATAAGGCAGGATCTAAGATTACTGAAGACTTGTCAGGCGGTTTACTTCAAGACATTACCAAGGGGGCTTCGATTCTGGGGATGTTCATCCTCGGCTCTTTGGTTAACCGTTGGGTAGCGATCTCCTTTACCCCAGTTGTATCAGAGGTTCCTCTCGACCAAGGGGCATATATTGAATGGGATAAACTCCCTGCCGGTGCAGAAGGCATTAAGGTCGCTTTAGAACAACAGGCTCAAGGCCTATCGCTCGATCCGACTAAGGTAACCACCCTCCAAGATAACTTGGATAGCTTGATTCCTGGTTTGGCGGGGCTCTTACTGACCCTCTTCTGTATGTGGTTATTGAATAAGAAGGTCTCACCAATCGTGATTATTCTGGGTCTTTTCGCAGCGGGGGTTATCCTCCATGTCATTGGGCTCATGTAATTAAAAATTTTCAACAGTTAGTCCTGGCCTCCACGCTACAAACTGAGGGCACGCCTTTGCCTGGCTCCTCCTTTGTTTCGGTGATCCAGGGCTTTCTTAATTTTTGCCCCTGCTGTTGAGTATCTGAAAGGAGTTTCTATGGTACAGTCTTTGAACCAAGAGGTCGTCTATGTGACCAAGGCAACATCGTTTTTAGGGATGACAGATTATGGTAAGATTCTCTTAGGTAATGCAGCTTTTGAATTCTATGACGACCGCAATCCTGCCAACTTTATTCAAATTCCCTGGGAGGAGATTGATTATGTGGTGGTTTCCATCCTTTTCTCTGGCCGTTGGATTCCCCGCTTTGCCATCCAAACAAAAAAAGCCGGCAGCTTCAGCTTTGCGGCTAAAGATGCCAAGGCTTTGTTGCGCCAAGTGCGCGAGTATGTACCAGCCGATCGGATTGTCCGCTCACTCTCTTTCTTTGAAGTGGTTAAGCAGGCTTTGGGCTGGGGGAAGAAATGAGAGTGTAACAAAAAGTCGCTTAGGCCTGAATCAGATCAAGCATACGATATCTGTAACTAGCTGACCTTCGAATAGTTATAGTTTGTAGTTGGGTTCAAAATTGCAGAAATAACTTCTCCTCACCCCCTGTTCTAGTCGGGTTCGGCTTGGCAGACTCGGAGTGATTTCACAAGTCAGAAACGAGCGCATGCTTCGCTCTTA
>NZ_JASOLI010000011.1:0-63506 GCF_030215145.1 Aerococcus sp. UMB7834 | reverse complement strand
AACGATCGGCTAAAGCCGCTCTTATCCCTTTTGCCTCCAGTCATTCCTTTCTGAACGCCTCTGCTCACACCCTGTTTAGTCGGGTTCGACTTGGCAGACTTGGAGTGATTTCACAAGTCAGAAACGAGCGAATACTTTGCTCTTATTCTGACTTGCTCCAATCATCCAAGCCTAAACGCCAAGTCTCACACCCTATAGTCGGGTTCGCAGAGGCAGAAAGGAAGTGACTTCAACAAATGGGAACGATCGGCTAAAGCCGCTCTTATCCCTTTTGCCTCCAGTCATTCCTTTCTGAACGCCTCTGCTCACACCCTTTAGTCGGGTTCGGTCGCGCAGAAGTGGCTCCTCTTCACAAAATTTCGGCGAAGTCCTTCAGACTTCTTCGATCTTTTGCTCCAGAGGTCCACTTCTACTCGCGCTCCCTCACACCCTTTAGATCATTCCAGCGTCGTAGTCGTCTTCGAAGGCTTGCATTTCTTCTTGGGAGACGTGGTCGAGGCTGTGGATGGCTAGGGTTTCGTTGAAGTCTTCCCGGGCGAGGGGGTTGCTGGCGGACCAGGTGTCGGCTTGGCCGAAGCTGTCGTCGTCCCAGGCTTCGTCGAGGACCAGCATTTGTTGGCGCCATTTTTTATAGATTTCGAATTGTTGGTCGTGCATAAGTACCTCCTAAATAAGATCAGGGTAGTAGTGGAAGCGGTCTTCTCTTTCTAAGTAGGCAGATAGGCCGATCAAGAGAGCTTCTTCGCCCTTGTTAGCGATCAGTTGGACCCCTAAAGGTAGGCCGTTTTGGCAGGTATGGAGGGGGAGACTGATGGCGGGTTGGCCGGTTAGATTATAAATCATAGCGAATGGCGAGGCAAGTAAGCCCTTCTTGAAGACTTGGTAAACAAGTTCAGCCAAGTCGGAAGTGGGGAGCTCTTCTGAACGCAACATGGCCTCGTAGTCACTTTGACTATAGAGTTTATCGTCGACGCGGGGGGCAGCTTGGGCGGTACTTGGTTGGATCAGGATGTCATAGGTCTGGTGGAAGTCGTCCATGATTTCAGCTGCCTGGTCCCAGGTGTCAAAAATTTGGCTGTAGCGGTAGGCGGGGATGGTCTTGCCGTACTGGGCCATGGCCCAGGTTTGGATTTCGACATCTTCGCGTTTAATCTTGCGCTGGACTTGTTGTTCGATGCCTAGGAAGCTGGCTGCCATTTCTGCCCCGTTCATTTCATAATAGCCGCGAACAAGTTCTTGACCATTAATCTTAGGGTCGGCAGCTTCGACCTGGAAGCCTTGGTCGCGAAGGAAGCGGACGGTATTTTCAACGGCTTGGATAGCCTCGTCAGAAACCTCGGTACCGGCTGGAGACTTGGTCGAATAGGCGATGCGCAGGTTTTTGACGGATCGAATGGCATGGTCGATGTGGGCCTTAGGGATAGGCAGGGTTTGGAAGGGCATGGGTTTGAGATTGCTCTGGAGGGCCAGGAGCAGTTGGGCGGTATCGCGGATGGACTTAGTCATCATGAAGCCAACCGGTGCCCCGCCCCAGCTCCGCCACTTGCGCGGGCCGGTCGCTGTCCGTACCCGGCTTGGCTTGAGGCCCACCAGCCCAGAGAAGGAAGCTGGAATTCGAATGGAGCCTCCGCCATCAGAAGCTGTCGCTACAGGCACGATCCCTGCTTGAACGGCAGCTGCTGCGCCACCGCTTGACCCTCCGGCGTTATAGTCAGGATCGACTGGATTGTGGACGGGCCCGTAGTAGTCGGAATCACTGATGAATTTCAGGCCGAATTCAGGGACATTGGACTGGCCAATAGGAATGAGCCCGGTTGCCATGACAGACTGAGAGAAGTTGCTGGTTACGGGAGCAATTTGATCCTTAAGCAGGCGGGCCCCAGAAGTCGCTGGCATCCCCTTAATATTGTGGCCTAAGTCTTTCATGAGGGTAGGGAGACCGGCGAAGAGGCTTTGGCTGTGGTCTTCTTGGGCCAGGTCTTGGGCATAGTCCTCAAAGAGCCGGGTGACCGCATTGAGCTTGGGGTTAATGGCCTTGGCCCTGTCGATCGCCTGGCTGACCAGGTCCTGGCTGCTAGTTTGTCCCTGGCGGATTTGACCAGCTAGGGCCGTTGCATCATCGCTATAACTTTTGAAATAGTCCATGGAATCTTCCTTTCTGCAGGCATCAGTTTTAGGCCTATTATAACAAAGTTTTTACGAACTTTAGAGGCTGACTTTTCCTATCTGAATGATAAAATAATGAGACTGCCCTTGTCATAACTCTCATCTTTGGTGTATAATAATTAGAAAACACAAAAAAAGAGGTGTGAAAATGAAAAAAGTGCAATTATTCCAACCATTGGGGGAATCATTGGGCTGTTGCGGGGGCTCCGAAGAATGTTCATTGACAGACAATTCAATCATTAATACAGAAGCCAATGTCAAAGAACTGAATCGGGTGGAAGCTTTCTTTAATGCGCTCAAGAATGAAGAGGGTTATTTTGTCACCATCCACGACCCAGCAAGCGATGGTTTTATGTTCACCCATACAGAGGTTGTCATGCGTAAGCTCAAGGCATATGGAGAGGAAATCCTTCCCATTATTTTGATTGACGACCAGGTTGTAAGTGTTGCGGAATTTCCGAGCAACCAGGCCCTAGCGGATATGGTTGGACTCACTCACACCCAAGCTGTAGAATATATGTGTTAGTAAGATTATGAAGGAGGACCACTAATGACAGTAGATATCGATTGGAAAAACCTAGGTTTCAGTTATATGAACTTGCCTTATCGTTGGCGGGCATACTACAAGGATGGGGAATGGTATAAGCAAGGTCTGGAGACAGACAACCAGCTCCACATTTCTGAAGGCTCCCCTGCCTTACACTATGGCCAACAAGCCTTTGAAGGAATGAAGGCTTATCGGACCAAGGAAGGCAAGGTCCAACTCTTCCGTCCCGACCAAAATGCTAAGCGTTTCCAAGTGTCGGCTGAACGGATGATGATGCCTAAAGTTCCCGTTGAAGATTTCGTTCATGCGGTGAAAGAAGCGGTTAAGGCCAATATTGACTATGTCCCTCCTTATGAAAGTGGAGCAACCCTCTATATTCGTCCCCTCTTAATCGGGGTTGGCGACAATATTGGGGTTCACCCAGCAACGGAATACATCTTCACGGTCTTCGTGATGCCAGTTGGTCCTTATTTCAAGGGTGGACTTGCTCCTCAACATTTCGTCACTTCAGAATACGACCGGGCAGCGCCTATGGGAACCGGCGGCGTGAAAGTTGGCGGGAACTATGCTTCCAGCTTGCAACCAGGGGCCAGTGCCCATAACGAAGACTATGCCGATGTGATTTACCTGGATCCTAAGACCCATACCAAGATCGAAGAAATCGGCTCTTCTAACTTCTACGGGATCGAACGCGAAACGCATAAGTTCGTGACGCCAAAATCACCATCTATCTTGCCTTCAATCACCAAGTTCTCCCTCCTTCATTTAGCTGAAGAACGTTTGGGCTTAGAAGTGGAACAAGGGGATTGCTACATCGATGACTTGGACCGCTTTGAAGAAGCCGGTGCCATGGGGACAGCAGCCATCATTACTCCAATCGGCTCCATCACCCATAAAGGCCACCGCCACAACTTCGGAACAGGCCAAGAAGTCGGTGAAATCACGGAAAAACTTTACCATGAATTACTGGGCATTCAATTCGGTGACATTGAAGCACCTGAGGGTTGGATTGTCCCAGTTGAGGCCGACTAATCCTCTCCTAGCGGTCGCCATTCTCTATTGATCAATATGCTACAAAGACGATACGCTAGCAAAAAAGCACTTCCAAACTTCCCTCTTGAAGGGGGAACTGGAAGTGCTTTTTTTCTTGTATATTTATTGTCTAATGAGCTCGGTTCATAACCCACACTTAGAGGGTTTGCTTGGATGTTGTATCTTTTTAAGGATCAAATTCAAAAGCGGAACGGATGCTCACTAGCACCATTTATAGTCCGTTCTTGCTCACACCCTTCTAGTCGGGCTCGCAAGAGCAGCTTTGGAGTGCTTTCGCAAGTCGGGAACGTGCAAGCGTGGCTTGCCCTTATCCCGACTTACTCCAAGCATCCAAAGCTAAGCGCTCTTGCTCACACCCTGTTCTAGTCGGGTTCGAGGATGCAGAAAGGGCTCCTCTTCGCAAAAGGCTGTCGAAGGCTTCTAGCCTTCTCTAGCCTTTTACTCCAGAGATCCCTTTCTCCCGCATCCTCTCACACCCTTTTTACAACAAATGCATTAGATATGTGGCGAGGCTGAAGTAGATTAAGAGGCCGGTTGCGTCGGTGATGGTAGTGATGAAGGGACCGGAGGCGACGGCGGGGTCGATGTGGATCTTGCTGAAGAGGGTTGGGACGAGATAGCCGATGACTGTCGATACGGACAGGGTAGCGGCTAGGGAAATCCCGATGATGAAGGAGAGGACCGGATTGCCAAAGAGGAAGTAGGCCACACCACAGATGGTGATGCCAGCTGCTAGGCCGATAATGATCCCGGATATTAATTCTTTCCATACTAGGACCCAGAAGCTTTCGGTGTTGTCGCCTAAGGTTAGCCGGCGGACAGAGACAGCTAGGGACTGGGTGCCCACATTACCGGCCGAGTCCATAATAATAGGCATGAAGACAGCTAGGATGACCACGCGTGACAGGGTCGCTTCGAACATATTGATCAGGTTGGCTGAAACTAGGCCGAGGAAGATCAGGATAATGATCCAGGGTAGGCGGTTCTTAACCGTTTCGAAGATGCTTTCGCGATCACTTTCATTATCTGGCGACCCACTGATCCCAGCGAAACGGTGGAAGTCTTCAGTTGTTTCAAGGTCCATAACATCCATCACATCGTCGACGGTCACGATCCCGACCAACTTGCCTTGCCCGTCTACGACAGGGAGGGCTAGTAAGTCGTATTCTTTGATAATACGGGCCACTTCTTCCTGGTCCATGCCAATATCTGCTTGGACTAATTGGCTGTTCATAATGTCTTGGACAGGACAGTCCCCTGGGGCACGCAGGAGTTCGCGCAGGGAGAGGACGCCGAGCAAGTGGCGGGCTTCATCCACCACATAGACATAGTAGATGGTTTCGACGGCGGAAGCTGCTTGACGAATACCTGCAATCACTTGGTCAGCACTATCGTTGGCGTAGACCGTGAGCACCTCGGTTGTCATGATAGCCCCGGCTGTTTCGAAATCATGTTCTAGGATGGCTTCGATCGTTTCTCGGTCGCTGGGCCGCATACTTTCCAGGACATGTTGCCGGTCTTCTTGAGGCAGTTCATGGATGAAGGCGGTGACCTCGTCGTCAGCCACATAGGTGAAGACCTCGGTCATATAGTCAGCAGGCAGGTCTTCAATAGCTTGCCGGCGCCCTTTGTAGTCCAAGTGTTCGAAGAGTTCAGCGAATTCATCAGCTTGGAGGAGGTCGACAATTTTATTCTTTTTTTCAGGGTAGAGCTTATGGAAGACAGCAACCTGGTCTTTCTCATGGAGCTTCAAGAAGAGGTCGCGGAAGTCATCGCGTCGGTTGTCTTGGATGCTCTTGTAGATGGCTTGGTAGTAGTCTTTCCGGTTGAGTCGATTTAATTTGATTGCCATAATAATCACCTTTCCACACCTTTGGGAAGGTCACCGCACAGAGGGCTAAGGGTTTGGAGATTGCTTCAGATTAAAAAAACGCTCAACAAGAGCGTGAGCGTGAATCGTCCAGGAGTAGTCGGCAAACACCTCATCGCATAGTTTTAGCACTTATTAGCATAGGAGTAGCTCCAGCCACATTAGAAAATCCCTTAATTCGAGAATTTCTGCTGACCCGTTGGCATCTTTGGATGTTTCTGGGCAGTGGCGTCTCTCTAATACAGTAACCTCACCTAACAAGGTTTATTCTTATTTCTCCCCTAGCATAGCAGAGACCAGCTAAAGATTCAAGCCCTCTTCAAAAAATACCTTAGGCCCGTCTAAATAGCTTGCCTTACAAATTCCTCGCAAAGCTTAAAATAAATCATGCTATAATAACAGTGAAATCCATAAAAAGAGGAGTAGTCACATGATTCCACGCTATACCCGTCCCGAAATGGCCCAAGTCTGGTCCGATGATAACCGCTACAAGTGCTGGCTAGAGGTTGAGATCCTGGCTGCCGAAGCCTGGGCAGAGCTGGGTGAAATTCCCCAAGAAGATGCCCAAAAGATCCGCGAAAAAGCAAGCTTCGATGTCCACCGCATCCAAGAGATCGAAGCGGAGACCCGCCACGATGTCGTGGCCTTCACTCGCTGTGTATCCGAATCCTTAGGTGAAGAGCGCAAGTGGGTCCACTATGGTCTAACTTCGACCGACGTGGTGGACACGGCCCAGGGCTACCAGCTCAAGCAGGCCAATGACATTATTCGTGAAGACTTGGCTTGGTTCCTAGAGATCCTGAAGAAAAAAGCCCAAAAATACAAGCACACCGTCTGCATGGGCCGGACCCATGGCGTTCACGCCGAACCAACCACATTCGGTCTGAAGATGGCCCGCTACTATTCAGAAATCAAGCGCCAGATTGACCGCTTCGACCATGCGGCCAAGGGCGTTGAAGCCGGGAAGATTTCCGGTGCTGTTGGGACTTTCGCCAATGTGCCAACCACTGTCGAAGCCTATGTCTGCGAGCACTTAGGCATCCGTGCCCAGGAAATTTCTACCCAGGTCCTACCTCGTGACCTCCATGCCGAGTACATCGCCTGCCTGTCCTTGATTGCGACTTCCATT
The DNA here is from genome assembly GCF_030215145.1 of Aerococcus sp. UMB7834. Classification (NCBI taxonomy): domain Bacteria; kingdom Bacillati; phylum Bacillota; class Bacilli; order Lactobacillales; family Aerococcaceae; genus Aerococcus; species Aerococcus sp. UMB7834. The sequence continues at coordinate 56,741 of NZ_JASOLI010000011.1, read as the reverse complement.
GAGAACATGGCCACGGAAATCCGTCACTTACAGAAGTCGGAAACCCGGGAAGTGGAAGAATACTTCGCCAAGGGGCAAAAAGGGTCCAGCGCCATGCCCCATAAGCGCAACCCCATTTCTAGCGAAAATGTGACCGGCCTAGCCCGAGTCTGTCGGGGCCATGTGGTAACGGCTTATGAAAATGTTGCCCTCTGGCATGAACGGGACATCTCTCATTCCAGCGCAGAGCGGATTATTCTCTCAGATACCACCATCCTGGTCAACTACATGATCCGCCGCTTCGGTAAGATCATTGAAGACTTAACGGTCTTCCCGGACAATATGTTGCGGAACATGCAGGCCACTCACGGTTTGATCTACAGCCAGCGCCTGCTTTTGAAATTGGTCGACCAAGGCCTGTCCCGTGAGGCCGCCTATGACCTGGTCCAACCTCTGACCGCCCAGGCCTGGGATAACCAGCGCGACTTCCGCGAGTTGGTGGAAGGCGATGAAGAAATCTCGGATCTTCTCAGTCCGGAAGACATTGCTGACGCCTTCGACTACCACTACCACCTCCAACGGGTCGATGAAATCTTTGAACGATTGGGTATCTAAGAAATATGAGGGGAAGCGTACAGGAGCCTCATTTATACAGTAAAAATATGTCCATTAAACTAGAACAGCCCAGCAAGGATGGCTTTAATCCTGCTGGGCTGTTCTATTTTTATTAGTCGCAAGCTACAAATAAAGGCTTTGACTGTGGCTTCGAAATCGTGAGTCCACAAATGAAGACCTATACTGTGGCTTGCTGGCCGTGAACCCACAAACAGAGACTTTGACTGTGGGTTGGCAAGCTTGAAGCCACAATGAGAGCACCCAATTGTGGCTTCCTAGAAAGATCTAAAAAATCAATGGACCGCGCATAGCCCCATAAGCTGTATAGAAATCCCTCAAGTATTTTCCTTGGTGCTTGTAGAAGAAAACTTGGACAAAATCAGTTAAGTGCTTGATTTCTGGAATCTCCAGTCGGTCTTTGGGAGAGAATTTTTTAAGGGCATTGTAGGTCAGGACAAGGGCCTGGTCGATATTCTTGTTTTCCTGGATGACCTGTGCAGCTTCTAGGAGGTTTTCCTTAGTTTGGTCGGGGAAAGAAATTTTTTTGCAATTATAGACGCCTGCAATCAAGTTAAAAAAGACTTGGGCTTCATCCTTTGTTAGCACAGTTTGCTTTTTCATCTTAGGTCATCTTCTTCCTTTGTTTATATTATATTCTTTCTATTTATAAACACTAATTAAAATTATGCTTCCCCTGAATATTTAATGATCAAATTCAAAAGCGGAAGGAATAGTCTCCCTACGATTTGACAAACTATTCTCAACAAATCTCCAAAAAGCCAATTTATAAATAATTCGTCTTTTGGTAAATATTAATAAAACAAAATGTAAAAACATCCGTTTATATAACAAAATACGAACAATTATAAAATAAAATAGAATAATATATGTTTTTTGACCTTTTCTTGTGTTATAGTATTAGGGAAAAGGAAAGGGGTTATGGAAATGCCAGATGTTGCAGTGATTATGGGATCAAAATCCGATTGGGAGACCATGCGCGAAGCCTGCCGGGTCTTAGACCAATTTGGAATTACATACGAAAAAAGGGTGATCTCAGCCCACCGGATGCCGGATGAAATGTTCGCCTTTAGCGAATCCGCGCGGGCACGGGGCATTCAAGTGATAATTGCAGGTGCAGGCGGGGCGGCCCACCTACCGGGTATGGTGGCTGCTAAGACCACCCTGCCGGTGATTGGGGTCCCAGTTCAGTCCCGGGCCTTGAGTGGCTGGGATTCTCTCTTGTCCATTGTGCAGATGCCTGGGGGTGTGCCCGTGGCGACAACGGCCATTGGCACATCAGGCGCTAAGAATGCGGGGCTCTTAGCTGTTCAGATCCTCAGTCTCCAGGACCGCGATCTCGTTGATCGTTTGACTGATTACCGCCAAGCCATGCGCCAGTCTGCCAAAGAAAGTGGTGACCAACTTGATTAAGACCATCTTACCGGGGCAAACGATTGGGATTATCGGCGGCGGTCAGCTGGGGCAGATGCTGGCCCAGTCTGCCAAGGCTATGGGCTTTAGGGTTGGCATCCTCGATCCAGGGGCTAATTGTTCGGCTGCCCAGGTGTCGGACTTCCACTACCAGAAGGCCTATGATGACCGGGAAGCCCTGGCCGATTTTGCGGATGCCTGCGATGTCTTGACCTTTGAATTTGAAAATATTGATACCGACAGCCTCCAAGCCCTGGGCGACCGGGTCTACCTGCCCCAGGGGACAGAGCTTTTGGCAAAGACCCAGGACCGTTTGACAGAGAAGGCCTTCCTCCAAGCAGCTGGGGCCCAAGTGGCTCCTTATTGCCGGGTAGCTAGCCCAGCCGATTTACAAGCAGGCCTGGACCAATTAGGCTATCCCGCTGTTTTGAAGACGACCCGTTTTGGCTATGACGGCAAGGGTCAGCAGGTTCTCCGTTCAGACCAAGACATAGACCGAGCAGCTGATCTCATCAAGGACCAGGTCTGCATCCTGGAAAAATGGGTGCCCTTCAGCAAGGAATTGTCCGTTATGGCAGTGGGCAAGCCGGGAGGGGACCTGGTGACTTTCCCGGTGGCCGAGAATATTCACTCTGACAATATTCTTTTTGAATCCATCGTGCCGGCCCGGATTTCAGCAGAGCTCCAGGCCAAGGCGGACCAGGTCGCCCGGCAGATTGCACGAGCTGGCCACTTGGTCGGTACGCTGGGGATTGAGATGTTCCTAACGGCAGAAGGGAGTATTTTGATCAATGAACTGGCCCCTCGCCCCCATAATAGCGGCCACTACACCATTGAAGCCTGTGACTTCTCTCAGTTCGACCTCCATATCCGGGCCATCTGCAACTGGGACCTGCCCAAGCCCCGGCTCCTCAAGCCAGCGCTCATGGTCAATGTTCTCGGCCAAGATTTCGATCCCTTCAAGGACCACCTGGCCCAGGCCAGCCACTGGCACCCCCACCTCTACGGCAAAGACCAAGCCAAGGTCAACCGCAAGATGGGACACTTGACCCTCTTGACGGATGATATGACGCAAAGTCTAAAAGAAATTAAAGCAACAGAAATTTGGAAGCGAGGATAAGGAATGACTGATAAAAACTTAATTTATTCCGGCAAGGCCAAGGATCTCTACCAGACAGACCAAGCCGGCATTCTCAAGATGGTTTACAAGAACCAGGCCACAGCAGGCAATGGGGCCAAGAAGGAAGAAATTCCTGGTAAGGGTGCTCTCAACCAGGCCATTAACCAGCTGATTTTCACTTATTTAGCCGACCAGGGGATTCCCACCCACCTGGTGAAAGTCTTAAATTCCCGCGAAGAATTAGTTAAGGAAGCCCAGATGTTTCCCCTAGAAGTTGTCTTCCGCAATTATGCAGCAGGAAGTTTCGTTAAGCGGCTCGGCGTTGATAAAGGAACCGAGATCCCAGGCGGGGTCTTGGAATTCTTCTACAAGGCAGATGCCCTGAACGACCCCTTTATCAATGATGAGGATATTCGCTTCCTCCAAGCTGCGACAGAAGATGAGCTCCAAGAAATCAAGCGGCTGACCCGGCAGATTAATGCCCTTTTAGTTGCTTTATTCAAGCAAGCGGGGCTCATCCTAGTTGATTTCAAGCTCGAATTCGGCCGCACGCCCGATGGAGAAATTGTGCTTGCTGATGAATTCTCCCCAGACAATGCCCGACTCTGGGATATGGAAAGCAAAGCATCCTTTGACAAAGACATTTTCCGTAATGACGAAGGAGATATCATTCCTTTCTATGAAGCAGTACTCAGCCGACTCGAAGCCGTGACCCAAGCCTAAGACCACAAGGAGGACCAACATGTATCAGGTAGAAATTTTTGTTACTTATAAGGAATCCATCTTAGACCCCCAAGGTGAAGCTATCCAGCAAGCCGTCAACCAGATGGGCTATAGCGAAGTTAAAAGTGTACGCCAGGGCAAGTACTTTGAACTGGAAATCTCTAAGGATGTGGCCGATGTCCAAGCAAGGGTTGAAGCTATTTGCGATAAGCTCTTGGCCAATGTCACCATGGAAGCTTACCGCTACACCATTAAGGAGGCCTAGGCATGAAATTTGCTGTGATTCAATTTCCGGGTTCCAATTGCGACACGGACATGTTCCATGCCATCCGGGACATCCTGGGTGAAGAGGTGGCCTTTGTTTCTTCCGATGCCAGCGACTTGTCGGGCTATGATGCGGTCATGGTACCGGGCGGCTTTTCCTTTGGCGACTACTTGCGGTCTGGGGCCATCGCTCGTTTTGCCCCTATCATGACGGCCTTAAAAGCTTTCGCTGATTCAGGCAAGCTTGTCTTAGGGACCTGCAATGGCTTTCAGATTCTCTGCGAGGCCGGGCTCTTACCTGGGGCCTTCTTGCGCAACCGCGACCTCCACTTTGTCTGCAAATACCAAGCTCTGAAGGTTGAAAACAACCAAACAGCCTTTACCAGCCGCTACCAAGCAGGGGAAGAAATCAGCCTGCCTATTGCCCATGGCGAAGGGAATTATTACTGCGACCCAGAAACCCTAGAGGAATTGCGGGCCAAGCACCAGATTGTTTTTAGCTATGCAGGGGACAATCCTAATGGGTCAACGGCCAATATTGCAGGGATCTGCAACCAGGCGGGCAATGTGATCGGCCTCATGCCCCATCCAGAAAGGGCGGTAGAGGCCTTGATTGGCGGTATTGACGGCCTGCGGGTTTTTGAATCGATGCGGGACACTTATGAGAAGAACTTAGGAGGGCAAGCTTAATGGCGACACAAGAACTGACAGCAGAAGCAATCCAAGAGCAGAAGATCTACCAAGAGTGGGGCTTGACGGATGAGGAATATGCCCTGATCCGGGATAAGATTCTCGGCCGCTTGCCCAATTACACGGAGACCGGCCTCTTCTCGGTCATGTGGAGCGAGCACTGCTCCTACAAGAACACCAAGCCCATCTTGCGGACCTTCCCTTCTGAAGGTCCCCAGGTTCTCCAAGGACCGGGTGAAGGCGCGGGGATTGTAGATATTGGCGATGGCCAGGCCGTGGTTTTCAAGGCGGAGAGCCACAACCACCCCTCAGCGGTGGAACCCTATGAAGGGGCGGCAACTGGGGTCGGCGGGATTATCCGCGACATCTTCAGTATGGGGGCCCGTCCCATTGCCGTCTTGGACTCCCTCCGCTTCGGTGAATTAGATGATGCCCGGACCAAGTACATCTACCAAGAAGTGATCAATGGGATCGCGGGTTACGGCAACTGTATCGGCATTCCGACGGTGGGAGGCGAGATTGCCTTCGATAATTGCTACCGCGGCAACCCCTTAGTTAACGTTATGTGTGTCGGACTCATGGACCAAAAAGACATCCAAAAGGGCCGGGCAGCCGGCGTCGGCAATACCATCCTCTATGTTGGCGCTAAGACCGGCCGCGACGGAATCCATGGGGCGACTTTTGCCAGTGCGGAATTCAGCGATGACCATGATAGCCAACGCTCAGCTGTCCAAGTGGGCGATCCCTTTATGGAGAAACTCCTCTTGGAAGCCTGCCTGGAAGTGATCCAGACCTGCCAGGACGAATTGGTCGGCATCCAGGATATGGGGGCGGCAGGTCTAGTATCTTCAAGCTCTGAAATGGCCTCCAAGGCAGGAACAGGACTCCGTCTGAACTTAGACCAAGTGCCCCAACGTGAAAGCGGTATGACGCCTTATGAAATGATGCTATCTGAATCCCAAGAACGGATGCTTCTCTGTGTCAAGAAGGGCAAGGAAGCCAAGATCCAAGCCATCTTCGACAAGTACAAGCTCCATGCGGTGAAGATTGGCGAGGTAACGGACGATGGCCGCTACCGGCTCTTCCACCAGGGCCAAGAAGTAGCCAATGTGCCGGTAGATGCCTTAGCAGAATCCGCTCCTGAATACCAGCGCCAAGGAAAGCGGCCTGAGCGATTAGCCCAAGCAACAGCCAGCCAGTACCAGCCCCAATTCAGCGATGCCAAGGCGACCTTGGAAGCCCTCCTCCAGCAGGGGACCATTGCTTCCAAGCGGTCAGTCTATGAATCTTACGATACCATGGTGCGGACCTCAACTGTTCAAGGGCCTGGGAGCGATGCTGCTGTCCTCCGCATCCGCGGCACCCAAAAGGCCCTGGCCATGACGACTGACTGCAATGCCCGCTATATCTACCTAGACCCTGAACGTGGGGGCCAAATGGCGGTTAGTGAAGCAGCCCGCAACATTGTCGCTAGCGGGGGCCAACCCCTCGCCATCACGGACTGCCTGAACTACGGCAACCCAGAGGATCCGGAAATCTTCTATGAACTTGCCCAGTCAGCCGCTGGTATTTCCCAGGCCTGCAGCCAGCTCAATACGCCGGTCATTTCAGGCAATGTTTCCTTAAATAACGAAAGCAATGGCCAAGCCATCTATCCGACGCCAATGATCGGCATGGTCGGTCTGATCCGCGATCTTTCAGAAATCACCACGCAAAGCTTCAAGCAGGCTGGGGACCTGATCTATAGCATCGGGGAGACTAGTGATGCCTTCAACGGGTCTGAGCTCCAGTACTTAGAGACCGGCCAAATTTCGGGCCAACTCTTTGATTTCGACCTCGACCAAGAAGCTGCCAATCAAGAAGCGGTTCTCAAGGCCATCCAAGCAGGCTACCTGGCCTCTGCCCACGACCTGAGCGAGGGCGGCTTGGCGGTCGCCTTAGCTGAGTCTGCCTTTAAGACCGGATTGGGCCTAGAAGTCACTTATGGGGGACTAATCTGCCAAGTCTTTAGTGAAAACCAGTCGCGCTTCATCGTCAGCGTCCATCCCGATAAACAAGCGGCCTTTGAAGCTGACTTTGGCGACACGTTTAACTTATTGGGTCGGGTGACGGCCGAAGCCAGTTACCGCCTAACAGCTGATGATGGGCAAATTGAAGCCGATGTCGAAGAATTACAAGCACTATGGGAAGGGGCCTTAACGTGTCAACTGAATGCCACAAGAAAATAGTTTCTGAAGGAGACTACCTGTCCACCTATATTGATGAGGCCCACTATGACCTGCCCCATGAAGAATGTGGCTTGATTGGAATCTGGAACCACAGCCAAGCTTCCCGCCTGGTCTTTTACGGACTCATGGCCCTCCAACACCGGGGCCAGGAAGGAGCGGGGATTACTGCTCTGGACAGCCAGGGCCGGATGAAGGATATTCGGGGCTTGGGCCTAGTCAGTGAAATCTTTAAGGCCAAGGACCAATTCGACTATCTCCAAGGTCGGGCTGCCCTAGGACATGTGCGCTATGCCACGTCAGGTGAGCACTCCCTCCACAATATCCAGCCCTTCCTCTTCCATTTTGAAGAGGGGGACATGGCCCTGGCCCATAATGGCAACCTGGTCAATGGCCGGGCCCTGCGCCGGGACTTGGAAAAGAAGGGCGCAATCTTCCGGTCTACTTCAGATAGCGAGGTCCTCATGCACTTAATCCGCCACAGCCAGGAAGATAAATTCTTGGACCAAGTCAAGGACGCCCTGAACCAGATCAAGGGAGGCTTTACCTATATCTTGCTGACCGACCAAGCCTTGATTGGGGCTTGCGATCCCAATGGCTTCCGGCCCCTGGTTGTCGGTCAATTGGCGGATGGCTCTTATGCCATGGCTAGTGAGTCCTGCGCCCTGGACCAAATTGGGGCAGAGGCCCTCTTCGATGTCCAACCGGGCGAACTCGTTGTGATCAACAGCCAGGGTATCCAGCGCCAATACTATACGGCGGACCGCCAACAGGCCATTTGTTCCATGGAATATATTTATTTCGCCCGCCCGGATTCTACCATTCATGACATCAATGTCCACACGGCCCGCAAGCAGTGCGGGGCGCGCCTGGCCCAAGAAGCGCCGGCGCCAGGGGCTGATTTCGTGGTCGGCGTCCCCAATTCCTCCCTGTCAGCGGCCAGCGGTTACGCGGAAGCCGCCCAGCTCCCCAATGAAATGGCCCTGGTAAAGAACCAGTATGTGGGTCGGACCTTTATCCAGCCCAGCCAGGAAGAGCGGGAGCGGGGCGTCCGTATGAAATTATCGGCCGTCCACAAATTGCTTGAAGGCAAGCGGGTGGTCATGGTGGATGATTCCATTGTGCGGGGGACAACTTCCAAGCGGATTGTCAGCCTCTTGCGTGAAGCGGGAGCCAAGGAAGTCCATGTCCGAATTGCCTGCCCGCCGCTCAAGTACCCTTGTTTCTACGGGATTGATATTTCAACGACCCGCGAATTGATCGCTGCTAATCATGACGTGGACGAGATCTGCCGACTGATTGGGGCCGACTCCCTGGCCTTTCTCAGTGAGGAGGGATTGATGGAAGGGATTGGTCTAGAAAGTGATGCACCTTACGGGGGCCTCTGCATGGCCTACTTTAACGGCGACTATCCCACGGGCCTCTACGACTATGCCGAAGAATACTACCGCGCCCTAGAAGAACAGGAGGAAAAGCATGGATAATGCCTACAGCCAAGCCGGTGTGGATGTGACCGCAGGCTATGAAGCCGTCCGCCGCATGGCCAAACATGTCAAAAAAACTCAACGTCCAGAAGTCCTCAGCCAACTAGGGGGCTTCGGGGCCGCCTTCTCTCTGAAAAATTTTAACTACCAAGATCCCGTCCTCATCTCGGGGACAGATGGGGTAGGGACCAAGCTCCTCCTCGCCATCCAGGCCCAGGTCTATGACCAGATTGGGATTGACTGCGTGGCCATGTGTGTCAACGATATCCTGGCCCAAGGCGCTGAACCCCTCTACTTCCTCGATTACCTGGCTGTGGCCAAGAACGATCCGGCCATTATTGAAGCCATCGTTAAGGGAGTTTGTACAGGCTGCCAAGAAGCCGGTGCAGCCCTGATTGGGGGCGAAACCGCTGAGATGCCAGACATGTATACGGGGGACGACTTTGACCTAGCAGGCTTTGCGGTGGGGATTGCTGACCGAGATTCCCTGATTCAAAAAAGAGATGTCCAAGCAGGGGATATCCTCATTGGACTAGCTTCTTCAGGCCTCCATTCCAATGGCTATTCCCTGGTGCGCAAGGTCTTCTTCAAGGACCATGACTTTGCACTCGACGCTCCCTTAGATTTATTACCTCAAGCCGCCAGCCTGGGAGAGGAATTGCTCAAGCCGACCCGGATCTATGTGGCCCCCCTCCTGCCCCTAGTCCAAGCCGGCCAAATCCATGGCCTGGCTCACATCACAGGGGGCGGCTTTGTCGAAAATATTCCCCGCATGCTGCCTGAAGGGCTCTGCGCCCAGATCGACCGGGGGACCTGGCCTGTCTTAGATATCTTCAAGGCCCTGGCCCACTATGGCCAAATTCCTGAAGCCGACCTCTATGAGATCTTCAATATGGGGATCGGCATGGTGGCAGCAGTCGCCCCTGAAGACCGTGACCAGGTCCTAACTGCCTTAGAGGCAGCAGGCGAAAGGGCCTATGTCATCGGCCGAGTTGTCGAGGATGATGACCGAGCCATCCAGATTCACTAAGGAGGTTCTTATGCGTTGTGCTATCTTTGCATCCGGTAATGGGTCCAACTTCCAAGCCCTGGCCCAAGCTTTTGCAAGTGGCCAGGAAGGAGTTGAGATTGTCTTTCTCTTCTCCGACCAAGCGGGGGCCTATGCCCTGGAACGGGCCCTGAATTTAGGGATAAAGACCTACCAGTTCAGTCCCCAAGACTTCCCTAGCCGCCAAGTCTATGAAGAAGCCCTGGTTCAAATCTGCCAGGAAGAAGCCGTCGATTTGGTTATTTTAGCCGGCTACATGCGGGTCCTCCACGCGCCCCTCATTCAAGCCTATCCCCAAGCCATTATTAATATTCACCCCTCCCTCCTCCCAGCCTTTCCGGGACGTCACGGTATCCGTGATGCCTATGAAGCGGGGGTGGCGGAGACCGGAGTCACTGTCCATTATGTGGATGCGGGCATTGACAGTGGGGAGATTATCCGCCAAGCCAGCCTAGCCATCCGACTGGGGGAGACTTTGGACGACCTGGAAGCGCGCATCCATGACCTGGAACACCAAGTTTATCCAGCTGTTATTCGTCAATTGAAAGGAAGAGAAGATGCCTAGAGCTTTAATTAGTGTGTCCGATAAGACTGGAATTGTTGATTTTGCGAGATTTTTAGCCGACCAAGGCATTGACATTATTTCGACTGGGGGAACTCTGAACGCCTTAACTGAAGCGGGAGTCCCTGCGACTGCTGTGGAGGAAGTGACTGGCTTCCCGGAAATTCTGGATGGCCGGGTCAAGACCCTCCACCCTAAGATTCATGGAGGTCTCCTCGCCCGCCGCGACCAGGCCAGCCACCTTCAAGCCTTGGCCGACCATGGGATTGAAGCCATCGACTATGTGGTGGTCAACCTCTACCCCTTCAAGGCTACCCTGGCCCAGGCCCATGCTAGCCACGCCGACCTGATTGAAAATATCGACATCGGTGGCCCCTCCATGCTGCGGAGCGCCGCCAAGAACTACCAGTCCGTGACGGTTATTACCGATCCAGCTGACTATGATTTGGTGCGGGATGAGCTGGCAGCTGAGGGGGCGACCAGTCTGGACTTGCGGGCCCACTTGGCGGCCAAGGTCTTCCGCCAAACGGCCCAGTACGATGCCCTGATTGCCCAGTACCTGACAGACTATGTCGGTGAAAGTGAGCCGGAAAAGCTGACCCTGACCTATGACCTCAAGCAAGAGCTCCGCTATGGGGAGAACAGCCACCAAGCAGCAGCCTTCTACCAAGAACCCCTCGCCCCTGCCTATAGTCTAGTTCAAGCCCAGCAGCTCCAGGGTAAGGAACTGTCCTATAACAATATTAAGGACGCCGATGCAGCGCTAAGAATGATTGCGGAATTCCAAGTTCCCGCTGCCATTGCGGTCAAACACATGAATCCCTGCGGCATGGGCCTAGGCGAGACCATTGAACTCGCCTTCCAGCGCTGTTATGAAGCTGATTCCCAGTCCATCTACGGTGGCATTGTGGCCGTCAACCGGCCGGTGACCCAGGAGCTAGCTGAAGCGCTCAAGCCAATCTTCTTAGAGATTGTAATTGCGCCTGCTTTTGAGCCCGAGGCCCTAGAGCTATTAGCAGCCAAGAAAAACCTGCGTCTCTTAGCCTTGGACCACTTCGACCAGAGCCCTGCACCAGCCAAGGAATATGTGTCCGTCATGGGTGGCCTCTTGGTCCAAGACCAGGACATCCCCCAAACGGTCCATGCGGCGGACTGGCCAGCTATGGGCCAGGTGCTACCTGACCACAAGCAAGACCAGGCCTTGGAACTGGCTTGGAAGTTGGTCAAGCATGTCAAGTCCAACGCGATTGTGGTGGCCAATTCTGTTCAGAGCCTAGGGATCGGTGCCGGTCAGATGAACCGGGTGGGTGCCTGTGAGCTGGCCATCCAAGAAGCCCTGACCAATCCCCACGATGTGGACCGGTCGGATGTGGTCCTAGCCAGTGATGCCTACCTGCCCATGGCCGATACGGCTGAATATGCGGTGACCCATGGAATCAAGGCTATCGTCCAGCCTGGAGGTTCTATCCACGACGACGATTCCATTGCCGTGACCGATGCGGCTCAGATTCCTATGTTGAAGACGGGACGGAGACATTTTAGACACTAGGAGGTTGAAATGAAAATATTAGTCATTGGTGGGGGCGGCCGTGAACACGCCCTTGCCCGCAAATTTATGCAGAGTCCCAATGTTGACCAGGTCTATTGCGCACCCGGCAATCCGGGGATGCTAGGGGATGGAATCGACTTGGTCCCCTTAGCTGTTAACCAGGTCGATGAACTCCTGGCTTGGGCCCAAGAAGCTGAGATTGACTGGACCTTTGTTGGCCCTGAACAGCCCCTCTTCTTGGGAATTGTGGACCGTTTCCGGGCTGCAGGTCAAAAAATCTTCGGCCCCAGCCAGGCAGCGGCCCGTCTGGAATCTTCTAAGAAATTTGCTAAAGAACTATTAATTCAGAATGGAATTCCGACGGCCCACTACCAGTCCTTTGAAGATTACAAAACAGCCCAGGCCTATGTCCAAGAAGCAAGTTTCCCTCTCGTTATCAAGGCGGACGGACCAGCAGCTGGTAAGGGTGTTGTGATTGCCCAGGACCTAACGACAGCCGAAACTGCCCTGGCTGATATCTTGGAAGCCGATTGCTATGGGAGCCAATCCCAAGTCGTGGTGGAAGAGTGTTTGACTGGACCGGAATTTTCTTTCTTTAGCTTGGTCCACGACGGCCGGGTCCTCCACCTACCAACGGCCCAGGACCACAAGCGGGCCTATGACCAGGACCGTGGCCCTAATACAGGTGGAATGGGCGCCTATGCCCCAGTTCCCTTTGTCGATGAGGGTCTCTACCAGGAAGTTGTGACGACTATTGTTGAGCCCACCCTCCAGGCCATGGAAGCGGCAGGTTATCCCTACAGCGGGGTCCTCTATACCGGACTCATGCTGACGGCTGAGGGGCCCAAGGTGATTGAGTTCAATACCCGCTTCGGCGATCCCGAGACCCAGATCCTTATGTCGTTGTTGGGGGATGATTTCGCTGATACCATTAGTCAACTCCTGGATAGCCAGCCTGCCCAGCTGACCTTGAAAGAGAACCGCCCTAGCCTAGGCGTTGTCCTCGCAGCGGAAGGCTATCCCAATCCCTATGCCAAGGGGATGGACCTAAGCCCTCTCGTTAATGCTTGTCCGGCAGACATCTCTCTACTCTATGCAGGCGTGGGCGAAAAGTCAGGTCGCTTGATTGCTCAGGGCGGTCGCATCCTTATGGCAGTAGCCCAGGGGGATGATCTCGTCCAAGTGGCTCAACAGGTCTATGCCTATCTCGACCAGAATCCCATCCCTCAGACCTTCTACCGCCACGACATTGGTGGACAAGTCATCTCTCACTCTAAGGAGGAAAAAGTCTCATGATCCCACGCTACACCCGTCCCGAAATGGGCCAAGTTTGGTCCGATGATAACCGCTACCAGTGCTGGCTAGAAGTTGAAATCCTAGCAGCCGAAGCCTGGGCTGAGCTCGGTGAAATTCCTAGAGAAGATGTCCAAAAGATCCGCGCAAAAGCGACTTTCGACATTGACCGCATCCAAGAGATCGAAGCCCAAACCCGCCACGATGTCGTGGCCTTCACTCGCTGTGTTTCTGAATCTCTAGGCGAAGAACGCAAGTGGGTCCACTATGGCCTGACTTCGACTGATGTGGTCGACACGGCCCAGGGTTACCAGCTCAAGCAGGCCAATGACATTATCCGTCAAGACCTGGCCTGGTTCCTAGAGATTCTGAAGAAGAAGGCGCAAAAGTACAAGCACACGGTTTGCATGGGCCGGACCCATGGTGTCCACGCCGAACCGACCACCTTTGGCTTGAAGATGGCCCGCTATTATTCGGAAATCAAGCGCCAAATTGACCGCTTCGACCATGCCGCTAAGGGGGTGGAAGCCGGGAAGATCTCTGGAGCCGTGGGGACCTTCGCCAATGTACCAACCGCTGTTGAAGCCTATGTTTGCGACCACTTAGGTATTCGCGCCCAAGAAATTTCCACCCAAGTCCTCCCCCGCGACCTCCATGCCGAGTACATCGCCTGCCTAGCCCTGATCGCAACTTCCATCGAGAACATGGCCACGGAAATCCGCCACTTGCAGAAGTCAGAAACTCGTGAAGTCGAAGAATACTTCGCCAAGGGCCAGAAGGGGTCCAGCGCCATGCCCCACAAGCGCAATCCAATTTCCAGCGAAAACGTGACCGGCCTGGCCCGGGTCTGCCGGGGACACGTGGTGACCGCCTACGAGAATGTGTCCCTCTGGCATGAACGGGATATCTCCCATTCTAGCGCGGAGCGAATTATTTTGTCTGACACCACTATCCTGGTCAACTACATGATCCGCCGCTTCGGGAAAATTATTGAAGATTTAACGGTGTTCCCAGATAACATGTTGCGGAACATGCAGGCTACCCATGGTCTGATTTACAGCCAACGTCTGCTCCTCAAGCTGGTGGACCAAGGCTTGTCTCGAGAAGCCGCCTATGACCTGGTCCAACCTCTAACGGCCCAGGCCTGGGACGAGCAACGCGATTTCCGTGGGCTGGTTGAAGCTAATGACCAACTTACCGAACTTCTCAATTCTAAAGAAATCGACGATGCCTTTGACTACCACTACCACCTCCAACGGGTCGATGAGATCTTCGATCGTTTGGGTATATAATGGAAGGAACTGGAATTTATCCATGCAAAGTAGCCTAGCAGCTGGACCTGTTAGGCTTTTTTAGTAGGAGCCTGTAAATAAAAAGATATAAATCAAATGGTATTAGTGAGCATCCGTTCCGCTTTTGCTCAAAATAGCTGATATAGAAAATATTCTTTATTTACTAGTCATCAACACTAATAACTAGAGAATCAATTAAAGTAGCAGACTATTAAAATTTACACCTATGAGATGTCAGGATCTTGTAGAAGCTGCATTGCAACTTGAGATTTCATCATTTAATTTAAGTCCAAAAAGACTGAATACGGCTAAGCGTGCCTTGTTACGGGATAGTTTATTTGCTAGGATAGACTTGAAGCAAGGGCATTTCTGGAGAGGAGGGAGAGCGACCATGTATTTTGTCTTCTTTTTTATCGTGTCACTGCTGACTTTTATGACCCATAATTTTCTCCAAGAGTCCTTACAAGTCACAAACAGCTGGGTAAATGTCATACTCTTTGTTGGCCTCTACACGCTGATCTACATTATTTGTAAGTTTATTTTCAAAAAAATTGGCAAAGATATCTAAAGCAAAAGCGCCAGTTCCCTGACCCTTTCAGGTCGCGAGGAACTGGCGATTTACTTATTTACAGGAGATTATGGACAGCTTCGTGGATCTTTTTGGCGATATAGGGGTTGTTCATGGTGTAGAGGTGGATGCCGTCGACGCCCTGGCTGATCAGGTCGACGATTTGGTTGACAGCGTAGGCGATGCCGGCGTCACGCATGGCGACGGGCTTGTCTTGGTAGCGGTCCATCATCTTGACAAACTTGTCAGGGAGCTTGACCCCGCAGAGGCTGGTCATCCGCTCGATCTGCCGCTTGTTAACCACCGGCATGATTCCGGCTTCAATGGGAACGTTGATATCAGCGAGTTCACAGCGTTCGCGGAAGGCATAGAAGTCATTGTTGTCGAGGAAGAGCTGGGTGATGAGTTGGTCTACTCCAGCATCGACCTTGGTCTTGAGGTGCTTGATGTCTTGGACCTTGTCCTTGCAGTCGACATGGCCTTCGGGATAGCAGGCCGCCACCACATTGAAGTCTCCCTTGTCCTTGATGAAGCGGACCATGTCGGAGGCATAGCTGAAGTCACCGGGCTCATAGTCATCGGCCGGCAGGTCCCCGCGCAGAGCTAGGATGTTTTCAACTTTAAGGGCCTTGAGTTCTTCTAACTTCTCTTCCAAGTCAGCCTTAGTCATCCCAATGCAGGGGAGGTGGGCGATACTTTCAATGCCATAGCCCTTGATGGTCTGGGCAATCTTGAAGCTTTCGTCATTGTTGTCCCCGCCCCCAGCGCCGTAAGTGACGCTGATACAGTCGGGGGACAGGCTTTTGAGTTCTTCTAGGGTCTTGTAGATACTTTGGGGTCCAGAGCTCTTCTTAGGCGGGAAGACCTCGTAGGAGAAGACGGTTTTTTCTTTAAAAAGTTCTTTCGTTTTCATGGCGGATTTCCTCTGTAGCTTGGACCAGGTGCTTGAGGGAGGCCGTGGTTTCTTCCCAACCGCGTGTCTTCAGACCACAGTCAGGATTGATCCAGACTTTCTGGATGGCGACCTTGTCCAAGATCTTTCTAATGCTGCTTTTGATTTCATCGACGGAAGGGACACGAGGGGAGTGGATATCGTAAACGCCGGGGCCAACCTGGGTCTGGAAGTTCTGGGCTTTGAGGCTATCGAGAATTTCCAGGTCAGACCGTGAGGCTTCGAAGCTGATCACGTCGGCATCCATCTGGTCAATGGCAGGGATAATATCGGTAAACTCGCTATAGCACATATGGGTGTGGATCTGGGTGGTCGCTTGGACGCCGCTGTGGACCAGGCGGAAGGCTGGGATTGCCCAGTCTAGGTATTGGCTGTACCAGTCGGACTGGCGGAGGGGAAGCTTCTCGCGTAAGGCCGCTTCATCGATCTGGATGATGCGGATGCCATTCGCTTCTAAATCGAGTACCTCATCGCGGATGGCCAGGGCGATCTGGTAGGTCGAGTCCCTTAGTGAGATATCCTCACGCGGGAAGGACCAGTTGAGAATGGTCACAGGTCCAGTCAACATGCCCTTGACCAGGTGCTCGGTCCGACTTTGGGCATAGGTCGACCAGGGCACGGTTATCGCTTGGGGGCGGGAGATGTCGCCCCAGATAATCGGTGGCTTCACACAGCGGGTCCCGTAAGACTGGACCCAGGCGTACTGGGTGAAGAGATAGCCCTGGAGCCGTTCACCAAAGTATTCTACCATGTCATTACGTTCGAATTCCCCGTGGACCAGGACATCGAGGCCAATCTCTTCTTGGCGGCGGAGGCAGTCATCGATGGCTTGGCGGTTGAAGGCTTCATAGGCCTCCTGGCTAATCAAGCCCTTCTTGAAGTCGGACCGGTTCTTCTTCACTTCCTTGGTTTGGGGGAAGGAGCCGATGGTAGTTGTTGGTAAGAGGGGGAGTTGGAAACTTTCCTTCTGCAGGGCTTCCCTTTCGGCAAAGGCAGGCTGGCGGTTGAAGAGCTCTTCCTTGATGGCTTGAACTCGGTTTTGGACTCTAGGATCGTTGGCATCTGGTCGGTGGGCAAAGAGGGCCTGGTTGGCTTGGTAGGCGGGCTCATTCTGACGGTCGCCTCCAGCTAGGTGCTTGAGTTCTTGGAGCTCTTGGAGTTTCTCTTCAGCGAAGGCGAAGTGGGGCTTGTAGTCAGCCTTTAATTGCTCTTCTGGGGCCAAGCGGTAAGGCACATGGAGGAGGGAGCAAGATGTATTTAATACTAAGGCAATTCCCTGAGCCTCTAAGCGCTCAATCACGGACAGGGTCTTGGCATAGTGGTTGCGCCAGATGTTCTTGCCGTTGACCAGGCCGGCGAAGAGAAGCTTATCAGTTGGGAAACCATATTTCTCCACTAGCTCTAAAGTCTTCCGGCCTTCCAGGAAGTCTAAGCCGATGCCGTCGAAGTCGAGGGCGATGACCTCTTGGTAGATGTCGCGGATGTCCCCGAAGTAAGTCTGGAGGAGGATCTTGACCGCTCCCTTCTTGGGGAGGATGGCCTGGTAGAGGTCTTGGAAGAGTTGGATGTCCTCAGCGCTAAGGTCGTAGACAAGGTCGGGTTCATCCAGCTGGACCCAGGCTACCCCTTCGTCTGCTAGGTCTTGGAGGAGGTCGCTATAGGCTTGGCTGAGGTCTGCCTTGAAGTCTTGGGCTGTCTTCTGGCCCAGGTAGCGGAGCTTCTTGACCAGGGTGAAGGGACCAATGAGGCTAGGTTGGGTCTCCACTCCCAAGGCCTTGGCCTCCCGGTAGTGGTCGAGGACCCGGTTGTTGGCTAGCTTGACCACCGTATCGTCTTCGATCTCGGCGACCATGTAGTGGTAGTTGGTGTTGAACCACTTCTTCATGGCCAGGGCCTTAACGTCCCCCGCCTCTCCCTGGTAGCCTCGGGCCTGGGCAAAATAAGTATCCAGTTCAGAGAGCTGGAGGTCCTTATAGCGCTTGGGCACGATGTTGAAGAGGACCGCCGTATCTAGGAAGTGGTCGTAGAAGGAGAAATCATTGGAGGGAATGAAGTCCAGGCCACTCGCCTTCTGCTTGAGCCAGTGGTCTTGGCGGAGCTGGCGGGCCGTCTCTTGGAGGTCGGCCTCAGTGATTTCATGGCGGAAGTATTTTTCAGTTTGGAATTTGAGTTCTCTGAGGGCCCCGATGCGCGGGTAACCGATAATTGATGTTTGCATAAGACTGGTTCCTTTTTTGCTTTTAATAATAGGGGAAGTACATTTTTGAATGGCTTAAGTATAGCAGAGGCGGCTGACTTAGCGGTAATACGCACTTTGAATCAAGAAGAATAGCCAGTCGCTATGGATAGGACTGAAGTCGAGGAGATAGAATGGCCTTATTATTTCGTATATAGCCTATTTTTTGATAAAATAGAACTGACAATGTACGAGCCGAGGGGGAGCTCGAGTCCTTCTCATCAATAGCTAAAAGGAGCGCCTATGTTAGAAAAAATTAAAAAGATACCGGCAGGGACTTTTCTCGTCCCCATGTTTATCTCGATGGTCCTGTATACCTTGTGGCCCAATCTCTTTAAGATCGGAGGGATTAGCCAGTCCCTCTTAGCTGGGGAAGGCCAGGGTTTTATTATTGGCTTGCTCTGCTTCTGTTCGGGAGTGGGGATTGATCTTAAACGCTTGGTCCGGGTTCTCAAGCGCCAGGGGATTCTCTTTCTCGTTAAGCTGGGGATCGCCTTCCTGGTTACTATTGCTTACCTTCGTTTCTTTGGCGATGGCGGTATCTGGGGGATGCCAGCTATTGCAGTAGCAACCGCCCTCTTGAGTATTAACCCAGCCATCTACCTCTCCATCAGTGAGGAGTATGGCAATGAAGATGACCCTTACGCTTTCGGCCTAACCAGTCTCTTCTGTATCCCCCTCTTCCCGATGATTATCTTCGGCTTGGTCTACTCCAGCGGGGACTTCGACTGGATGCCGGTGATTTCAACCCTTCTCCCGATGCTCCTAGGGATTATCTTGGGCAATCTTGATAAACAGTTTGCAGAACTCTTTGGACCGGGACTCAATGTCTTGATCCCTTGGCTGGGCTGGTCGATTGGGCAAGGAACCAATGTCTTGGAGGCCATTAAAGCTGTCCCAACCGGCATCCTTCTAACCCTGGTGGTCATCGTCTTCATGTCGCCCCTCTTCTTGGTTGACTACAAGATCCTGGGTAATGACGGGACAGCTGGCTTAGCCATGCTCAATGTGGCCGGCCTGTCTACCTCCGTGCCTGTCGTCCTCGCAACCACCTACCCCCAACTCCTGGACTATCAGACCGCCGCTGTCTCTCAGATCCTCGCCTCCGTCGTCATCCTCAGCTTCCTCAGCCCTGTGCTGACCGAACGCTGGGTCAAACACCTCCAGAAAAAAGAAGCTGAATAAAAAAGAAAATCCGTCACACCATTTAAGAATGGCAGGTGACGGATTTTATATTAGGGGAAAAATTACCAAATATGAAAAAAAACGACCACATATGATGAATTTAAGTATTTACTCATTTTTTCTGATAGACTAAGGTTAACGATCAGGGATGGTTGATTGAACCAGTTCACTAGGAGCAAGCTAACCACTTCTAATCAAATCCTAGTGAAAGGAGAAAAGCAGATGACAGTTAAAGAAAAAGATTGCTTAATCAGTGTAGGACTTGCTGCTTTTTTCTTAATCTTTGCCCTTGCGATTATTTCCAACATCGATGCAATTGTGTCAGGTCTAGAAGCGGGTTTTAATTCGCTTTAGGGCTATCTACCTATAAAAAATCCGTCACTCCATTTGCGAATAGGAGTGACGGATTTATTTTATGAACAATTATATCTTTTGTGGATATCTAAGAGCCGGCGGAGGACAGTATCTGAGATATCATCAGCTTTATGGAGATCTTGCAATTCCATCTCCATAAAGTCATAGTCTTCCGCTTCGAAATAGTGAATTTTCTGAATGATTTGATCCAGCATCTTGCGCGTCTTTGTATACGATTGATAGTATGCCTTGGAGGTCTCTTTGATCGAACCAGCATTCAGAATAAATATTTTGAGAAATTTCCTTTCTTCAATTGACAAATAATGAAACCAATCCATAGTACACCTCCTTGAACGAACATAAGCAAATGCTATCATATATAAGCATTCTCTTCTAGAAAAAAGTAATAAAATGACAAAAAAATTGATTTTATTACTTTTTTTTAGCGCTAGCTTGCTAGTGCATTTGGACCTATGTTAAGTTAGCTTGGTTAAATGATACAGGAGGTGTGAGTGTGGAGCTTTATCTATTAGTTGCAATTTTATTATTATGTGCGGTTGCTTTTCATGAAGGAAGGAAAAAGGACGACTGAGTTAGCTTCATTCAATGGGAGCTTTCTATAGCTTATGGAGTGATTAAGAAGGAGGAGTAGACTATATGCAAGCTATGATCAAGACAAAGGACTTAACGAAGACTTACCAGGATAAGCAGGCTGTAGACCATTTGAGCTTTGAAGTAGGCTATGGTCAAATTTTTGCATTCTTAGGGCCATCTGGTTCTGGTAAGACAACGACTATTCGTCTATTGACTGGGCAGGAAAAACCGACTGCTGGGCAGTTTGAGATTATGAATATAGAGGGCAGTCAGCTAGAAGCTAAAGACCAGGCCAAGATGGGGATTGTTTCGGATAATAATGGTTATTATGAGCAATTATCGCTCTATGATAATCTCCTACTCTATGCTAAACTTTATAATTTCCCGCAGACAGATCTCGATAATCTGCTCCAAGCAATCGGCCTCTATGAAGACCGATCCACCAAGGCCAAAAATCTCTCGACAGGTATGCGCCAACGCATGTTCTTGGCCCGTGCCTTAGTGAAGACGCCAGAAATTCTCTTCTTAGATGAGCCTACAAGCGGTTTGGATCCCATGACCACACAAGCCATCCATAAGATTCTTGGTCAATTGCGGGCTGAGGGAACGACGATCTTCTTAACCACCCATGATATGGCTGAAGCCAGTCAGCTAGCTGACCAAATAGTGATTATCCATGAGGGACGAATGATCGAGTCAGGCTCTCCCCAGGAATTAATCCACAAATACCATAAGGAACGCTGGGTGGAAGTCAGTTTTGAAGATGGGCACCAAGAACGCCTTAACTTTAAAGATTTAGACCAATTTAGGGCCTGGGACCAGGTGCAAACCATCCACTCACAAGAACCTAACTTAGAGGACATTTTTATGACACTAACAGGGGAGGCGCTCAATGCTTAGACAAAGTCAGATACTCTTGAAATTGCGACTAAAGATTTATCAAACGAATTTCCAATATTTAATTGCTGTGCTTGCCCCCTATCTTTTTGTCCTTATCTACCAGATGATTTTTGATAGCGACCAGCTGAGCGGTGATTACCAATTATTTATGATCCTCCCCTTGCTCTATAGCATCACCCTAGGCCAAATGATTACCCCTGTCATAAGCGAAGAGAAAGAAAAGGATAACCTTAAGGAGCTACAATTATCCAATGTGTCCGGTGTTGCTTATCTCTTCAGTTCGCTCTTTTTTCCTGTCTTGCTGACCCTACTTGGCTTGATCCTCATTCCACTTTTCTTGGGCGTGCCCTATTCAGTGAATTATTTTATTGTAAGCATTCTTACGGGCATTATCCTTTCCTTGCTCTACCTAATTATCAGCTTGGCCTGCCGGTCAGTGAACGAAGCCCAAGCTATCGCCATCATCCTGATCCTAATCATCATGCTATTTCCGATGGTATCAGCTA
The DNA here is from genome assembly GCF_030215145.1 of Aerococcus sp. UMB7834. Lineage (NCBI taxonomy): Bacteria > Bacillati > Bacillota > Bacilli > Lactobacillales > Aerococcaceae > Aerococcus > Aerococcus sp. UMB7834. Next base: position 35,171 of record NZ_JASOLI010000011.1, on the reverse strand, counting down.
TAAATGAGACAATTGCAGACTTTACTCACTTTACCTTCTTATCCTTATTTACGTCTTATTTCATGGAAGAATTCAATCAGATTTGGCAAACGTCTTCATTTTGGATTTCTCTAGTTTGGCTACTTGCCTTATTAGCTATCAGTCACTTCTTCTATAAGCGAGTGGTTAAGGTATAGGTCCTGTATCTCAAACATTACAAACAAAGTAAAAATCCGTCACTCTATTTGCGAATAGGAGTGACGGATTTTTATATATTATATTTTTAACTTAAAATATACTTTTCGATATTAAATCGTTTAATTAATATAGCTACCACAATAAAGTCTATGACAAAGAGGAGAGCAATAATGAATAGAATGATCGAACGCTTTAATAAGATAGCGCCACTGGCTTGCGAGATGAGCATGGCCATAATAGGTACCACAATGATTAAAGCGATGGATTGGGCAGACTTTGTATTGCCCACATAAGGGGAAATAGCAAAGACTAAAGCGATGGATAGAATCGTTAATAAGGGAGCCAGGAAGAGACTAGCGTATAGCCATACCGAGTCTAAAAAAATATAGTTTCCTATGGTGAAGTAACTTCCTGTTGTGAATATGATTTCATAAATTAGGGTAAATAACCAGGTAATCAGGATACTCGGTATTAAAGCAGATAAGATTTTACCGATGACTAAGCTACGGATAGAGATGGGGGTATAGAGTAAGCCCTCTAAGGTCTTATTCTCCTTTTCTCCAATAAAGCCTTCACTCGAGAGAACATTGGCGATCATGACTGGAATTAGCAAGAAGAGGGGAAGAGTAAAGAAATTTAGGATCGCATAGATAGGATAATAGACAGTGGGAAGATTGCTAGGCATTAAGTCAGCCGGGATAACCTCTAAAAAAGCCGAGAGACCAGCTATACTTTTGATAATCGCATCATTTGTCCCAAGGGTTAAGATCATAATAGGGAACACAATCGAAAAAATACTAGGTAAGACAAATAGAATACTGACTATCGATTTGTTATTTTTTAACGATATAAATTCTTTATTGATGATTGTTCCTATATTATTCATAGTGACTAGCCTCACCTTCATTAATAACGTCGAAGTAGAGATCCTTAATCGTATATTTACACTCACTTATAGAAAAGATATCAATCCCAGCTGTAATCAAATCTTTTGCTAGCAGAGGAATTTCGTGCTTATCCTGACTAATGATATATAATTTGTTTTCAGTATTTTTGTACAAATTAATCGAGTTCTTGGCCTCACAAATTTTCTTTGCCTCATTTACGGGTGTAGCTTCTAGGACATATCTTTTTAAGGGCCATCTTTGGTCGATAAGAAGGTCAGGGTTCCTTTGAAGCTTAATCGTTCCTTTCTGAATGATCGCAAGGTTATTGATAATATGCTCTAGGCCGTCCAGTTGGTGGGTGCACATTAGAATGGAGAGCTTTTGATTTTCTGCCAATTTCTTAAGATAATGGATAAGATTTTCCTGTGTTTGTGGATCTAAGCCTGAAGTCGGTTCATCTAGTATTAATAATTCGGGCTGGTGGATAATTGACCGTGACAATAATACTTTTTGTTTCATTCCTTTACTTAGACTACTTACTTTAGCATTGATTTTATTTTCTATGTCAAAGAAATTTAATAAGTCATCCATTCGTTCATCAAGTTTGACTCCATAAAGGCCATAAAGATGGCCCCAGATTTTCATATTTTCATAGACTGTCCAATTTTCATATAAATTGGCATCATTCTGCACACCAATCCTTCTCTTTAGGTCTTCAATATTTGCTTCATTGGTGTCTTCGCCAAATAAATGTACACTCCCCGAATCAGGCTTAAGTACGCCCATGATCAATCGAATCATTGTTGTTTTTCCAGCGCCGTTAGGACCCAGCAGTGCGAAAAATTCTCCTTGCCTTACTTTTAAATTGATATTCGACACAATTTGTTTTCCATTAATTGATTTTGAAATATTTTTAACTTCAATCATTTGCATCACTTTCTTTATCAAATACTTATTTACTTAATTATATTCAATTGCTTTATTTATAAATAAGCAGAAGATTCACTTATTTAGTATGATTTAACTTTTAAGATAAGCAGCTTCTATAGATGGCTGGTTAACACATAGATTGGCTATTTCAAATATTAAAATCAAAAAATCCGTCACACCATTCACGAATGGCAAGCGACGGATTTTATTTGGCTTTTTGGTCAGACTGGTTTTCCCGCTCAGCTAAGGCCTGGTTGAGGGCGGCCTTGTACTTGCGGGAGAAGGCGAAGACTTGGCCGTTGCTCAGGGTCAGCCGGCGAGTGAGTGGGCTGACCTGGTCGATGTGGTCGAGGTTGACTAGGGCCGATTGGGAGAGGCGGAAGAAGCCTGGAAGCTGGTCGAAGTCCTTGAGGGCACCGTAGCTCTGCAGGGTGCTGGACCGGGTGGTGAACTCTAAGATATGGGGCTTCTGGGTGGTTTGGATGCTGAAGAGATCCTGGAGGTCGACGAGGTAGGTCTGCGAGCCCGCCTTAATTTGCAGGCTGGCTTGCTTTGTTTCCTGGCCCGGATAGAGGCGCTGGTAGAAGAGCTCGAAGCAGGTGATGATCTCTTGGCGCAAACTGTCGAGGTCGACTTTATGGATATAGGCCAGGGGCTCCAGGTGCTGTTGGAGGGTCAGGGGGGCATAGGAGGAGTGGGCCGTGATGAAGGCAATCCGTCCATAGGGGTCCAAACGCTTGATCTCTTGAGCCAGGCTTATCCCCTCTGCCTGGCCCTTAATTTCAATGTCGAAGAAGTAGAGGCCCGGCTGCTTAGGCTGGTCGGAGAAGGCCGCCGCAATTTCTTCGGGCTCGCTGCTGGCCTTGGCCAGGTAGAAGCTCTTGTCATGGAAGAGGATGTAGTCTTCGATGATGCCTGTGATGGCTTGGAGCTGGCTGGGATTATCCTCTAAGAGATAAACAGGGTGCATGGTGGGCCTCCTTTCTAGAGATAGGTCAGGTAGAGCTGGGCCTGGAAGAGGCCCTCTTGGTAGGTCAAGTTGAGGAGGGCATTGGGATAGGCGCTGAGGATCTCTTCCAGATTGGTCAGGCCTAGCCCCCGGTGGCCCGCCTTGGTAGAAAAACCGGCCTGCTTGGCTTCCCGGACCGCAACAGCAGGACTGGGATTGGTCACCTGGATCTCCAGCCCCTGGTCATCGGCCAGCATAAGGATATCGATGGTCTCACCAGCACTGGGATAGGCCGCTTGCCGGCCCTCGTTGGCATTATTGAGCAGGATAGCCAGGCAGCGCATGAGGTCGAAGCGGTTAATCGGCAGAGTATTCAGAGGGTAGAGGCATTCGAAGCGGTAGGGGATCCCCGCCTTCTCCCACTCCAAAAGCTTGGACATGAGGAGATAGCGCAGGTCCTGGCCTTCAATCTGCTGGAGGTCGGCCAGGTTAGATGGACTCTCTTGGGGCATCTCTTCCTTCACATAGGTCGACAACTTGTCCAGGTAGTCTGTCAAATGGTCGAAGTCCTGGTCGCGGACCATCAATTGGGACAAGGACAAGAGGTCATTGAGGTCGTGGCGGATCTTCCGGATACTGTCCCGGTTATCTTCCAAGCGGTCCAGGTAGAGGGCTAAATCTTCCGTTCGTAGGGCCTGGGACTCAGCCGCTTGGTCCGCCATCTTCCGCCGGTAGTAGAGGAAGGCGAGGAGGAGGGCGACTAAGAGTTGGAAGGCCATAAAAGCCAGGAGCCCCATCAAGACCTTGGAATAAGATAGGTCGGGATTCTGGTAAAAGAAGTCAGAAAGAATGGTCAAAGCAATAAAACATAAGAGTGGAATCGTGAAGATCCGGTCATTGAATATTTCTTTAAAGAGTTGGAATAAGTTGCCTTGCTTACGAATATAGCGACAAGTCGCAAAAGTGACGCTAGATTCTAAGAGCCAAAATGTGATAAAGAGTCCCCAGCCTTCAATCTGAAGCAGGTTCAAGGGAAGGGCAAAGCAAGCTAACCCGACTATAGAATGGAAGATTTGATTCAATAGTAAAAAATTAAGGAGCAGGTAATCACTCTCTGAATCTTTTTGCAGGAGAAAGAAAAGAAAAAGAATGACAAGCACCGTGGCCAATGATTGAAAATGGACGAGCTCTCTTAGCATCCCCTGGAAGAAGAGGTAGGTGGAGCTAACCATTAATATCTTAAACAAAGGGTGCTTGGCCTTTAAAGAGAAAATAGGCAGAGAAGTATATAAAATAGCTTGTATGCTGGCGTTGAGGAGCGATAGGTAATAGGGGATAGTTGTCACTCCCATCTAGTGGATTAAGGTACATTTATCATAAGTAAATCTTAAATAAAAGTCAATCATTGCTATAAATGAACCGGATATGATGAAAAAACGACCAGATATGATGACTTTAAAACGCTATCAAAACTTTCTGTTATACTAAGGATACAGAAAGCAGATAGAAGTTGATTTGGAGGAGGAGTTGAATGAATACAAAAGAAGACCCACACAGCAAGTTGAAAAAATATATCTTGCTATTAATTATCTTGGCCATCATCTTTGTAGGCATAGATTTCTACCGTAACTTTGATTTAGTCGTTGAAGGTTACCAGACCACCCGTGTTGCACCTGAAACTAAGAACTAGTTGTCTATGATCGACATTCTTCTGGTGACTTATAGACTTAGAAATGGAGGCCCATTATGGATTTAAAACAATCATTCACTGAAAGCTTGGAGGCCCTGGTTCAAAGCTTAGAAGCCAACCACCCTGAGGCACGAACAACGCGTTTTGTTCGGGAAAGTTTAGCTGAAGTTAAAGAAGCAGAGGGCGTGGCTTTGACAGGTCAAATCCAACAATTCTTAGAGAAGGCACCGATTGTTAAGAGCTCGGAGAAGCTGGACTTTTCTGTAGAGGAGAAGAAACTTTGGCACAAGGTCCTAGACCACAAGCAATTGGGCAATAACTTGTGGGGGCTCTCATTATAAGAAATTGACCTCAAAACGAGTTATACCGAAGGAGCTGGTGCTTGAGATGCCTGAAGATCGTAAGAAGCAAGTAAGAATTATCTTGGATGCAGGGCTAGCAGCCTTAACGGTTCAGCTTGTACTGTCCTATCTTTCCAAGAGCGACCCCCTGCTGGTTTGGGAAGATTACAAGTCCATCTTGGATTTTATCTTGCTGGTAGCTATAAGCCTGGAAATTAGTCTCCGCTTTAAACGTTGGCGGGCTAATAGAAACTAGAAGGTGTATGATGACAAAAGGAAAAGTTAGTCCTTTAGCTAAGTTCATGATGATACTCATTGTCCTGGCCTTGGTCTGTATCGGTGTCGATCTCTACCGGAATGCTGATACTTACTGGGAAGCCTACCAGGCGGGTTATGATTCTTATGAGCAAAGTTCTCCCTTTGACTAAGGGATCGAGCTTAGTTAGGACGGATTACTAATTTTTTAGAAGACCACTCGTTATCCGAACAAGGAGGTGTTCTTATGAAAGCCGAAGAAAGAAAGTCACTTCTTATGAAACTATTGCTTGTTTTTGTTGCGATGAAGCTCTTATCCTTTGGCGTAGATGTCTACAATAATTTTGATGATTATCAAGCGACCTACCAGGCAGGCTATGACTCCTATGAGCAGGTCAATCCTTTTGAATAGTATAATTTACTAAAACAATTAAATAGTGTCAGTGAGCATTCGTTCCGCTTTTGAATTTTGCCCTTAAAGAGTCATGGCACCGGTTCGGGCCAAGGTCCCTCACCTAGCGAGCTTCAAAGGGCTAGTACGGCTAGTGCCTACTATCCCTAATTCACATCGCTTGCTTATTCATGGCTAAGGGCAAACTTCAAGGCTTCACTACTGCTCAAAATTAAATAAGTAATTCTTTATTATTGAATTATCAATCATCAATAATAAATTTTTAGTGATTCCGAGAAGCTCCTCAGCGCGGGAGCTTTTTGTGATTTTATTTCCTCTCCCCCTTGCATCCTCTGGCTTGAATTGTTAGTATAGGTTCCGCTATGATAGACTTGAGTCAAGTCTGCTCTTGCGAACCCGACTAAAGGGTGTGAGAGGGTGTGGGAGAAAGGGATCTCTGGAGTAAAAGACCAGAGAAGGCTGAAAGCCTTCGACGGACTTTTATGAAGAGGAGCACTTTCTGCATCCTCGAACCGGACTGCAGTAGGTAGAAAGAAGGGGTTTTGATGGCAATTTTTGATGATCACGCCAAGGATTATGATCGATGGTACGACAAGCCTATGGGGAAATTTGTGGATAAGGTGGAGACTGACCTGGCCTTTTCCCTCTTGACGGTCCAGCCGGGCATGCGGGTCCTGGATGCGGGCTGTGGGACTGGGAATTACAGCATCAAGTTGGCCAAGCACGGGGCTGAGGTGGTCGGCATCGATATTTCCCAGGCCATGTTGGACCAGGCGGAGGCCAATGTGCAAGCGGAGAACTTGGAGGTAGACTTCCAGCTGATGGACATGCAGGACCTGGCCTTTGAGGATAACTCTTTCGATGCTGTCCTCTCCATGACCGCCATTGAATTTGTGGAGGACCTGGATGCCCTCTACCGGGAATTCCGCCGGGTGGTGAAGCCGGGCGGCCAGATCTTACTGGGATCCATTACCGAGTCCGGCGCCTGGGGGCAAGCCTATAGCGACAAGGGCGGGGACATCTACAGCCAGGCCCATTTCCGCGATTTGGCAGAGCTGAGAAGTTTAGATGAGGCGAATTTGGTGGATACGGCGGAGGGCCTCTTTGTCCTCCCTAATTCGGATCCCGCTAAGCTGTCTAGTGACTTGGAGATGAGCCTGTCGGAGAAGGGCCGAGCCGCAAGTTTTGCTTGTGTCCTCTTCGAGAAGGCGGACCAGGTCCAAGCCAAGCTGACCCTGGTCGCGGAAGAAGACCAGGACCTGAGCCAGCAGCGGGCCTACTTCTTGGACCGGATCGAATCGTCTGGCATCCCTTATGACTTGTCAGAGGCTGATGATTGTGTGACCCTGAGAGGGAATGCGGGGGAAGTCTTCCGGCTCTTAGAGGTCATCCACCAACAAGCGGCCCTCCATGGCGACTTCTACGACATGCGGATTGACTTGAAGAATCGTTTGGACTAGGAGGGACCAGGATGCAACTATTTGTCGATGAATCAGGGTCGATCAACCGCAAGAAGAACCCAGACGGTCGTTACTTTGTCATGGCCTTTGTGCAGACCGACCGTCCCGACCATGTCGCAGAGATTTTTCGCCGCAATAAGCAGTCCTACCTGGATAAGTCCCAGTCGAAAAAGACCGCCGATGAGGAGATCAAGGGGTCCAATATGCCGGATGGGATGAAGGCGCAGATCTTCAAGGCATTGCGTGATGAAACAGATGCAGTCTTCCATTATTTGGTGATCGATAACTTCCAGGTCTACCCCAATCTCCTGCGCAAGCCATCTCTGACCTTCAATTATTTCGTCGGCCTGGCCATCAAGGAAATTGCGGGCCACCGCCAGAATGAAAAAGAAAACCTGCAGATGATGATCGATAACCGCAACCAGGCCTTGCGGTCGCTGAATTCACTGGAGGAATACCTGCAGATTATCATGACCATCGAGAAGCGCTGGCTCCACGATGTCCATGTCGAGTACAAGGACTCCCAGGACGAGAACATGATCCAAGTGGCAGATATCTTCGCCAACACCGTCTTCCGGGTCTGCCGGAGCGAAGCCCATGGCAAGTCCAATCCCGACAACAAAAACCTCCTCAAACTCTGCCGCATCGGCAAAACACGCTTCTTCCCGCGGGGTAAGAGCGAATTGAGTTTATTTGAATAACAGGGTGTGAGGGCTGGCGGTTAGCTTTCGTTCACTGGAGCAAGTCACCAGAGCAGTCTGCAAGACTGCGGCGGAGACTTGTGAAGTGACACGAAAGCTGCCAGACCGAACCCGACTAGACCAGGGCGTGAGGGAGCGCGGGTAGAAGTGGACCTCTGGAGCAAAAGACTAGAGAAGGCTGAAGGCCTTCGATAGATTTTTGTGAAGAGAAGCTATTTCTGCATCCTCGAACCCAACTAAAATAGGATAAAAACAAAAAGCATCCCAAAAGCTAGCAGCTTGTGCCAGCTTTTGGGATGCTTTATTTTTATAGGAATAGTCGTACGCCGTTGACGATATTGAGGAGGATGACGGAGGCCGTGATGATGAGATAGGTGCGGTTGACGGCCTTGTTGGTCATGCGCTGGTTGAGGGCAGAGCCGACATAGCCTCCGATAACGGCAGCGGGGAGGATGACGAGGAGGAAGCTGCTTGAGCCAGCTGCGACACTGCCTGCCAGGACGATGCTGGTGAGCTTGGAGAGCTGGGAGAAGAAGATGGTGATGATGGAGTAGACCGTGGCTTGCTTGGTTGAGGCACCGAAGAGGGCGATGAAGAGGGCTACGTTCATGGGCCCGCCACCGATGCCGAGCAGGGTCGAGAGGACACCCAGGGCCAGGGAGGCGATGAAGAAGCTGAAGAGGCCAGCTAGGCGGAGCTGCTTACGGCTGGGGTCATAGGTGTACCAGATGGAGAGGCCCAGGGTGATGACGGTGATAATAATTTGAATCAACTGGACCTTGTCGGGATTCTTGTAGAGGGACATGAGGATGTTGAAGATGGTGTCCCCTAAGCGGCCGCCGATAATGGACCCGAAGGCAATGGCGAGGAGGCGCTGCCAGGAGATCTGGAAGCCACCGCGGACTTGTTTGATGATCGACACAATGGACATGGTGAAGACGGCGGCACTGGAGAAGAAGCCAATTACATTGAGAGGGTGGGCACCAATCGCATCTAGGGCGGGCTTGATAATGACGCCTCCTCCCATGCCGGAGACGGCTCCTACGGTATTGGCGAAGAGAATGACAATAAAATAAAGTAAATAGAGCATACAAACCTTCTTTCTATCTTAGGCGCGGGATTGGGCACAGCGGAAGCCGGTGTTGGAGGTGCTGGACAGGGCATTGTTGGCGTTGCGGCCGGCGATCCGGTAGCGCTGGCAGTAGGAATGGTGGCAGAGGAAAGAGCCTCCTCTGAGGGCGAAGTCGGTGGCTCGGTCATAGCCGGCGTAGGCCTTGGCCCAATCTTCGGCTGTTCTGTCTTGGAACTGGGTCAGGGGGATGCGGCCGGGATTGCTGCACCATTCCCAGACATTGCCAATCATCTGGTAGAGGCCGTAGTCGTTGGGGGCATAGGCTTTAGCAGGGGCAGTGCCGACATAGCCATCTGCAGCTGTGTTCTCGTTGGGGAAGTCGCCCTGCCAGACATTGGCCCAGTGCTTGCCGCCTGCTTCGAGCTCATTGCCCCAGGGATAGGTGCGCCCGTCCCGGTGGCCAGCTTGGGCAGCGTATTCCCATTCTGCTTCGCTGGGCAGGCGGAGTCCGGCCCACTGGCAATAGGCCAGGGCATCGTTGTGGGAGACGTGGACGATGGGATGGTCCATCCGCCCTTCTAGCGTTGAACCTGGGCCTTCCGGTTGCCGCCAAGAAGCACCTGGCACCTCATGCCACCAGTCGGTCCCAGCAGTCAGGGGGTATTGGTCGCGCTTGTCTTCATCGATGAGGAGGAAGAAGACATTGGACGAGCCGTAGCGTTCAGCATCGGTAACATAGGCGGTATCCAGGAAGAAAGCCTGGAAGTCCCGGTTGGTCACCGTTTGGGCACTAATGGCGAAGTCAGCCACTTCGATCTCGACGCTGGGGCCTTCCTGGTCGCGGTCGAAACCACAAGACTTCTGGTCACTCCCCATGCGGAAAGTGCCGCCTTCAATTGAAATCAGTTCATCAGACATGGAGGTCCTCCTTTTTCATGATAAGTATCTAATCTAACTATAACATATTTTCATCAGATAGCTTTTTTTAAGGCTTAAAGATCGAGAAAAGATTGACCTTGTCCCTGAATTCGCTTAAAGTTAATGTAATAGATCTTAAGGAGGATTTACCATGAAGAAACAATGGCTCTTATTACTAACCTCGATGGCCCTGCTCGGTGCCTGCCAACAACCGGCCGACGACAAGGCAGCTGACCAAAGCAGCGCCCAGACCGAGGAACAAGCCAAGCAAGAAGCGACCTTTAGCATCCAACCCCTAGAAGGCGAAGCTGAAACCAAGCAAGTGACCTTCCAAGAGGGCGACAAGGTGCTGGATGTCTTGAAGGCTAACTTCGATGTGGAAGAAGATAAAGGCTTTGTCAAAGCCATCAACGGCGTCAGCCAGGATGAAGACAAGCAAGCTTACTGGATGTTCTACGTTAATGGTGAGATGGCACCCAAGGGAGCTGACCAGATCGAACTCAAAGCCGGCGACAAGGTGGAATGGAAGCTAGAACAGATGCAGGCTGAATCAGAATCTGAAGCCGCTTAGGAAAATATAAATAAATTGAAAACAGGAATTTCCTCTGTCTGTGAGGAAATTCCTTTTTATTATGGGAGGGAGTAAGGACTGGGCCAGCAAGCCTCACTCGAGGGCTTCGATTGTACCTTCACTCTCGCCAAGCCACACGCCTGCTTCCCGAATGGGGCTTGATCTTCATGAACCTTCACTTGAGGTGTATGATTGTGGATAGAGCCAGGGCAAGCCACAGATAAGCCTTTTGTTTGTGTCTTCACTCACTGGATTTAAAGTCTGACTTTTTTTGACCAATAATCATTGACCTTTATTGACCAATTTGATATAATAAGAAGTGAAGAGGGAAAGGATCCCTCGAGATGATGAAGAAAGGTGATTAATGATGAAACGTTATACAGTGACTGCAGATGTCAACAGTGAAAAATTTGGTCAAGGGACCTTGGTTGCTGAATTGAATGAAGATGATTTTATCCGCTATGCCAACCTTTCGGACCAAGAAAAATTAGACTTCTTAAAAGAAAAAGGCGCCCGCTTCCAAGTTGATGTGAAGGACTTAGAAGACAAGGACGTGGCTAACTACAGTGTCAAGGCGAGTGAAAGTACCCCATTCCGTCAAAGCGCGAGTGAACAACCTCGTGTGAGCCGGAAGATGCGGGTGAATGTGAATGGTCAAGACACCGGTTGGGTTGATGTGACCGAAGAAAACCAAGCCCAATACGATGCGATGATGGACCGCTTCAACCAAATGCACCAACGCTTCAACCAAGAATTCAATAACTTCTTCCCAAGCTTTCGCCGGGGCAACTTCCTAGACCTAGGTCGTCCCTTCTTTGAAGGCTTGTCCGCTCCTGAAGGCCAAGACCAAACTTCAGAAGACCAAGACAAGGCTGACAAGGAAGACAGCGGGGATAACGAAAAAAATGAATAAAGGGTGTGAAGCCTGGCGCTTAGCTTGCGTTCACTGGAGTAAGTCAGCAGAGCAGTTTGAAAGACTGCGGCGGGGACTTGTGAAGTGACACGAAAGCTGCCAGATCAAACCTGACTATGAATCTTAAAGCTGGAGGCTAAGCTGCTTCCAGCTTTTTTGTCTTTTTTCAGGAGAGGGCGTATAATCATTTTAATCAATTAAGGAGGTGGCGCTTATGGCAGCCTTGAAATGGTTTGCGGGCGGGCAAGATCGCCGCAAAGAAGCGATTAAATTGATTCAAGAGATAGAGGGTAAGTTAGGTCCTTCCCAGTCTGCCCTCAAGCAGGTGCTCGCTGATTATCTAGTGGAATTCCAAGAGAGTGGGACGTCGACCCCTTATATCTTGACTCGGCTCAACCTGGACTTGTCCAAGGCCTTGCGGGCAGATGGGCAAGTTATTCCCGATGACCAGGAAGCCCTCTTGAAGGAATTATCCGCCCTGTCTCAGATTCGCTATGGTTATTGATGGAATTGTTCAAGAAATTGAAAAAATTCTGTTTTAAGCCTTGATTTATAAGGGGATCTTCTTTATGATAGGTTGGGTCTAAGGAATCCTTAGATAGCAGCGCACTTTGCTTGCTGAAGCACTTTATTTTTATGTCTAGCTAAGCGACATAAAAATGGGGTGCTTTTTGCACTGAGAAAGGAGACGAATCAAATGCTAAAGAATTTTGTGCGTTATGTGAGTTTCGCTACCTTGAGTATGGTTGGGTATTCGCTCTTTGTCTTGGCGGATACCTTCTTCATTGCCCAGGGAATTGGGGGACAAGGGATTGCGGCCTTGAACCTGGTACTTCCGGTGGTCCATGTGATTTCAGGACTGGGCTGGATGTTCGGGGTAGGGGGAGCGACCCTCTTCACCATTCAGAGATCGCGCGGTCAGGTGCGTCGGGCCCAGGAGATTTTTTCGTTGACTAGCTTAGTGGCCGCTCTATTAAGTCTTTTCATTGTGGCTATTTGCTTCTTCTTCCGCGATCCCTTACTTCAGGCTTTAGGGGCATCCGGGGAACTTTATCACTGGGCCAGGGATTATTTTGCGGTCTACACCCTCTTTACCCCGGCCTTTATCCTAAATTTTGTCATGGTGTCCTTCTTGCGCAATGATGGGGCGCCCCGCTTAGCTAGTATTGCCTTCCTAGCAGGGGGCCTAGCGAATATTGTCCTCGATTACATCTTTATCTTCCCTCTCCAATGGGGCTTGGCAGGGGCAGCTCTGGCGACCTGCTTCTCGCCGATTCTCTCTTTGGTCTTAGCAGTCGGCCACCTACGCCGGGAAGATAGTCAGCTGAAATTTCGTCGCTTTCGCTTCCAATGGCGAGAGCTGGCTTCTGTTGTGGCGAATGGCTTGTCTTCCTTTATGAATGAGTTCTCCTCGGCTGTGGTCATGTTCGCCTTCAACCAGGTCTTATTGAATCTGGCGGGCGATTTGGGCGTAACGGCCTATGCCATTATCGCTAACTTAAACATCATCATTATTGCTATCCTAACAGGGATTGGTCAGGGCTTCCAACCCCTGGTCAGCCAGTTCTATGGGGCGCGTGATGACCGCAATGTTCAGGCTGTCTTCCGTCTGGCCCTAGTGACCTATCTGGTGTTTGGCGGCCTCTGCTTAGTCATTGGTCAAGTGGGGGCAGGGTCTCTAGTCAGCATCTTTAATAGCCAGGCAGATCCGGCCCTAGCCTCCATGGCCAGTTCAGGTTTGCGACTCTACTTCCTATCTTATCCGCTGACTGCCGTGAATTTCTTTGTGATCTATTATGCGGTAGCTGTCAACGCCCCGCGCTCGTCCATGGTCGTTTCTCTGTTAAGAGGACTGGTCTTGATTGTGCCTTATCTCTTAGTGATGAGTCGGATTTGGGACCTGACCGGCGTTTGGCTGACCATGACTGCTGTAGAAGCTAGTACAGCCCTCATCTCCCTCGCCCTGATCATCTACTATTACCGCCGCCTGACAGGTGAACAAAATATCAAAATCTTCCGCCGGTTAAGAAGAAGGGTGTGAGCAAAGGCGTTCAGAAAGGAATGACTGGAGGCAAAGTGGATAAGAGCAGCTTTAGCTGCTCGCTCCACTTTGCTGAAGTCACTTCCCTTCTGCCTTTGCGAACCCGACTACACAGGGTGTGAGGGAGCGCGGGTAGAAGTGGACCTCTGGAGCAAAAGACCGGAGAAGTCTGAAAGACTTCGCAGGGATTTTGTGAAGAGGAGCCAGTTCTGCGCGACCGAACCCGACTAAGAAGGGTGTGAGGGCTGGCGATTAGCTTTCCTTCACTGGAGCAAGTCACCAGAGCAGTCTGGAAGACTGCGGCGAAGACTTGTGAAGTGAGAGGAAAGTTGCCAGACCGAACCCGACTAAGAAGGGTGTGAGGGCTGGCGGGAGAAATAGACCTCTGGAGCAAATAGCCAGAGAAGACTGAAGGTCTTCGGCGGATATTTGCGAAGAGGAGCTATTTCTGCCAGCCTGAACCCGACTGTAGGGTGTGAGAGGATGCGCTCAACTTTTAATCAGGAGCTCTGAGTGTGAGTTGCTTATGCTCAACTTTCAATCGGAGGGTCTCAGTCTAGGTGACCAAGGCGGCTTCAGCTGCTCTTATCCAACATTTACCTTCACCAAAGAAGCTAGATCCGCTCTAGCTTCTTTTATTATGGGCTTCTTCCCTTGGTGGAAGGGCTTTCTTTAGGTATAATAGGAGTGACACATAGCTGAGAAATGGAGGAGACAAGATGGCAGAATTTAAAGAAGATGCGGCCGCCTTGCTGGAGGCAATTGGCGGTCAAGATAATGTGGCAGCGGTGACCCACTGTGCGACTCGGATGCGTTTCGCTTTGGAAGATCCCGGCAAGGCGGATGTTGACCGGATTGAGAGCTTGCCTTCAGTGAAGGGGACATTTACCCAAGCGGGGCAATTCCAAGTGATTATTGGCAATAAGGTGTCGGAATTCTACCAAGAATTTGAAGCGGTATCGGGTTTGGAAGGAACGAGTAAAGACCAGGTGAAAGCTCAAGCCAAGGGCAATCAGTCCGCCTTCCAGCGGGGCCTAGCCTTTATGGCGGAGGTCTTTGCACCAATTATTCCAGCCTTTATTGTCGGGGGGTTGATCTTAGGCTTTAGGAACTTATTGAGTGGGATTCCCTTAGATATGCTGGATGGTCAGACCCTAGTGGAAGCTTCGACTTTTTGGGCAGGTTTGAATGACTTTCTCTGGCTGCCCAGTGAGGCCATCTTCCACTTCCTACCGGTCGGCATTACCTGGTCCGTGGTGAAGAAGATGGGCGGAACCCAGATTCTGGGGATTATCTTAGGGATTACCCTGGTCTCTGGTCAGTTGCTGAATGCCTATGATGCGCCGGCCGCTATCCTCAATGGAGAGGTGCCGGTCTGGGACTTCGGTTTCTTTACTTTGGATAAGATTGGCTACCAGGGTCAGGTCTTACCGGCTCTCTTCGCTGGTTTGACGCTGGGCTACTTGGAGCGTTTCTTCCGCAAGCACGTGCCGGAGTACCTGTCGATGATCCTGGTTCCCTTCTTGGCCCTCTTCCCTTCGATTATCCTGGCCCATACCGTGCTAGGGCCGGTGGGTTGGCGGATTGGGACCTGGATTGGGTCGATTGTTTACGCCGGTCTGACTTCAGGTCTAAGTTGGCTCTTCGGGGCGGTCTTTGGAGCCCTCTATGCGCCCCTAGTGGTGACGGGCCTCCACCACATGTCCAATGCCGTCGACGCCCAGTTGATCGCAGACTACCAAGGAACGGGGCTCTGGCCCATGATTGCCCTCTCGAATATTGCCCAGGGTTCTGCGGTGCTTGCCGTATGGTGGATGACCCGCCACGACGAAGAGGAATCCCAGGTCACTATTCCGGCCGCTATCTCAGCCTATCTCGGCGTAACAGAACCTGCTCTCTTCGGGATCAATCTCAAGTACATGTACCCCTTGGTGGCCGGGATGATCGGCTCTGCCTTGGCAGGCCTCCTATCCACAGCGACCAAGGTAACTGCTAATTCCATTGGGATTGGTGGCTTACCTGGCTTCTTAGTGATCCAGGTTCCCTCAATGGCTTGGTTCTTCCTAGCCATGCTGATTGCTTTAGTTGTGCCTTTTGTCCTGACCATTCTCTTTAGGAAGATGGGTTTCTTGGTCAAGGACGGTCAGGGTCAAAAGGAAGCAGTCAGCCAAGAAAATTCTGACCAAGTAGATCAAACGGCACCGACAACGGTTAAGGCTGAAACAGCTAAGGAAACAATAGCCAGCGTCGCCAACGGTAAGGCTAAAGCCATTACGGCCGTTGATGATGAGGTCTTCTCCCAGCAGATGATGGGGGATGGTTTTGCGGTGGAACCCACGGATGGCCGGGTAGTTTCTCCCGTAGCCGGCAAAGTGACGAGTGTCTTTCCTACTAAGCATGCGATTGGTTTAGAAACAGATTCAGGCGTTGAAGTGCTTATCCATATGGGCTTGGATACGGTTGACTTGGAGGGAGAACCCTTTACCATTGAGGTTCCAACAGGTCAGGCGGTTGACATAGGGACAGAGCTAGCCGAAATGGACCTGGAAGCCATTCAGGCAGCAGGTAAAGGAACGGATATTGTGGTTGTCTTTACAGAGGCAGACCAATATGATGCGCTGGACTTTAACTTTGACCAGGTGGACCAAGCAGGCCAGCGTGTCGGCTATTTGATTAAGTAATCGAAAGGAGTTCCTGTAATGAATTTTCGTGAGATGACGGTTTACCAGATCTACCCCAAGTCTTTCCAGGATAGTGATGGAGACGGCTTCGGAGACTTGCGTGGGATTATCCAACGCTTGGACTATTTGGCTAAATTGGGGGTGGATATGCTTTGGTTGAGTCCGATCTACCCCTCACCTCAGAATGATAATGGCTATGATGTGAGTGATTACCGGGCCATCGACCCGCGCTTTGGGACGATGGAGGATTTTGAGGACTTGGTTCAGGAAGCAGACCGGCGTGGCATGGGCTTGATGATGGATATGGTCTTTAACCACACATCGACCGATCACGACTGGTTCCAGCGAGCCTTGGCGGGTGACCGGACCTACCAGGACTACTATATCCTTCGCGAGCCCAAGGCCGATGGGAGCCTACCGACCAACTGGCAGTCTAAGTTTGGGGGGCCGGCCTGGGAGCCTTTTGGTGATACAGGGCTTTACTACCTCCATCTTTATGATGTTAGCCAGGCTGATATGGATTGGCATAATCCTGCTGTTCGCCAAGCATGTCAGGAGATTTGTAATTTCTGGTTATCTAAAGGGGTGCGTGGCTTCCGCTTCGATGTGCTCAATGTGATCGGTAAGGATCCGGTCTTAGTCGATGGGCCCGGCGATGGAGGCAGCGAGGAGAAGGCCCTCTATACCGATACCCCGCGTGTCCACGACTGGGTGCGCCAGCTGAACCAGGCCAGCTTTGGCCAGCGCGCGGATACG
Organism: Aerococcus sp. UMB7834; assembly: GCF_030215145.1. Taxonomy (NCBI): domain Bacteria; kingdom Bacillati; phylum Bacillota; class Bacilli; order Lactobacillales; family Aerococcaceae; genus Aerococcus; species Aerococcus sp. UMB7834. The sequence continues at coordinate 18,417 of NZ_JASOLI010000011.1, read as the reverse complement.
GTGACTGTGGGGGAAATGTCTTCGACCTCTATTGCCGAGGGAGTCAAGTATACCAATCCGGATCGGGATGAATTGGATATGATCTTCAATTTCCACCATCTCAAGGTAGACTATCCCGAGGGTGAGAAGTGGGCCTTGGCGGATTTTGACTTCTCAGCTCTTAAAAAAATCCTCGATGACTGGCAGCGTGGCATGTCTGAAGGAGGCGGGTGGAATGCCCTCTTCCTGAGCAACCACGACCAACCCCGCCAGCTCAGCCGCTTCGGTGATCCAAAGCATTACCCTTATGAATCGGCAACGATGCTGGCCCAAACGATCCATCTCATGCGGGGGACGCCCTATATTTACCAAGGTGAGGAGCTCGGCATGACCAATGCTAACTTCCAAGCGATTGAAGACTACCAGGATGTGGAGACCCACAATGCCTACCAGAGCCTCTTGGAAGCTGGCAAGGATCAAGCTGAAGCCCTGGCCATTATCCAAGACAAGTCACGGGATAATGGCCGGACCCCTATGCAGTGGGAAACCGGCGACCAAGCAGGCTTCACGACGGGGACGCCCTGGCTGGCAGTTAATGCGAACCATGACCAGGTGAATGTCCAGTCGGAATTGAGCCAGCGTATTTTTGCCTACTACCAGGACTTGATCCAGCTGCGGAAGACAGAGCCGCTAATTAGTCAAGGTGACTACGAGGGGCTCTTTCTTGACCATCCTCGAGTCATGGCCTACCGCCGCCGCTATGGCGACCAGGAGCTCTTGGTACTGTCTAATTTCTATGCAGACCCTGTGACGCTGGACCTCAGTGAACTAGGCTGGCAGGCTGACGCTAAGAAAGTTATAGGCAACGGCCCCTTGACGGAGCTCTCAGACCAGCTAGAACTCGCCCCTTACGAAACCGTCGCCTTCCGCCAAAATAAGGAGAGCTAAATATTTTTTTAGAAAAACCTAAAAAAGTGTTGACGACTCTCTCGTAAGCTGATATACTATAGTCAAGTTAAACAAATGGCTTGGCACCGACCAAGCATAGCATGCCAGTTGTTCCAACTGGCACAGCTAGCGACTATGCGCTAGCACCACGGGAAATTAAGCGAGCAAGAACGCCCAGAGCCAACTTGCATCGCTTTTTTTGATGTTTAGGGTGTGAGGGCTGACGGGAGAAAGAGATCTCTGGAGCAAAGAACCAGAGAAGAGTGAAGGTCTTCGGCGGATCTTTGCGAAGAGGAGCTATTTCTGCCAGCCCGAACCCGACTATAACAGGGTGTGAAGGCCGGCGCTTAGCCGGTTTTCCATTTGCACTCAGAGACTTTGCGTGCAAATGGAGAACTACGAGTTACGGAAGTTGCCCAAAGCTGTCGAATCGAATTCATTTAGAAGAGTCATTCTCTTTTAACTAGCAGTCAGGATTCAGCATTAAAAAAGAAAAAAGACGAGCCCTCTAAAAAGAGCTCGTCTTTTGCTTTACGCTAAAAATGGTTTGAGTTACAGTCTACGCAGTCGGGTCCGCAATTGCTTACACCCTTATTTGCTTTCCAAGATCACTTGGCTATCGAATTTGCCAGCTGTCATGGAAACAATTTCTGCTTTGTCTGGATCGTTGGGTTGGTCACGTTTGTCGGATGCTTCCCAAGCGGCCCAGGCATCTTTGTTTTCCCAACGACCGATGACGAAGATGACGTCCTTACCGTCTTCTTGTTCTTCGCCTTTGAGAACAGACATGTCAACGAAACCATCTTGTTCGGTAATGATTTCACGGTCGCCTAATTTCTTGATCACATCTTCAGTGTGTTCTGCTTCAGTAGTAATTTTTTGTAAAATAACAAACATTTAGCATCCTCCTCTATTTAATCTAAATCTAGCATAACAAGAATTCCGACCAATAACAAAAGTTACGCTCAAGTCTGCTTATATTCTGGCAATTCGAGTTTAAATTGGCTATTAGATAAGAAAAAGACCCAAACGCTATTAGCGCTGGGCCTTAAAATTACTTTCGTTTAGTATTCATCCCGGTTTACATAGTCAGTAACGGCGCCGCGGTCGGCGGAGGTTACGTTGTGGGCATACTTACCGAGGGCCCCCTTCTTGAGGAGTTCTGGTAAGACTAATTTTTCCCGACGTTTGGCTAATTCTTCGTCGCTGACTTCAAGGCTGATGGACCGGCTTGGCACGTCGATGGTGACGGTGTCGCCTTCTTCAACCAGGGCGATGGTTCCGCCGACAATGGCTTCAGGCGCGATGTGGCCGATAACCAGACCGTGTGACCCACCAGAGAAGCGGCCATCAGTCAAGAGGGCAACAGATTCACCTAAGCCTTCACCTACTAAGATAGAGGAGAGGGAAAGCATTTCAGGCATACCTGGTCCGCCTTTAGGTCCTACATAGCGGACGATAACAACGTCGCCTGGGACAATTTCTTGCCGGGTCGCTGCTTCAACCGCATCGTCTTCTGTGTTGAAGACGCGGGCAGGGCCGGAATGGTGCATGACCTTGAGCCCAGAAAGTTTGGACACACAACCTTTTTCAGCCAAGTTACCGCGCAGGATGATCAATGGACCATCTTCGCGTTTAGGCGCAGAAAGCGGCATGATGACGTCTTGGCCCTCGCTCAGACCTGGCATTTCTGCCAAGTTTTCGGCCAGGGTCTTACCTGTAACCGTCAGGCAGTCGCCGTGGAGGTAGCCCTCTTCTAGCAAGTATTTCATCACCGCTGGCACGCCGCCGACTTTGTAGAGGTCATTGAAGACATAGCGGCCGGAAGGTTTGAGGTCAGCTAAGTGAGGCACCTTCTTCTGGATGCGTTCGAAGTCTTCCAGAGTCACGTCGACTTCCACCGCATGGGCAATGGCCAATAAGTGAAGGATGGCGTTCGTTGACCCACCCAGAGCCATCACCAAAGTAATAGCATTTTCAAAGGCTTCCTTGGTCATGATATCTTTAGGATAGATACGCTTCTCAATGAGCTTGCAGACTGCTTGGCCGGCTGCTCGTGAGTCATCGTGTTTCTCTCGGGACACGGCAGGGTGGCTGGAGCTGCCGGGTAGGGACATACCTAATGCTTCTGCGGCTGAGGCCATGGTATTAGCGGTATACATCCCACCGCAAGACCCGGCGCCAGGGCAGGCATTTAATTCAACATCGCGGAAACGGTCGTATTCGATGGTTCCAGCGGCGTATTGGCCAACTGCTTCAAAGGCGGACACAATATCAATGTCCTGGCCTTCACGGTCTTGGCCAGGCAAAATCGTTCCGCCATAAACGAAGACAGCTGGTAGTCCGGTGTTGGCAATCCCAATCAAACAGCCGGGTATATTCTTATCGCAGCCCCCGAAGGCCACAACCCCGTCCATGTTTTCACCGTTGACAACTGTTTCAATGGAGTCGGCGATTAAGTCACGGGAAGGCAGGGAAAAGCGCATCCCCTGGGTCCCCATAGAGATCCCGTCAGAGACCGTAATGGTGTGGAATTCGAAGGGATGGTAGCCGTAGTCCTTGATGGCTTGGATGGTTTCATCCGCCAGGTCCCCCATATGCATGTTACAAGGGGTAATATCGCTCTCAGTATTGGCAACCCCAATTTTTGGTTTCTTGAAGGTTTCATCGGTTAAGCCTACCGCCCGCATCATCGCCCGGTTCGGCATTCGTACGTCTGGATCGTAGACTTGACTTTGGATCCGATAATCTTTTTCTTGATCAGCCATCATGACACTCCCTATCTTAGTAATGTGAATATTATGAATCATTATAAGTTATTAAAAATAATAGCACAAAGTTAAACTAAAAGCAAAACAATCTAAGTATTGTCTCATTTTATACTCATCAAAAACAATTCTAATCTAGACGACTTTGAAAGAATGGATGGGAAAGATCTATACTTAAGCTTCCCCTAAGATTGTCAGGGGAGATTGCGCTGCTTTGTGGGGGTTTGCTATAATAAGCATGCATGGTAAGAAGTGGAAGTTAAGGAGCGTACGGTTAACGATGAAGATTCTAATCACAACTGACTTATATCAGCCTGCTGTTAATGGCGTGGTGTCTTCTTTAATGACTTTGCGCGAAGAATTGATGGGGCGGGGCCACGATGTCCGGATCCTGACCCTAGGTGACAAGCAGGCTATTGCCAAGGAGTCGGGCGTTTATTACTTGAATTCCATTAAGGTGGGGAAGATCTACCCCGGCGCCCGCATCAGCCTGCCCATCAACCACAGTATTATACGGGAGATCATTGACTGGGCCCCAGATATTATCCATACTCAGTGTGAATTTTCGACTTTTCACGCGGCTCGGACCATTGCCAAGGCCCTGGATATTCCCATTGTCCATACCTACCACACGGTTTATGAAGACTATACCCATTATTTCTCCCCCAGCAAGGCGACAGGGAAGAAGATTGTTTCGGTGGTCTCCTACCTGACCTTGCGCGCGACCGATGCGGTGATTACGCCCAGTAAGAAGGTGGAGCGGCTCCTGCGCGATTATGGCGTTGACCAGACCATCGAAATTATTCCGACGGGGATCAAGCTGGCCCGCTTCCAACAGGCCTTCCCGGAAGAAGAATTAAAGGCGCAGAAAAGGGCTCTGGGACTGAGCGATGACCAGCTCGTCTTGGTCTCCATCGGGCGGCTGGCCAAGGAGAAGAACCTCCAAGAAATCATTGCCTATCTTGCCCGCTTACAGCGGCCGGATCTCCGCCTGCTTGTGGTGGGCGACGGCCCCTACCGCAGCAACTTAGAAGCTGAAGTGACTCGTTATCACTTAGAGGACCAGGTTATCTTCACCGGTAAGGTCGCCCAAGAAGAGGTCGCCCGCTACTACCAGCTCGGGGATATCTTTGTCAGTGGCTCGACCAGCGAAACCCAGGGCCTGACCTATATCGAGGCCCTGGCTTCCGGTCGGCCCGCCCTCTGCCGCGCCGACGATTGCCTAGAGGCGGTCCTAATTGACGGCTACAATGGCTACCAGTACCACGATTTCGACGAATTTGCGTCCTATTTAGACCGCTTGCAAGAACAAGGTACTCGACGTCGCTTAGGCAGCCGGGCCGCCAACTATGTCCAACAGAATTTCTCCTCCAAAGTCTTTGGCCTCTTGGTGGAATCCGTCTACCAGCAAGTCCTAAACAAGCGCCAATTCGCTAAAAATCAAGAATCCCGAGCAGATAAATCATAGAATGAAACAAGGCCCTCCTAAGCATCTGAGTTAAGATCTTTGGGAGGGCCTTTTTGTTTTGTTCAGAGTGTATGCGGCGTGTGACTTGCTTTTGGCGAGTCCCTTAGCAAGTCAGCTCATTAAATCAAAATAATGGCACACAAAAAGGCCATAATAATCTATGCTTAAATTGCTGTAAAAAGTGATGCTTTGGCATCGAAAGGAGAATTATTATGGCCCAATTAAATTCTACAATAAGTCTTGAGGGAATGAAAGTGTTAACCCTCATGCCCTGTATGGAATAGATATCATAACTGACTTTTGGAGCAGATGTTTAAAAAAGGAGCTGATGCTGTTGTCCAAGCCCCCAATTGCTGCCTTCGAGTGGGTGTTGGGGTTGGTCAACCCTCACTTGCGGGTCTCGATTGTGTGTTGTAGCTTCCTAAGCCTCATTCTGATGCCTTTAGTGTGGGTTAGAGTGTATCAATCCCCACTCGAGCATTTTCTCTGTGGGTTAGAGCTTGCCAACCCACAGTCTAGGCCTCTGAGTCCATGTTGACCTTGCTAATTTTTGATCTACTAACCGAAGTGTAGAGTTTTTTGATTTTTTAGTTAAAAAGGAAAACAAGCTAGGCCGAAGCCTAGCTTGTTGAATAATTGTATGGAAATATCTGCTATCTATAGAGAGGTCCACTTCTAACCGCGTGCCCTCACACCCTAGTCGGGTTCGCAATTGCAGACTTGAAGTGACTTCACTCAATCGGAACGATCGGCTAAAGCCGCTCTTTTCCGTTTGGTCTCCAGTCATCAGAGTCTAAACGCCAAGTCTCACACCCTCCAGTTGGGTTCGAGCGCGCAGAAGTGGCTCCTCTTCACAAAGCGCCGTCGAAGACTTTCAGTCTTCTCTGTTGCTTTGCTCCAGAGGTCCACTTCTAACCGCGCGCCCTCACACCCTTACCCACACAGATACGCTTCCAGCGGGGCAGGTGAAGTGGCCGTTGCCGTCTTCATCGATGCTGATGGTGTCTGGGCTATTGCCGAGGGCGTCCTGCCATTCTTGGCCGGCGTGGGCTTGGCCGACGTACATGTCTTTGAAGCCGTCTTCGCCGTTGGACATGAGGAGGGCTAGGCCATCGGGGTGGTCGCTATCGCCTTCGCGGGTGAAGCCGACGCAGTTGGGGTGGTCGAAGTAGTTGTTTTGCTTGCCGTAAGCTTGCTTTTGCCGGAGGTCCAGGAGTTGGTCGAGGAGCTCTTGCTTGCCGGGGATGGGATTGTCGCCGCCGATGCCGTAGTAGTCGCCGTAGAAGACGCAGGGGAGGCCGTCTTGGTGGAGGAGGATAAGGGCGTAGGCGAGGGGTTTGAACCAGTCTTGGACCCAGGATTCGAGGGATTGGCCAGGTTGGGAGTCGTGGTTATCGACGAAGGGGATGGCTAGGGTCGGGTTCTTCTGGAGCAGGGTATCGTCCAGTAGGGTGGACATGTCGTAGCCGTCAACCGATTCGGAGGCTTCCTTGAAGTTCTGGTGGAGCTTGACGTCGAAGAGGTCGATGTCGAAGCTGGTTTCGTTCATATAGTTCTCCAGGCTGGCATAGTCCCCATTCCAGTATTCCCCAATCAGGTAGAAGTCAGGGTCAGCCTCCAGGAGCTTGGCTGCCAGTTCCTCGATAAAGTCGGCATTGATGTGCTTGAGGGCGTCGAGGCGGAAGCCGTTCAGGCCGGTCTCTTGGACATACCACTTGGCCCAACTTTCCACTTCTTTGATCACGTCGGGATGACGGTAGTCGATGTCGGCGAACATGAGATAGTCGAAGTTTCCGTTCTCGCTATCCACTTCATCATTATCGGCCCAGCCCTTGTTGAGCCCCTTGATCATGAAAATTCCATTGCTGTCGGTCGCCTGGTCATAGTCCACACCGGAGAAGTGGGTCCAATTCCACTTGAAGGCACTGTAAGTGTCCCCGCGTCCAGGAAAAGTAAACTTGGTCCAACCTTCAATTTCATGGGCTTCAGAAATAATTTCCTGGCGGTTATCGGGGTTCACCTCATAGGCTTCGAAGCGCTCAGACTCATCCGCCCCGGCCTTGTGGTTGAGGACAACATCGCCTAGGACAGAGAGGCCAGCCTCTTGCAGGGCCTTGATGGCTTTAATATAGTCATCCTTGGTCCCGTACTTGGTGCGCTTGGCCCCTTTCTGGTCGAATTCGCCCAGGTCATAGAGGTCATAAACCCCGTAGCCCACATCATTGGTGCCCGTTCCCTTGGTCGCTGGGGGCAGCCAAATATGGGAAAAGCCCTTGTCAGCAAGGTGCTGGGCGTCTTTAGCCACCCGCTGCCAGTGCTTGCCATCATCCGCAAGCTCCCACTCGAAATATTGAATCATCGTTCCATTCATGGTCTTTTCTCCTTTTCTAAATCCTATTATCTGCACCTTAATTATACCCAATAGCCTTAGAAAATACTCAGAAAGCGCCTAGGGAACAGGTTTTGTTTTTAAATTCAATTGTTGGCTGCTTATAAGAAAAGTGGACCTCGATCTTTTAAGATTGCTGTCTAGAAAAAAACCAGAAGCCCTCGTTTGAAGGAACTTCTGGTTTTTCTGTTTTATTTGTCGAGTAAGCGGCGGCTCTCTTTGATCAGAGCGTCGGCGGCTTGTTCGATGTTTTCGGGGATGGTGGCCAGATTGAGGCGGATGTAGTCGCCGAAGTTGGCGCCGAACCAGTTGCCGTAGTCGACGGCTAGGCCACAGCGGTCTTGGATAAAGTTTTCCATGTCGATTTGGTCTTGGACGAAGGGGAGCTCGACGAACATGAGATAGGTCCCTTCCAGGTCGGTGACCTTGGCTTCTGGGAGTTCTTGGGCCAGGCGGTCTTTGAGGTAAGTGTAGTTGCTGTAGATGGTGGCCTTGAAGCCTTCCAACCAGTCAGCGCCACCCCGGTAGGCGGCTTCGGTCGCAATGAGCCCCATCATGCTGTTCTCAGTAAGGTTGAGCCGGTTCACCACCTGGTCGTATTGGGCCCGCAATTGGTCATCGGAAATCATGACGTGGGACTGGAGGAGGGTAGCCATGTTGAAGGTCTTAGAGGCTGCGTTGACCGCTACAATCCGGTCGCGGTACTTGCCGCCTGCCACATTGAGGGCAGGAATCTGAGGGCGGCCGCTGAAGTTGAAGTCTTGGTGGATCTCGTCAGAGACAATCAGGACACCATGCTTCTCACAGATAGCGAAAAGCTTGTCCATCTCTTCTTCGGTCCACACCCGGCCCGCTGGATTATGGGGGGAGCAGTGGATATAGAGCTTGACTTGGCCGTCGATAATGGCTTGCTCGAAGGCCGCATAGTTGATTTCAAAATGATTGTCGACGGCCTTGAGGTCACAGGTAATCAAGCGCCGGCCGGTATCCCGAGCCGCATTATGGAAGGGATAGTAGACTGGGGTCTGGATGAGGATGCTGTCGCCCGGTTGGGTATAGGCATAGACGAAGTAGTAGAGAGCTTGGACCACACCAGTGGTAAAACGAATCCAGTCCTTTTCCAAATGGAGGTCGAAATGGTCGGCCATCCAGGTGAAGAAGGCCTCGTAGTAGTCATCGCTCACAAAGGTGTAGCCGAAGACACCGTGGTCGATCTTGTCGTGGAGGGCTTGACGGACGCTATCGGGTGTCTTGAACTCCGCGTCAGCGACCCAAAGAGGGAGCAGGTTTGCATCGCCGAAGCGTTCTTCTAAGAGATCCCACTTGAGCGATTGGGTGTTTTGACGTTTAACGGCATAATTTTTGATGAATGTTTCTTTATCCATGGTATCATCCTTTCTGGTTAACACAGACAAGCGAGCAGGCGCGAGGTCTTAACTTACTAGTATTCTACCATAGATTAAGCGCTGTCTCTTATAAATCGGGTTCGACATGGACATCGACTTGTTGGATGGCGAAGGCGTCGGCTAAGACGTGTTCCACCTTTTCCGTGATGTCGTGGCCTTCCTTGACGGAGAGGGAGGGGTCGACCAGGATGGTGACGTCGATGTAGACATTGGCACCGTAACGGCGGGCGGCAATGTGGCGGACTCTGTGGATGTCGGGGATGGCGGCAATCTCTTCCTCGTAAGTCTCAATCAGGTCAACGGGGAAGCCGTCCGTCAATTGGAAGGTGGAGTCGACGAAGATATCGAAGCCGGTCTTCAGGATAATGAGGCCGATTACCAGGGCCATGACCCCGTCCAACCAAGGCAAGCCGAACTGGCTGGTGAGGGCAGTGAAGGCCGTCATGAAGGAGGTGAGGGCGTCGGTCAGATTGTCCTTGGAAGAGGCGAGGAGGGCCTGGCTCTCAAGCTGCTTGGCCAGACGCTTGTTGTAGAGGTAGACCCCCAACATGACCAGTCCCGAGACCAGGGCCACGCCGATAGTCAGGGGGTCTGGGGTCACAGGCTCATAGTGGAAGAAATTCTGCAGACTGTTCAGGGTTACTTCTAGGCCAATATAGAGAATCAGGAAGCTCATGGCCAGGGTTGCGATAGATTCCGCCTTCCAGTGGCCGTAGCGGTGGTCGCTGTCCGCTGGCTTGCGGGAGAAACGCAGGCCGATAAACATGAAGACCGCATTGATGGTATCCGATAGGTTGTTCATCCCATCCGCCGTCAGCGCACTGGACCGGAAGAAATAACCTCCTAGTAACTTGGCCGTGGCAATGATGAGATAGCTGGCGATACTGAGCCAGGTGGCCCGCTCGGCACGTTTGACTTGTTCATAAGATTGTTCGGGCATGGTGTCAACTCCTCTTAGCTTAATAGACCTAGTATAGCAAATTTTCAAGCCAGAATCCTTGAAAGGTCGGGATTTGGACCGCCTAAACTTGATCTTTACTGGAGCCTTGGAGGGACTTTTAAGGGCACAGAAGCTTGTGAAAAAATTGAAGCTGAGAAGATGAATTCGTTTTCTTGTCGTAGAGCCTGGCTGAGATCCTTGTAGACTGGGCTCAAATCCAGATACAAAAAAAGTACTCGACAAGAAAGTGCAAGCCTTTTGCCACTTGCCTGATTTTGCTCGTTTTGGGAAGATTTTGGCTTGCACAAAGATGTAAAATAATATAACATGATGTCAGATTATAGAATTGAAAGGATAGGGGGATTTATCATGTCAGAAAAAGAGTTGCGGCGGTCGATGGCGGTCTTTCCCATTGGAACGGTGATGAAACTGACCGACCTTACAGCCCGGCAGATTCGTTATTACGAAGAGAAACACCTGATTACACCTCAGCGGTCGGAAACCAATCGACGAATGTATTCGCTTAATGATGTGGACCGCTTGCTCGAGATTAAGGATTATATTGCGGAAGGGCGGAGCGTCAACTCCATCTACCAGATCTTCCACAAGCAAAAAACTGCACCGAAAAAAGAAGAAAAGCCAACCAAACAGTTAACCGACGAGGATGTCAGAGAGATTCTCTATAACGAGTTCATCAAGGCAGGCGGCTTCCGTCAAGGCGATCCGCGCCAGCGGAAAATGTAGGCTGGCAGCAAGTAGAGAGTCGGGACAACTTTCGAATAAGGCTTCGGATCGCAAGTCGGGTCGCGTCAACTTTCAAATGGGGCTGCCGTTAGCAAGTCGGGTCGCACCAACTTTCGAACGAGGCCGCCGTTAGCGAGTAGGCTTGCATCAACTCGCAAACGGGCCTCCGATTAGCAAGTTGAATTGCTCCAACTCGCAAACGAGGCCAGCATTCCCAAGTTGCCCCCGCTAGGCAAGCCGCCCTCTCCCGAACCATAATGAAAACAAGCTAGCAAGGCCTTGCTAGCTTGTTGACCCTTATTTTATGTTTTTTTACCAGGGGTTCTACCTCATCCTAATGGGCCATTATTTTATCAGAAAGGATGCGTTCTCCAATTTTCTCTAGAGGTCCACTTCTAACCGCGCTCCCTCACACCCTCAAGTCGGGTTCGACTTGGCAGCTTTCGTGTCACTTCACAAGTCCCCGCCGCAGTCTTGCAGACTGCTCTGGTGACTTGCTCCAGTGAACGAAAGCTAAACGCCATCCCTCACACCCTGTGTAGTCGGGTTCGCAAAGGCAGAAAGGGAGTGACTTCAGCAAAGTGGAACGACTGGCTAAAGCCAGCCTTATCCTCTTTGCCTCCAGTCATCCCTTTCTAATCGCCTTTGCTCACACCCTGACAATCAAGTGCCCGTGCCGGTAGGGTGTTCCGTTCTCGCGGTAGGAGAAGCTGTCGGGGTTTTGGTAGGTGCAGTGGTGGTGGATGTGGATGTTTGCTGCTGGGATGCCGCTGAGTTGGCATTGTTTGGCGACGACGGCTTGGTTGTCGATGTGCCAGCGCTGGCTGCTTTCCCGGTAAGTGATGCTGTCTTCGGCGTAAGCGAGCGCGTGGAAGGCCTGGTAGGCGTCGGCTTGGACCTCGAATTTTTCTTGGGAGAGGGCGGGGCCGATGTGGACCTGGACTTGGTCGATGGCGACTTGGGGATGGGCTTCTTTGATCTGGTCAAAAGCTTTGCGGCTGATTTCTTGGACGGTGCCCCGCCAACCGGAATGGATGGCACCAACTAAGCCTGAGCCTTCCTCGTAGAAGAGGACGGGGACGCAGTCGGCGGTCAAGACGCCTACAATGATCCCTTTGTCAAAAGTATAGAGTCCGTCGCAATCAGCGATACCGGTCTCAGCTGACCGGGCACCTCGGCCGAGGTCTTCCTGGCCTACTTGGTAACAATGGGCGCTGTGGGTCTGCTGGGGCATGACGACCTGGCCTAAGTCCAAGTCAAATTCCCCCAAGATCCGCTGGCGGTTGGCGACCACGCCGGCCTTGTCCTTGGCCTGGCGGAGAGCGAAATTGCCTTCTTCGGGCCAATCTGCCTGGCGCAGGCTGGTCAAAGCAATAATAGAACTCGGACTTGAATAGCGAAATGTTGTCATAGCTTAAGCTCCTTTTTTAGCTTAATCTTAGCCGCTAAATCTTAAAAAAACAAGTTTACGAACTAAAGGAGAAACGATGAATATTTATTTTAACCATAATTTTAATGCAGACCCGAGCCAGGAAGCTCAGACGACCAAGTTCTGGGGCCAGGTCTTGAAGCGGACCTTTAAGAATATCTGGGTCTTTGCCTGGGCTCAAGTCAAACTGCTGGCCCTGGTCTTTGTGATTCTCGGTCTCGGCCTCCACTATCTGGGCATTCCCTGGGCCTGGCTTTTGGCTCTGGTAATTGCCCTCCTCGACGCCCTGCCTGTGATCGGGTCCGGGATTGTCTTCGTCCCCTGGATCCTCTACCAGTGGCTCCTAGGAGACACGACCCTGGGCTTCTGGCTACTCGGCCTCTACCTGGTCGTGGCCCTCTTGAAGCAGGCTCTTGAACCCTTCTTCCTGGGCCGGGACTTGGCCTTGCCGGTCTGGGTGACCCTTCTCGTAACCATTATCTGTACCCTGGTCTTCAATGTCATGGGGATCGTGGTCTCTGCTCTAGTTATCCCCTTCCTCTCCGCCTACCGCCAAGTACGCCGGGACTTCCAAGACCAAAAGCGGGACCAGAATAAAGAAATCGACGCTGAATTTACCGAAATGAATGACTAAGTTAAGTAAGGATGTGATTCCATGTCAAAAGAACAAATTGCAGGTTTTCACCTGGTAGACCAATTCCAAGCACCAGACGCCAACAGCCTGACCTATGTCTATGAACATGACCAGTCGGGTGGCCGTGTGCTCTGGCTGAAGAATGAGGACCAGAACCGGGCCTTTGGAATTGGCTTTATCACCCCGCCTGAGGATTCTAGGGGGGCGGCTCATATTGTCGAACACGCCGTTCTGGCGGGGTCACGCAAGTACCCGGTCAAGGACCCCTTCATGTCCATGCTCAAGACTTCCATGAACACCTTCCTCAATGCCATGACCTTCTCCGATATGACTCTCTATCCGGTGGCTTCCATGAATGAGGAGGACTTCCACCATCTGATGGATGTTTATTTAGACGCCGTCTTCTTCCCTCGGATGTTAGAAGAGCGCCGGGTCTTCGAACAGGAGGGCTGGCACCTGGACCTGGACGAGGAAAGGGGTAAACTAGCCTACAATGGGGTGGTCTATAACGAGATGCGTGGGGTCTACTCCTCGCCCGACCGGACGGTTATCCAGGACATCGACCGTACCCTCCACCCTGGATCCACCTATGCCCATGATTCAGGCGGCTATCCTTATGACATTCCCAAGCTGACCTATGAAGACTTCTGCGCCTTCCACCAGGCCCACTACCGGCCCGACAATGCCTTGGCCTTCCTCTATGGTGACCTGGACATCGACCGCGCCCTGACCCAGATCGATGGCGACTACTTCAGTCACTTCCAAGCGGGGCAAGGTCTGTCTAGTCTTCAAACGCCTGTACCCAGTTCGGAAGACCGCCGTTATACCCTTAGTTATGACGGTGGCAAGGGCGACGACCGGTCGACTGACTCCTATTTGAGCTATAGCCTGCCTTTTGGCCAAGCGACTTCCCGAGAGGACCAATACCTGATGGGGCTTCTTGCCGATAGTCTGGTTAATGCCGAATCCAGTCCGATCCGCCAAGCTATCTTGGAAGCGGGATTAGCTGAAGATGTCTCCGTCTATGGGGGCAGCGGCTACTACCTAGATTTCACCATTATCCTGGAGCGCTTCAACGCCGACCGGGTGGATGAAGCGGTCGCCCTGATTCAAGATGTTCTCCGCCAGGTGGTTGAAGAAGGCATCAATACGGAGCTCTTGGAAGCTGTGATCAAGCGGACCGAATTCGCCTTGCGTGAGGCAGGGGGCGCCAATCGCGGAGTGACCAAGTTCATCCAGTGCATGAGTGCTTGGCGCTATGGCATCTCCTTTGACGAGTCCTTGAATTACAGCGAGAGCTTCCAAGCCTTTAGAGAGCGCTTGGGGACGGATTATTATGAGCGGCTCATCCAGGACCGCTTGCTAGGGGCAAAAGGCCAGCAGATCCTCGTCCACGAGCCTGAGCTGGGCCGCCACCAGGCCATGGACCAGGAAGTAGCTGACCGATTGGCAGACCAAGTTCAAACCATGACAACAGAGGAATTAGACCAGGTTAAGACGGCCAATGCCTCCCTCCGCAGCTACCAGCAGACCCCTGACAGCCCCGAAGCCCAGGCTAGTCTACCCCAGCTCGATTTGGCTGACGTGGACCGGGAAGTGGCTAGCATCCCTGAAGACCAGCTCACACTCGCCGGAGGTCAGACCTGTCTTTATCATGACCAGCCCGCAGCGGGTATTCGCTATGTCCACCTGGCCTTCCCGCTCGACCAAGTGGCCTTCGATGACCTAGCGACCCTCTCGGACCTCCTGATCTTCCTCGGTAGCGTCTCAACGGAATCACACACTTATGCGGACTTGGATACAGCTATCCTAACCTATGCCAATGGTTTAAACTTCCAGGTCAAGCTCTACCGGGACGTGGACCAGCCAGCTCTTTACCAGGCTAAGCTAGTCGTTTCCTTCGCTGCCCTGGGCCAAGATAGTGGCCAGGCCTTCGACCTAGTGGAAGAGATCCTAACGACCAGCCGCTTCGATGAGAAGGCCCGACTCTTGAATATCCTCCAGCGGGTTAAGGCGGACTTGGAGGACAGCCTGGAGACTAGCGGTCATAGTTCGACCCTCACCCGGCTCCAGGCCATGACAACCGAGACGGCTCGGATTGCAGAAGAGCTAGAAGGAATTGCCTATTACGATCATGTCTGTGCCCTCCTCGCTGACTTTGATGCTGTCTTCGAAGACTACAGCCAAGCCCTGACCGACCTCCAAGCCAAGTTCTGGTCTAGCCAAGACGTCACCGTCAGCCTGACCGCGGAAGCCAGTGATCAAGAAGGCCTCATCGAAGAGACCCAAGCCTTCCTGGCCAAGCTCCCAGGCCAAAAAGCCCCCAGCCAATCCCTCAATGTGCCTCTAACTGGCAGCCAACGCGAAGGCATTCGAACCAACGGCAATGTCCAATATGTGGTCCAAGGGGGCCGTATCGACCATGAGGACTTCTATTATTCGGGGGCCGTCGTTGTCCTTGCTCATCTCTTGACCAGTAGCTTCCTCCATGAACAAATTCGGGAACAAGGCGGCGCTTATGGAGCAGGCTTTATCCTGAATCCAGCTGGTGATCTTGCGGCTTACTCCTACCGCGACCCCCACCTCAGCCGCACGCTAGAAGTTTACAGCCAGATTGGGGACTTCATTCGCCAGTTGACCCTTGACCAAGCGACCATCGACCAGTTCATCATTGGTGCGATGACTAACTTCCACTTCCCTATCGTGCCCCAAGCTGTCAACGGTCTGGCCCTCCGCCGCTACTTCAAAGGCGAGACCGAGGGGCGGATTAACCGGTGTCTCCAAGAAGCGTTGGCAACTAGCTTGGATGATTTCCAGGCCTATGCGGACGTTATTGATCAAGTCTTCCAAGAAGATGCCTGGGTGGTGATCGGCAACCAGGACAAGATTGATGCCGCTGCTGATCGTTTTACAGACCGTCGTGATCTTAAATCCTACCGAAGTTAGCAATAAGTCTAAGCCATAGTCCCTAGCAAGATTTTGTTCCTGCTAGGGGCTTTTTCTTGTTTGGAGAAAAATAAGACGCTCCAAATAGTACTTATAATTTGATAACATAAATAATATATGCTTAATAAAACTAAATTTGTATTTTTTTGTCAGTCGGTCTTCAATGTGCAAAAAGCCTCAAAAAGATGAAAATTATTATAATAGGAAGAAAGAGATCAAAAATCGTAGGTTATTGCTTTAGGCTATTAATACAATAGATTAAATTAGCGCAAAAAGTATCAAAATGAACAAAATTAATGTGCAAAATAAAATACAAAAAATAAATTTAATTTCTCTTTAAAAAGCAAGTAAAAACCCTTAGATATTAAGCTTTGTTTTTAAAATTTTGACAAATTGGAAAAAGTACAAAAAATTTTCTGTTTATTATTTTATTTTTTGTGGAGTAAGATAATTGGTGACGTACGCGAATGATTTATTATGCCGGGAGGTTTTTATGCTAGGAAAAAATAATATAAAATTAAGAAGAGAGAAGATGAGTAACAAGTTCTACCGTTACTCCATCAAACGTCTAAATATAGGCGTCGCCTCTGTAGCAGTTGCTGCAGGCTTATTGTTTACCAACCAAGCCGTGAGCGTGCAAGCCGATGAAATTACTGCAGCCAGTGCTGTGGACCGGGTAGAAGCCCCAGCTGATGCAACCAGTAGCCAGCCAGAAGCGGCGCCTGTGCTTGAAGCAGCCCCAGAGGCTGAAGCTAAGCCAGCCGAAGAGCCTGCACCAGCAGCTGAAGTTCCAGCTGATCCAGAAGCAACAAAGCTGGAAGCCCCAGAAGCTGAAGCTAAGGCTCAAGCCCCAGCTGAAGCTGACTCAGCTAAAGGAAATAAAGAATCAGCAGACAAGAACTTAAACCCTGAAGTGGGTGAATTGTCAGACAACGGCAAGAAGGAAGCCCCTCAAAGCCAAGCAGGAAATTATGCGGCAGTTGAAGGGGCTGAAATTCCAGGCACTTCTGCAGAAGCAGCTCGTGAAGCTGGCCTCGACCGTTTGGCTGAAAGAATCTTGGGTGCAGCCAACCCTCAAGAAGCACTTCGAACAGAACTCAAGGACATCTACACCGACGAAGAGATCGATGGCATTGTGAAGAATGTCGATTTATCTAAAGTCAGCAACGGCCGCCAGTTTATGGAAGAAGTTTCCAAAGCCGGCGTTCAGTACGCGGGCGACAAACGCCGCACAGGCTTTGCCTTCTATGCCGCACCTGAAACCCCAAGTGAAGTGCGGGTAGGTGGAGCACCTGTTGCTTTAGGGAATGCGAATACGCCAATTACTCATCAAGCAGATGGAGTTGTTTTTGGCGGAGGAAGTACAAATGATGCTCACTATACCTTGAAAGCTGTTCCTAATCGATCTGCCAATAAGGTTGATTTTGAATTAACCTATCGTTTGGATCCTAAAGCAATAGCTCAATTAGGGGGATCGGTTCAACACCAACCTCGTTTTGGTATTGAGCTAGGAAGTGGCTTTAACTATAATCCAACAACGGGAGTTACCGCCCAGGCTAGCATTCAAGGAAACAAAGCTCGCCAGCCTCAAAATATTCAACTAAAGAGTGGAGCAGCTACTGGTTATACCGGTTTATCCATGGGGACTGACTATTCTTTAAGCAACTATGATGTTAAGAACGGTTATCCTTTAATTTTTAAATTCTCAGTTCCGGTTAAAGATTGGAATGGCAAGTTAGATTATAAGACGACAATTGGGATGTTCAACCAAGCCATGGGTTCAAATACAGGTTCAACTGACCCAGTAAATCGTCGTAATTATTTTTATGCAGATAACACCAAGCAAGGTGACTTTAACCCAGACGCTAACTTCGGTACCCGCGAAAAAGTTACCAAGTCTCCTATCAAATTCCAAACTCAGTATCGGACAACCACTGAACTCCCTATTGGTGCAGCTAAACAAGTTAGAGCCGGGGAAGAAGGGGTTACTAAACACATTAAAACAGTTCGCACTTATAAGGGCGTTGACTTAGGTGAAATTGGTACTCGTGATGAAATTGAAAAGCCAGCAGTAGATGCGGAAATCTTACTTGGTGTCGGCCTACCAGAAGGTCAAAAACTGCCAATTCAACCCCCAGTAGTGAATCCTCGCTTATCAGGCGATACAACTATCAGTGGTGTAGCTGAGCCAAACAAGGACATTACCGTAACTGTTGGAAATAAAACTTACCAAACACGTACTAATCCTCAAGGGGAATTTGAAATTCCAAATGTGCCAGCTTTAAACGAAGGCGATACAATTTCAGCTGTCGTTCGAGATGGCGATCGCACTAGTCGTCCAGGCAAGACTATCGTTCCCCGTGATGGACGTACTCCTAAGATTACAACTGAACGTGGGACTAAAGATGGCCGTCCAGGGACTAAAGTAATCGTAACGGATCCTGTAAGCGGAAGAGTTCTTAACGAAACCTTTGTTTACGATGGTCAACAAGGGCCTAAAGGTGATGCCGGTGCTAAGGGTGACAAAGGTGAACCTGGTGTAGCTGGACCAAAGGGTGAAAAGGGCGAACAAGGTGTCGCCGGCCCACAAGGTCCAAAAGGCGAGAAGGGTGAACAAGGTATCGCCGGTCCTCAGGGTCCAAAAGGCGAGAAGGGTGAACAAGGTGTTGCCGGTCCACAAGGTCCAAAAGGTGAAAAGGGCGAACAAGGTGTCGCCGGCCCACAAGGTCCAAAAGGCGAGAAGGGTGAACAAGGTATCGCCGGTCC
>NZ_JASOLI010000010.1:0-74416 GCF_030215145.1 Aerococcus sp. UMB7834 | reverse complement strand
GAGGCAAAAGGGATAAGAGTGGCTTTAGCCGATCGTTCCCATTTGCTGAAGTCACTTCCTTTCTGCCTCTGCGAACCCGACTAGGCAGGGTGTGAGAGGATGCGGGAGCTCTAAAGTAAAAAAGCCCCCTCTTGTAAAGGAGACTTTCTGCTGTTGATTAATCGGTATAAATATCTTGTCCCTTATTGAGGAAGCCATAGCCGATCCCCATCACGACACCCCCACCGACAAAGTTACCAATCCAGGCAACTAGCCATTGCAGGAGCACATGGCTCAGGGTAAAGCCTTCAATTGCAGAAGGCAGGGTGAAGGCTGCCAGGGAATAGGTGACGAAGTTAGCAATCACGTGTTCAAAACCGTAGAAGGCAAAGATAAAGATAATCCCTAAAATATAAGGAATCTTGGCGCTGTTATCTTTCATGAACATGATGCCGATAACGGTAATATTAACTAACATATTGGCTACAATCCCATCCAGGAAGACGAGGCCATAAGACTTATCAATCTTACCTTGGACGGCCGAAATTAAATAATGGCTGGCATCGATATCATTAAAACCTAAAGTCTGACTCAGCACCCAGGCAATAGCCACACATCCGATTAAATTAAATAAGGTACATAAGGCTAAGACCTTAGCAGCATCCGCTGGCTTCACCACTTTGCGGTACAAGCCATTGGCGAAGTACATCATATTAGAAGTCGTTAACTCCCCGTTCAGGAAGATAATCATCACCAAGCACCATGGGAATAGCAAGGCATAGGCAAATCGTCCCAGGTCAGGATGGACTGCGCTAATCTGTTCCGCCGTCATAAAGGCCACGCCGCAACCAATTCCCAAATAAATACCAGCAAAAATAGCCCGGAGACCATATTGCCAAACTGATGTATTTGCCAGGGCGACTTTCTTATTAATCGCCGCGGTAATCTTATCGTTCATTAAATCTAACTCCTCCATTATTATTTTTTCTCTTTTTTTGAGGCAAAGTAAAGACCAGCATGGCGCTGGCAAACAGGGTTGAAAGCCTCCCGACAATGGGAACAGCGGCCTAAAGCCTCATAAGTGGCCTGGTCGAAAGTCGCCCGGCAAGCTCCACAGAGCAAACTATCAGCCTGGTCACTTCGAATAGGCGTGAAGGCATGGTTAGCCAAGGCGTCGTGGCAGCGGTAGCAGGCATAGTAGGCCCTACAAGTTGAACAATATAAGGCCAGAATATCCTCTGGCAAATGGTAGTGCTGACAGCGCCCTTGACCATCCAGGCCAAGGCCCCGGATCTGGCTTCTTTCTTCCATTCCCTAGCCCTCTTCTATTATGACACAAAAAAAGCGCTAAGCAAGTTAATCCCACTTAGCGCTCCCATTAATCACTATTGATTATAATGATGATGGATCAACTTTGATACCAGGACCCATAGTAGATGTTACAGCAAGGTTCTTCACATAAGTCCCTTTAGCTGCAGCAGGTTTTTCGCGTAGGATAGTTTCATGGATAGCACGGAAGTTTTCAATTAAGTCTTCAGTGTTGAATGAAACTTTACCAATTAAAGCGTGAACGTTACCTGCACTATCTGCACGGTATTCGATTTGACCTGATTTGATGTCGCTAACAGCTTTGGCAACATCTTGTGTTACGGTACCTGTTTTAGGGTTAGGCATTAAACCTTTAGGCCCTAAGACACGACCCAAGCGGCCGATCTTACCCATCATGTCTGGTGTTGCAACAACAACGTCGAAGTCTAACCAGCCATCGTTGATTTTTTCGATGTATTCATCGTCACCAACATAGTCTGCACCGGCTTCTTCCGCGATACGGGCATTTTCACCTTGGGCAAAGACTAAAACGGTTTGTGTTTGACCAGTACCCTTAGGCAATACCATTGCCCCACGGATTTGTTGGTCGTTCTTCTTAGTGTCGATACCTAAACGGTAAGCCACTTCGATTGAACCGTCAAATTTGGTGTAGTCAACTTCTTTTAATAATTCAATTGCTTCTTCAGCAGTGTATTTTTTGTTCTTGTCAACTTTTTCATAAGCTGCGATTTGATTTTTTGATTTTTTAGCCATTATCTTTCCTCCTATGTGGTTTTAACGGATATTCCTCCCACGCACAACACCTAGATGTTGTGGCGTTTGATTATTGATTCTGTTCGTCCAGCGGGTCGACTAGTCTTCGACAGTGATCCCCATTGAACGTGCAGTACCCTCAACCATACGCATAGCAGCTTCAACATCAGCAGCATTTAAGTCTGGTGTCTTGGTTTCTGCAATTTCACGTACTTGATCGCGAGTGACACTTGCTACTTTATTTTTGTTAGGTTCACCAGAACCTTTTTCCACGCCAGCGGCTTTCTTAAGTAAGACAGCTGCAGGTGGGGTCTTAGTAATAAAGTCAAATGAGCGATCTTCGTAAACAGTGATCACAACAGGGATAACATAGCCTGCTTGATCGGCAGTACGTGCATTGAACTCTTTACAGAAGCCCATGATATTAATACCAGCTTGCCCTAAAGCAGGACCTACTGGAGGAGCTGGACTTGCTTGACCAGCTTCAATTTGTAATTTAACAACAGTTTCTACATTCTTAGCCACGAAACATTCCTCCTTGTTCTGTTCGCGAGTGGTTTAATGGAGTTGTAGTTAGATTTCTCCTCCCACTTATTGTGTTTGCACACAATACCATATTAAACCATAGTTCGATTCAAAAAGCAAGGGCAAATCTAATTTTATTGTTCAACGAGTCCTGCTCCCTCTTCTTTAGCTAGCTGCTCGCCTTGGTCGGCCGGCCCCGCTTGAACAGCTCCAGCCCCTTCATCACTTGCTGGAGCCAGTGCAGCTTGGCCCTGCTCAGCTGAGGGCGCTGGAGCTGGTTTAGCTTCCTGACCTGCTTTTGCTTTTTGAGCACCCGCGTCTTGGTCGCCCGCTCTCTGGTCAGCCTCTGGGGCTTGCTTATTTGCGGGATCCTTTTGACTTGTAGCTTGACTGGCCTGGCGCTGGCTGAGGACAGCTTCAACGGCTGCCACTTGGTCAGCGTCCAATTCAGTCGCCTTCTTGGGGCGACCAGAAGCCGGATCATACTTGGTCATATAGACATTTTGCCCCTGAACATTGAAGATATAGCCCTTACCGAAGCGCGATTGGACATCTTCTGCCTGGAATTGGTAGCCAGCCAGTGGGTCTGCTTCATGCCCCTCATCACTAGTCGACGCTTCAGTTCCCTGACCTTCTTCAGCTGTTTCTTCTACTTTAAGTCCTTGTTCTTTCATCCAAGCTTCGACCTGGCGAAGTTCATCTTGTTCCAATTCCCCGAATTCAAAGACATGGAAGTGGTCGCCGTGCTTAGCGATTACACTATCCTTGGTCACTTCTGTAATGGAGGCTGGTGAGAAGGTATAGCCATCATCTGTGGTGTAGGGCTTGCCATCGAGTCCCTTGCCAAAAGCTTGGTAGTCTTGGCCATTGAAACGGACGGTCTTTTCCTGGTCTGCTTTCGCTGCGGCTTGTTGACCTTCCACATCAGCACCCCAGCCATCTTTTTCAGCCGGACGGTATTCGGGATGGGCGATCAGGAAGCGAACCGTCTTAATGGCTAGGTCGACCTTGTCTTGATCATTGTCAAACCAGACACTCAGGAAGGCCCGGTCGGCATAATGGTAGTGGTCATGGTGGGGGATACGGAAACGGCCAGGCTCAATTTCCTTGTCGGCATACTGGAGGTTGCCTTTAAATTCGCTGAGCGGCAGGCACCAGTCAGGTAATTTCTTGCCCCTTACTTGGTCCTTCTTGGCTTGACCTTTATTCTCAGTATCCTTCTTCCCTGTATCTTCCTCGCTTTCTTTTTTGGCTGGGTCATCCTTGGCTGGCTTATCTTGATCGCCTGCTTGGCCGTTCTGCTTGTTTGGCTTCTCGCTCGCCTTCTTAGTCGGCTCCTGCTTTGCTTTGTCGTCTTGACCGGATCGACCTGATTCGAGATAGCGGTCAGCCGCTAGCTGTTCGAGTTCAGAGAGTTGGTCAGCTGGAATAATATGGTAGTGGTCGCCATGGGGCATCACGTAACCAAAAGCATTCTTCTTAGTCACTTTAGCCGGATCAAAGACCAGACCGTCTGCTTCCACATGGCGCTGGCTCTGCGGCAGGGCATATAATCGATCCAGAAGTTGGTCAAGCTGCAGATCCCCCAATTTTTGAGCAGGCGCTTGAACTTTAGGCTCTTCTTTTTTCTGGCTCGGCTTGCTTTGAGCTTTCTTAGCTGGGGCCTGGGGCTTCCTTTGGGGGCGGGGCGTCACGCTCTGCTGAGGACGTTTAGCTGGACTGGCTGGCTTCGACTGGCCTTGGCTCTCCCAATAGCGCTTAGCCGCAGCTAATTCTTTAGCGGATAAGTCGGCCTTGGGAATGGCGTGGAAGTGATCGCCGTGAGGAACGACATAGACATCGCCCTCGTCGGCAATAATATCGCTCACCTTAAAGACATAGCCGTCATCAGTGGTGTAGGCTTGGTCAGCTGGCTTCGAACTTGGTGTTACTTTCTTAGTCACTAGGCGTTGCCCAGACGCCTTGTCTTTCTTAGCCTTCTTTGCTCCTGCTTGGTAGGTGAAGTCAGGCTGGTTGAGATAGGCGTCTGCTGCCTGGCGCTCCAAGTCAGAGAGCTGGTTGGCCGGAATAATATGGTAATGGTCACCGTGGGGCATAACATAACCAAAAGCATTCTTCTTGGTCACCTTGGCGGGATCAAAGACCAAACCGTCTGCTTCCACATGACGCTGGCTCTGAGGCTGGGCATAAAGCTGGTCGAGCATGCTTTGTAAGTCCCCTTGATGGCCAGTCTGACCCGAAGCCGCTGATCTCTGCTGGGTCTGTTTAATTTCTTGGACTTGGACTGGACCAGCCCCATTAAAGGCTGGCGCGTGGGAAGTGGTCGCCCCACGACCGCCTGCTGATCCAGCTGACCAATAGGCGGCTGCAGCTGCCCGCTCAGCCGGCGAAAGGTCGGACTTGGGCACATAGTGGAAGTGGTCGCCATGAGCACAGATATAAGCATCACCTGTGTCGCTCACAATCGATCCCACAGTAAAGACATAACCATCATCAGTCGTATAGCGTCCTTGGGCCTTGGCCTGAGCCATCGCTTGCTTGACGGACCGGCTCATCGGCTCTGCTCCATCCTTTTCTTTAACATTATGGAGCTTCTTCTGTTCAGCAATCTCTTCCTTGGTCCGAACATTGACGGCCTTCTTAGGATCCTTGAGGTAGAGGTAATACTTGCCATCTACCTTGATAATGTAGCCATCCTTGACCTCATTAACAATATCTTTTTTATCCAATCGATAGTTCGGATTTTTCATGACTAAGTCTTCGCTGATGATGGCATCGAAGGGGACCTTGCCATTGTAGTAATGGTAGTGGTCACCGTGGGAGGTCACATAGCCATCATCAGTAATTTTGACAACAATTTGTTCAGCATCGATCCCTTCTTCTGCCGACACCTGGTCCGGGGTCTTCGCCTTATGGTCTCCTGTCTTGGCAGCGTGACCATCGACATAGGCAATGTTGGAATCCTTAGCTTCGGTCTGGTTACCCTGGCTATAGCCCCAATAATAGGCGCCCCCTAGGAGGAGGGCAGAGGTTGTAGCGCCGAGGATAACTTGTTTAAGTGTTCGTTTCTCCATTCATAATCTCCTTATTCTAATTCTTCTAAGAGGGTCTTCAGGTCAGCCTCTAAGTTCTCCAAAAAAGTTAAATCATTCTCTGGGTCAGCTTCCAAGGGGCGCAGGGTCTTAATCTCAGCGCCCGTCTCTTCTGCCAAGACCTGGGCCAACTTGGGTGAAGCCTTCTCTTCCGTAAAAATCGTCCCCACCTGGTAGCGGTCGATGAATTCCTTAATTTCCGACAATTGTTGGGGGCTCGGCTCCGCATCGGGTGAGATCCCCGCAATCCCTAACTGCTTGAGCCCAAAGCGCTGGGCCAAATAAGAAAAAGCCGTGTGCTGGGTAACAAAAGTCTTCTGCTCAGCTGCCTTAAACTTCGGCTGGTATGCCTTGACCAGGGCTTCTGCCTCGGCCTGGAACTTATCCGCATTGGCCTGGTAGGTCGCCTGATTGGCTGGATCCCTCTCAGATAGTGCCTTGGCAATATTTTGAGCCTCCTGCCCAGCCAGGATAGGATCTAGCCAGGAATGGGGATCGTAGAGCTTGGCCTGGTCCATCCCTTCTTCAAGGGGCATGTCTTCAAGTCCCGGTACTTTCTGCAGATCTAAGCCGGCTGAAGCTTCCACCACATCCTTCCCCTGGATATTCTTAGCCCAGCCCTCCAAAGTTGACGAATGGTAAATAAAAAGATCCGATTCTTCAATGGCTGCCAGGTCACTGGCTGACGGTTCAAAAGAATGGATGCCTGCCCCAGACTGGATCATGCGAACATCATTGAGGTCGCCACTCACTTCCTTGGTCAGGGCATAGATTGGATAAAAACTCGTCACCACCCGCATCCCCTGACCCGTCTCACTTTTTGCCGGCTTCTGACAACCGCTGAGGGCCAAGAAGACGAGAGTCACGAGGCCGACCAGTAAAGCGGCCCCTTTTCCTTTTCGAAACATTGAATAAATCCTCCTTTAAATCGTAACGATTACGATATAAAATATACCGGGAAGAATCTTGCTTGTCAAGACAAATCGTAAATATTACGATTTAATTTTTAAAAGAAAAAGCAGCCATTAACTTTTTTTTGCTAATAGCTGCTTTATCCTTCGAAGTTCCAACCTGCATCAGTCCTGGTGCTTGTCATCTGCTTCGTAATATTCATGGTTGTAGGCGTCACCCAGATAGTCTCCATCTTGTTGGTCGCCTTTTTGACTGTACTTAACTTGGAATAATTTCTTCTTATCGAGATTGGCTTCATCACGCCGGCGCTTGCTAGGGTCTTGGTTGTAGATATGGATATTATGGATGAGTTTAATAATCGGACGCATGACGAAGGAGAAACCCCCAATTAAGAAAAGCGTATTCCCATAAATCGCCGGCGCTCCGAAAAAATTACAGATGCTCCCAATGAAATACAAGCTCCCGGTAAAAATATCATTGAGTAGTGAAATGATTGTATAGACATTCTGGAAGTAAAGACGAAGTGGACCTAGCTTGACAACAATGTCCTCTTCAGTCTGTGGCTCCATCTCATAAGATTTCCGCTCCATTTGGGCCACGATAGCACCTCCTTTTTCTCTTCTTTATAGCATTTCCCCTCGCCAAAAGCAAAGAAAGGCCCTCTTCCACACTTAAGCAAGGAAGGCGAGTGTAACAAAAATCATTCCTAGCGTCTAGCTTGAGCCTCCCTTAGAAGTAAATCGGCCATCCATCTTCCCTTCGTTCACTTTTTAGCATCGTTTTAAATAGCGTGTATGAGCATCCCTTACGCTTTGATCGTGACCGTTAAGCAGCCACCCAGTAAGTTGTCCCCAGAGATCTTAAAACATGCTGACTCACTACTATTTATCTTCTTAAAGCCCATAACAAGCAAAAGCAATAGCTGCCCATAGAAGGCACAAAAAGGCTCCCTTAAAGTAGAGTTTGCTTGTTTACTCTAAGGGAGCTTATAACTTGTTCGATAGTCATTTTAGCATCTAAGGGCTGGCGTCAGCGTCGTATTATAGTTTATCTACTTGGTCAAACTCCACTTCTGCTACCGTTTCGCGGCCGAACATTTCAACCACAACCTTGAGCTTCTCTTGGTCTTCTGCAATCGATTCAATCCGACCTTCCAAACCGTCGAAAGCCCCATCGATCACACGGACCATTTCGCCCACTTCAAAGTGGATGTCCCGTTTAACTACTTCGCCTTGGGAACGGAGCAGGCGATGAACTTCATCATCCAAAAGGGGAGTTGGTTTAGACCCTTGGCCATGGGAACCTAGGAAGCCCGTCACATTCGGCGTGTTCCGAACCACGAACCAAGCCTCATCTGACATGATCATTTCGACGAAGACATAGCCCGGGAAGATCTTATCCTTAACAACCTTTTGTTTGCCCGTCTTGGTCTCTTCCACGTGCTCAGTTTCTGGCACTACAGCGCGGAAGATATAGTCTTCCATCCCCATGGAGGTGATCCGCATCTCCAAGTCTTCCCTAACCTTGTTCTCATAGCCTGAATAGGTATGGAGGACATACCATTGCTTGGCACTTTCAACTGTTTCTACCATTATTTCGCGCTCCTTTTTCTAAATTTTACCTGAATAAAAAACCTCCCCCTAGGAGAAGGTTTTTTGACGAAATTTTCCACGCCTTTATTGTAGCATAGCTAAGGCGCCAATTCAAAAGAATTTGACAGGCTGGATAGGTAGACCTGGATCTGGAAGTGGGGTCCCCATTGCCCTGCTGGTCCACGCTCGATCTTTATGTAAGAAGACCGGTTGGGGCTAGGGAGCACAGGCAAGACTCGGATGGACTGGCAGGCATAAAAGATCAAAGCCAACGCTAACACCCCCAAGATAACTGGTCGAATGCCTTTCTTCATGACAGCTGCCCCCTTAGTTTGTCGTCGTGACATCAATGGCCGAGTAATCTACCTTAAGCTGGACTTCCTGGTCGCCCTTGCCCAACTTATAGAGGATGGCCCCTTGTTGGCCTGCTGGAAGATAGTGCATCTCACCAGCATTTAGACTGAGCCCTAATTGCCCCTCCAAGACAGCGAAAGCGAGGTCCGTCCGGTCAAAATCGAAGTCCCCATCAATATATCCCGCTTGTACTTGCATGGGATAGGAATGGTCGCCCTTCAAGTCGACTTCGGCATGGTCCGCTTCCAGAGCTAAATGCTCGAGGCTAGCCTGGCTATCTAAGTCAAGATAGGCTGACTTCAGGTCCAACTTAGTCTGGTCAAAGTCCGGCCCATAAAGGGTAATCTCCAGCGGGTAGTTGCGGTCCTTAGTAGGGGATTGGATGGTCAACTGGCCCCCTTCGTAGTTAACCTTAGCCGCATCGGCACCTGGCAGGTCTTGGACTTGGACCCGGTAGTCTTCTGCCGGCTGGATATGGACACTAGCTTCCGATTGGCTCTCTACAGCCAAGCTTTTGACGCCTTCTTTTAAGTCCTCATCATAGATGGTTTGGCGATTGTCGGTCAGCTCTTCCTGGTAGAAGCGGTTGAGCTCAGCTGCCACATGGTCATAATCACTGATAAAGAAAGACAGCGTGCCAATCACTAAGGCGATAAGTCCCGTTAAAGCAATCCCCCATAGAATTCTCTTCTTCATTAGTAAGCACCTCTCTTACGGCGCCATTGGAAGGCATACCAGGCGTTCATTAGCCCCCGAATACACCAACGAATGGCTGCATACAAGGAATAAATCAACAGTAAGGTCAGACAGATTAAGAAGATAGCCAGACAGAGCTTGGTCACAAGGCTCAGGTCGTTAACTAAGCCAATATTGACGACTCCATTGTTGAAGAGGTCCGGGCGAAAGACACTGACTAGGACCGAAGTGCCAAGGACAGCGGCTGTCAAGATAATCGCTAACCAGATACTGACCACACTCACAAGCAGAGAGAACACAACGGAGAGAAAGGCTAGGATAAAGGGGAGGGCGGCGAGGAACAAGACAAGTTTCCAGAACCAGTGTAGCTTTCGCGGCCGTTTCTCTTCATTAAGGGCCAAGGCCCCTTCCTCATCGATAAAGACCCGCTCATTATCCAGGTAGTCAACAGCAATCTCCCGGGGTGAACCCAGTTCTTGGCTGATTTCTTCTTCTGACTTCCCCTGGGCCAGGCCCATCTCATAGTGTTCCAAATAATCTTGTCGGATGTCAGCAATCACCGAATCCGGCAGCCGCCTCAAGTAATAGGTCAATAGGTCCAAAAATTCTTCTTGTCTCATTCTGACTCCCCTCCTAAAAAGGCACTGACCTTAGCTGCAAAGGTCTCCCACTCCAGGCGCTGGGCTTGGAGGGCCTGGGCACCTTCAGCCGTCAATTCATAATACTTCCGAGCGGGTCCCGACTCCGATTCCTGCATGTAGGTGGTCAGGAGCCCCTCCTTCTTCAAACGTCGGAGCAAGGGATAGACTGTTCCTTCACTCATCTGGATATGCTTGGAGATCTCCTGGACCAATTCATAACCATAACAATCTCGCTCGGCCAGCTGGTGGAGAACCATCATCTCCAAAACCCCCTTCTTTAACTGACTATTCATCTCCACACCTCACTATCTTGTATTACACACTAGCTTCAACTAAAGTATAGCACGCTAGCTTGTAATGCACAATAGGTAAGAAGAGAAAACTTTAAAGCAATTCTGTGTTATTTAGAATTTCATGACTTTATCGCTTTTCAGCAATCTCTCAACAGCTTCCTGGTCTTCTAATGAGAAGGTCAATTCATCGCGACGGAATTTATGGCTAAAGAATAGCACTAAGGAATCCTCTTTCCTTGTCAGTCGATAGTTCAGCACTTCTGCATAAGACTGTTCTTTTGCCGTAAGCCCCGCAAAGCCACCAAGTTTAACTCGGTGGTAATAAGCATGGTCACCCAAGCCGGTCGTTTCTGGTGCTAGACAGAAGATTATTCCTAGACCAAGAAATAGAGCTAGCTGACTAAGAGATGGACTGATCGATAGGCCAAAAACCAAAAAGCAAAGGCTGATTATATAGTAAGTAAGCTTTACAGGTCGACTATATTTTTCTTTGATTCTAATCCGCTTGATGGTCCTAAACTGATGGTATAGGACAAAAACTTCCAATAAATAAAATGTTAATAGTCCATAAATGCTCATCAGAACTTTCACCTCTATTCGAAAATCATTTCATCAAAATACGCTTAAGATATAATGGCTAACTACTATCAATTGAAGACCTTTTACTCATATGTTAAGATAAATGTGTAATTCACAGCACTATATAAAAATTAGTTAGAAGCAATATTACTTTTTAAACGTTCAGTATGGATCTAGAATCTTAAACTTTCGCATGCACTTATAAATGTATCGTCAACTTGGAAGGGATAATTATGAAAAAGAAACAAACTTCTAGAACTATGGGAATTGTTATGCCAATGATTTTATTAGTTACTTTAGGCTTTAAAGACACGCTAGGTGTTTTAGGCTCAACGCTTTTAGGTGGATTTTTAGGTTTTATTTCACATAAAGCTTGGGCGAAAGATATCCAAGAAGCTAAAGAACAAGCAAAGAACAATTCTGATAAGATTTAAAATAATATTATTAAGTACACAAAGACTTTTT
Source organism: Aerococcus sp. UMB7834 (assembly GCF_030215145.1). NCBI lineage: Bacteria > Bacillati > Bacillota > Bacilli > Lactobacillales > Aerococcaceae > Aerococcus > Aerococcus sp. UMB7834. Next base: position 63,206 of record NZ_JASOLI010000010.1, on the reverse strand, counting down.
TAGCATCGAACGCTTAAGAGGAGGCCGGGACAAAAGCTCCGGCCTCTTTTAAAAATAACGAACTTTTTTGGCAAAAATCTGTTCCAAAAGTCAATCCTGATATCCACTTCACGAACTATGTCCAAACGTTTGCCTACGCTTTCCCATAGTTCACGGACGGTTGCTATAGCTGTTCGACGCGCAGCGAGTTATAGATATAGTATGCGTTAGCTGGTGCAGGGCTGATCGACTTTTGTAACACTCTCTTTAGGCCTTTTACTTTGAGTAATTGAACTAAACAGACAACACTCATCTGCTAGAGCTAAAAATGAACTTTACCTAACATTTAAAATTTAACTACTCATCTTTTCGTTTATCTATTCGTCTAAAAATTAAACGAAGTAAAAAAAATAAAAATACTAAAAATAAACCAAAAAATTCTAAGTATTTATTATTAGGTAGAAATAAAATTAAGCTAATGTATATAATTATAGCAAGCCAAAAATAAATATTTAAATATCTATCTCTTTTTTTATTTTTCATGTTAGATCCCCCTTTGTGAGATAGCATACCATAGCTAAATTTGTGAACTAAGGAATATACCCACGGTCGGTCTTTTAAACTTTCTTACATATAAGATATGCTACATAGATTTTCAAAAAATTCTAAATCTATTTATCTGAATTATTCTTCAGCAGATGCATATTTTAAACAGAATTAGCTCGAAAGGGAGTCTGTTGACTTACCTTCGAGCTAATTTTAGTACTTTTTTATTTGGGACTAACATATTCTCTGACTCTGTGCTCCAGAGGTCTTTTTCTACCGCCAGCCCTCACACCCTGTCTAGTCGGGTTCGGTCTGGCAGCTTTCGTGTCACTTCACAAGTCCCCGACGCAGTCTTTCAGACTGCTTTGGGGACTTGCTCCAGTGAACGAAAGCTAACCGCCAGCCCTCACACCCTAGTTGGATTCAGGCTAGCAGAAATAGCTCCTCTTCACCAAAAGTCGCCGAAGACTTTCAGTCTTCTCTGGCTTTTGGCTCCAGAGGTCTATTTCTCCCGCTAGCCTTCACACCCTTTCTAGTTGGGTTCGCAGTTGCAATCTTGAAGTGACTTCACCCAATCGGAACGATCGGCTAAAGCCGCTCTTTTCCGCTTGGGCTCCAGTCATTCAAGACTGAACGCAACTGCTCACACCCTAGTCAGGTTCGCAAGAGCAGCTTTGGAGTGCTTTCGCAAGTCGGGAACGTGCAAGCGTGGCTTGCCCTTATCCCGACTTACTCCAAGCATCCAAAGCTAACCGCTCTTGCTCACACCCTTATTACAATTGAATGAACCAACCGAAGAGCATGGTGACTAGTTCATCGACAACGCCGAGGTAGATGGCGGCGATGAGGATGGTGATTAAGACGATTCCTGTGTCGCGCATGAGTTGCTTGCCAGACGGCCATTCAACCATACGCATTTCATGAAAGACTCCTTTGATAAAACTCATCTTCTGCTTCCTCTCTTATCCTATTTGGTCTGTTGGTGCAAAGTATGGCCCTTGCAGTGGCGGCAGAATTTTTTGACTTCGAGTCGTTCTGTCCGGTTGGCTGGATTGCTCTTCACTGTATAGTTACGGGAGCCACACTTTGAGCATGCGAGTATAATTTTTTTGGTTGCCATCCTGCTGCCCCATTTCTATCTAATTTCATATACTTGGTTATAGTAACGATTTTTGGAGCTTTTGTCAAACTTGATTAGTCAATGGTCACGCTTATTTTCCTTAATTAGCTGGACCAATTTAGACTTGGCTCGGTAGAAGGCAGTACGGCTAGACTTCGTCCCGATACCTAGCTCCTTGCCGATAGTTTGCCAGTCCAAGCCTTCTAGGTAAGCGGCTAGGACAGCCCGCTCCATGGGGGACAAGGCACTCTCAAAACAATCGAGATAATAATGAAAGGCATAGGCAGCCTGGGGATCATGGTCGACATGGGCATAGGCGGCCAGTTGGTCTTCCAGTTGAGCGACGGGACAGTTAATGGACACCGAGGGATCGGGCATCCGCCGCTTCTCTGTTTGGTAGTGGCGGTAGATATTACAAATTAAATAGCGCAGGCAGTTGGCATAGAAGGTGTAGAAACTCGCTTGTCCTGCCTCGCCCGCCTGGTAGCGGTTGACGCATTCAAAGAGCTGGTGCCCAGCCTCCTGGAGAAAGTCATCATAGTCCATATAGCCCCGCACCTTGGGATAAAAGTGACCCATCAAAGGGCGGTAGTGCCAGTAGAGTTCACTGAAGGCTTCCTCTTGTCCCTGGCTAGCAGCTTGGCAAAGTTTATGGTCAGTAGTGGCACGGTTCTTCCAAGTAGTCATGGTATCCTCCCTAGTATAGGCAGGATTACTTATCAGAAGAAGTTATTTAGAGAGATCTTCTAAGAGAGACTTCAAGTCACGCATCTGCTGGTAGGACCAGGGCACCATCCGCTGGTAGGCATTGGGATCATAGTTCTCATCCCCCTGGCTAATGTCGAGCTGGGTCTTCTGGATGTCGCGCCAGAGCTCGTTAGCCGACTTGCGCAGGGCTCCCTTCTGGAAGACCATGCGCTGTTCCGCTAAGTCACTGGTGGCAACGGTCACATTGCGCAAGACACCCACCATCTCGTCCATCATGGCTTCAATGTAAGCATCCGCAGTCTCCTTCTCAGCGGTATAGACCACATGAAGCTTGTACTGGTCATAGGTCTGGGAGAGGCCGGGGACGAACATGGCGTCGAAGATAACCCAGGTCTCATAGTTATGGTAGGCGGCATAGTTAGACAGGAGTTCCAGTAAGAGGTCCCGGGCCTCCTCGATCTGGTCTTGGTCCTTGAGCCGTTTGAGTGGAGGCCAGGAGCCAATCATATTATAGCCATCGACAATTAATCGGTTTCGCTTCATACTGACCTCCTCTATCAGCTTAAGAACGTTTGGCGTAGACTTGGTACATTAAGAGGGCAGCAGCCACGCTAGCATTCAGGCTCTGGACATGACCGCGCATAGGGATGGTAAGAGTTCCATCCAAGTGTTTCTTGAGGCCAGGCGAAATGCCCTTACCTTCGTTACCAATCACCAGGGCTAGAGGCAGGGTCGCATCCATCTGCCAGTAGTTCTGCCCCTTCATGTCGGTCCCGAAGACCCAGACGCCCGCCTCCTTCAATTGGCGGACACACTGGGAAAGATTGGTCACCCGGGCGACAGGCACGTGTTCAATGGCGCCGGTCGAAGTCTTAGCCACCGTCTGGGTCAAGCCCACTGCCCGGCGCTCAGGAATAATCAGGCCGTGGCAGCCAACTGCATCCGCTGTCCGCAAGATCGAGCCCAAATTGTGGGGGTCTTCAATCCCATCTAAGATTAAGAAGAAAGGATCTTCTTCCCGGTCGCGGGCCCGCTGGAAGAGGTCTTCCAAGCTGGCATATTGGTAGGCGGCTACTGCCACTACTAGGCCTTGATGGTTGCCCCCATCACTCAGCTGGTCTAGCTTGGCCTTGGGCAGCTCTTGGAAGGTCACGCCTTCCTTCTTACAGGCGCGGACAATCTGCTGGCGGCGTTTGTCTTGGAGGCCCTTTTGGATAAAGACCTTGTTGACATCCCGGTCCGAATGTTCCAAGACCTCCATACCGCTGTGAAAGCCGATGACAAAGTCTTGGCCGGAACTCTTACTTTCTTTCATGATCAATTCGCTCCTCTATAATGGCCAGGCACTCCTGGCTCAAGTCTTCAAAACGTCCTTGGGGCTGGATCAAGTACAAGTAACCCATCAAGGCTTCAAAGCCCGTGGCCACCCGGTAGTCCTGCTTGCTGGCATTCTTGGCCGAAGTATGGGGGGAGGCATTCCGTCCCCGCTTATAAATGCGGATCTCTTCCTCAGTCAAGCGGTCCTCTTCAAGCAAGACCTCCATGGCCTGGGCCTGGCCGCGTGCGCTCACATAATGGGTGGCTGCCTGGTGGAGGTCCTTGGGCCGGGTCAAGCCGGTCTCTAGAAGCATCTGGCGGACACAGATCTCCCAAGCGGCATCCCCCATATAGGCCAGGGGCAGGCCGCTCAGTTGTTTAATTGCTTGGTCCTTCATCTACTCACTTCTTCTCCAACGGGTACCTTGGGGCGTATCATCCAGGATAATCCCTTCCGCCTTCAATTGGTCGCGGATAGCGTCACTGCGGGCATAATCCTTGTTGGCCCGAGCCTGGTCGCGTTCCTCAATCAAAGCTTGAATGTCATCATCCAAGAGTTCTTTATCTTCAGTAAAGGTCACTCCAAAAATTCCTAAAAGCTCAAGGTAGAGGTCGCGGTAAGCTTGGAGAACTACTTTAGAGACTTGGTCTTCCTCTAAGTAAAGGTTAATCTCCCGCATCAATTGGTAAATCACGGTCAAGCCATTAGGGGCGTTGATGTCATCGTCCATGGCTTGGATAAAGTCCGCCTGGAACTGGTCGCGCTTGGCCAGGGCTGAATTATCATCAGCCAACTGGTCAACCGCACTCTCTAGACGGTAGTTGATATTCTGATAAGCAATCCGGAGACGTTCTAAATTCTTCCGTGCATCGTCAAGACTTGACTCGCTGAATTTAAGGGGACTGCGGTAGTGGGCGCTGGATAGGAAGAAGCGGATAACTTGCGGATCGACTTCTTGAATTAAATCATGGGCCAAAACGAAGTTCCCTAGGGATTTACTCATCTTCTCACCATCATCACCAATCGTCACAAAGCCATTATGCATCCAATAGTGGGCAAAAGGCTGGCCAGTCTTGGCTTCTGATTGGGCAATCTCATTCTCGTGGTGGGGGAAAATCAAGTCATGGCCCCCGCCGTGGATATCAATGGTATCAGCCAAATACTTGGTTGCCATAACCGAGCATTCGATATGCCAGCCGGGACGGCCTTGGCCCCAGGGGGATTCCCAGGAAGGTTCGCCTGGCTTAGCCGCCTTCCACAGGGCAAAGTCCACACTGTCTTCCTTCTTGGCCTGGGAGTCAATCCCTACCCGTTCGCTGGCCCCCTCGCGCAAGTCATCAATCGACTGGTCGGACAGGCAGCCATAGTGGTCGAAGCGGCGAGCCCGGTAGTAGACATCGCCTTCAAGCTCATAAGCATAGCCCTTGGCAATCAGGTCTTCGACGAAGGCGATAATATCGTCCATGGTCTCTACCACCCGGGTATTGCGGGTCGCCCGCATGACATTGAGGGCATCGGTGTCGCCATAGTAAGCTTCAATATACTTATCCGCCACTTCCTTGGCACTGATCCCTTCTTCATGGGACCGCTTGATAATCTTATCATCAACGTCCGTAAAGTTGGATACAAAGTTGACCTCATAGCCGCGGTATAAGAAATAGCGACGAATGGTATCAAAGGCAACAACACTGCGGGCATTGCCGATGTGGATATAGTTATAGACAGTGGGTCCACAGACATACATGGAAATTTTGCCGTCTTCAATGGCTTTAAATGCTTCTTTTTGATTGGTTAAGGTGTTGTAAATCTTCAACATGCACTTACCACCCTTCTCTGGATTACAAGTAGTATTCAATGTTCTTAACTTCTATTCTATCATCTTTATGACAAGTTCAAAAGTAAACATCTTACTTCTTGTAAGAAAGGCTACAATAAGTCTGGCTTGCGGATCATCAAGCTAGCACGCCTCCGAGAGCTCATTGCGCCTCCAGTATAAGAAATCTCTTTCTTGTCTTCAAATACTCTTTGGCAGGCCTTGTAAAGATTGCTCAGTTTATCGCCCATACAGGCCATGCCAAAGCGTCGGATCTGGCATGGCCTTTGAAATAAAATCCATTATAAGCAGTTTGCCCCTTCTTTTATTGATATGTAAATCTTTTCATCACAAAAAGCGATAAGAAAAATCAACTTGCTCGCTTCTTGCACTTTTAAAAGAAATAGGACTTAAAAGTCCGCTAAAAAGACAAAAAACAGGCAAAAACGCCCGGCTTAGCTGGCAAGCCTTCACCTAAGATTTACAAATCGAAAGCTTGAAAATTAAAAACATCCCCTCTCACCTCTCCCCTTCAGAAAAAAACTGTGATAGACTAAGCTTGAACCCATCAAACAAAGAAAAATTAGGAGTTAAAGATATGAAGAATCAATTGAAATTAGGGCTCTGCCTCCTCTCCCTTCTCAGCCTAGTCGCTTGCAATAAGGTGAGCCGCGAAGAAGAGCCAGCAGCTAGCCAAGAGAGCCAAGAAGTCAAATCAGGCCAAACCCAACCCATCGTCGAAGACAATGCCGATGGGGCTTCAAGCCCCGAAGCAAACCCTGAAACATCTTCTAGTCAAACAGAAAGAACCAATCAAGAAGTCCCTATCGATAGCCAGAAGCCAACGATAAACAATTAAGGGTGTGAAGGCTAGCGGGAGAAATAGACCTCTGGAGCCAAAAGCCAGAGAAGGCTGAAGGCCTTCGACGGATTTTGGTGAAGAGGAGCTATTTCTGCTAGCCTGAATCCAACTATACAAGGGTGTGAAGGCTAGCGGGAGGAATAGACCTCTGGAGCCAAAAGCTAGAGAAGACTGGAAGTCTTCGATAGATTTTGGTGAAGAGGAGCCCTTTCTGCATCCTCGAACCCGACTAGAGTGTGAAAGCCACTTCTTCTCATCACCAAACCCTGCTAATCATCTTATTAACCGTTTTAATCTCTAAGCATTTAAACTTTAACCACAAAAATCCAGCTGCCGGTCTGCTTGCAGCTGGATTTTTTGAATAGATAATGATTCTTCTATTCTCGAGGGAGCGAGGGCAAGTCATCCCTCTCTAAAGGCCCTTCCTGACCACGGCTTGCCCCTGTCCGGTAGTCAATAGCAACTTGGGGTTGCCGGTTGGGCACGAAGACATTGAATTTAATCCCCGCTCCATTATCTTCAATGGAGAAAGCTTCCATATAGACCCCCGACGCTAGCATGTTCTCGCCTTCAAAGACCGGGGTCACCCGGTAGCGGACATGGTTGTTGGTCTCTTCAATATAATTGGCCACATAGTTCTCGAAGGGCAACATACCTTCCACATTGAAGTAGCGGGTCCCCGTCATGAGGTTGCGGATATTGGCATTCTCGCCGGTTAACTGGTAGCCAATCAGATGGCTACGGTTGTAGAGCCAGCCCCCATCAACTGTCGGGTACTTGGCCTGCTTCCATCCTGTCGGCCGAATCGACGAAATATCCCCTCGGTCCTCGTCTGGCATGAGCTCCTGACCGAGAACCGCATTGGCCGCTGTTACCCGGCCATAAGTATCCAATTGCCCGTAGTCCTCATAGGCCTGGGTGGAGGAGATATCTGCGTTGCTGAAGTGGGGGATATTGCTGTTGACAGCCACATAGGTCTGGTCAGCCGGAACCTGGGGCACCACACCCCCTGCTTCCGGCTCTGGATCATTAGGTGCTGGTGGCGCCGTCCGATCCTTGCCAGGCAGGTTACCACTTTCTTCCCCTGTTTGGGCAGGCAGTTCGGGATAGCGGAGCCGGTCATCCCCCGACCGGGAGGCGGAAGACGTCTGGTTAGTACGCTCTGCCTGATCCGAGCGCTGGGCTTGAGAAGAGGAACTTTGGGGCGAATCGCTGGGCAAGTTCTGGGGCGCTGGACTAGCCGACACCACCAGGAGGATTACTGTCGACACCACCGCCAGGATAACCGCCAAATTCCGCCAGCGCTTGTTTCGCCTAATATTCAAGGCCGAGAAGATCGCGCTCAGCACAGCAAAAGTCGCTAGAGCCGCCTTGAGGTCATTGGTCGCGATTAGGCCTAAAACCCCATTGAGCGCTGTGAAGGCCGTAATCCGCCGCTTGGTCAGGCTCCGCTGCCAGTAGTAGAACATGAAGCCTAAGCTCAGTAATAATATCAAAGAAAAAATAACTTGCATTCCGCTACCCCCATCCGAAAAAAAGTCTGCCTCTATTCTAGCAAAAAAGAAGCGAACTTGCATTCGCTTTTTTATTAAGCTTTCACTTGTTTTAGGTTAGCCTAATTGTCAACTGGACCTGTCTTTGTTAGAATAAGACTTGTAATCTAGCTTAATAAAGGAGCGATTCGAATGATTAACCAAGAATTGAGACAAGTTTTTAAAGAAAAATATGAAAAAGACCCGACTAACCGGGCCATCCAGCATGCCATTCACCAGGTCGGCATCCAAGAAGCCAGCCTGAATGCGGATATCCGCCGCCACCATCCCTTCGCCTTCTCCGAAGAAACCAAACGGGGAAAAATCACTGACCAAAAATCGAGCGGCCGCTGCTGGATGTTCTCTGCCCTCAACACGGCCCGGGTCCATGTGATGGAGAAACTTAACCTGGAAAGCTTCGAATTCTCACAAAACTATACCCTCTTCTGGGACAAGCTGGAGAAAGCCAATTACTTCCTCAACAGCATCATTGAAACTGCCGACCGCGAGCTCAATGACCGACTGATCTGGCACCTCCTCCAAGCTCCCCAAGAAGACGGCGGCCAATGGGAAATGTTCGCCGGTATCCTCAATAAATATGGGAGTGTTCCTAAAGAAATTATGCCGGAAAGCTTCCATTCTTCTAACACACGCCTCCTTAACGAAACACTTAACAATAAGCTCCGGGAATTCGCCTATGGGCTCCGCCAAGCTGCTCAAGCTGGCCAAAGCCAAGACGACCTAGCCAAGAAGCGGGACGAACAACTCTACTTCGTCTACCAATTGCTGGTCAAGGCATTGGGTCCGGTGCCTGAAGTCTTCGACTACAGCTACCGCGACAAGGACGGCGACTACCACAAGCTCCAAGGGCTCACACCACAAGATTTCTTCCAACAATATGGCGGCATCGAGACCGAAGACATGGTCAGCCTCATCAATGCCCCAACCCAAGACAAACCCTATGGCAAGACCTTCACCGTCGACTATCTGGGCACCATCGCCGAAGAAAAACCGATCAAATACCTCAATGCGCCGATCGATGTGCTCAAGGAAGCAGCCATTGCAGCCATCAAGGATGGAGTTCCTGTCTGGTTCGGTTGCGATGTGGGCAAGTCCAGCTACAGCAAGTGGGGAATCATGGACACCGAGCTCTTCGACTATGAAGCCACTCTCGGCGACAGCCTAAATCTCAGCAAAGAAGCCCGCCTCGACTACGGGGTCAGCGTCCTCACCCATGCCATGGTATTGGTCGGCGTGGACCTAGATGCAGACGGCCAAGCCCTCAACTGGAAGGTTGAAAATAGCTGGGGTAAGAAGGTCGGCGACGACGGTATCTTCAGCATGTCCGACAAGTGGTTCGACGAATACAACTACCAAATCACCCTACCTAGCCGCTACCTGCCAAGCGACTGGCAAGGCAAGTACGACCAAGAGCCGATCCACCTCGCCCCATGGGATCCAATGGGGTCACTAGCTAAGCACCAATAGAAACTATTGCTTTCTATTTTTTGGGGGCTAGTCGCCACAAAAGATAATCGCTTTAAAAGCCTCCCCTCGAGCCGAATTGGTCCGAGGGGAGGCTTATTTGATTTTTTAACAAATCGTGTTGGTGAGTAATATTCGCTCCTAGCTAGATACGATCTAGTCCTCTAGCTGGTCCAGGTAATCAGACTGGTAAAGCGATTCGAGGAAAGGGATCTTAGCCTTGTCTTGGCTGGATCCCGGTCCTTGCAAGCGGTCGCGGTAGCGCATGTCTTTTTGGACCATGAGGTAGAACATGGAAGCCAGTGGAACGCCCAGGATCATGCCAAGGACGCCGGCTACGCCCCCACCGATGGTCACAGCAACGAGAACCCAGAGGCCAGGTAAGCCGATGGAGTTCCCCACGACGAAGGGATAGATCAGGTTTCCCTCCAATTGTTGGATCACCACGATGAAGATCAAGAAGATGACCATCTGGGAGAAGGAATTGGTCAGGAGGAGCAAGGCACCGATCCCGGCAGACACATAGGCCCCCAGAATAGGGATGAAGGCCAGGACTGCGGTTAGGGCCCCAATCATTCCGGCATAGGGCAATTGAAGGACCCACATCCCGGCTGCCACCAGGGAACCCAGGATCGCTGCTTCAACGGTTTCCCCTGCAATAAAGTTAGAGAAACTGTGGTGGGCCAAGCCAACCACATTCAGAATAAAGTTACTGTGGCGGGGAGTACAATAGTTGGTCACCAGGTGGCGGAATTGCTTACCCAACTTCTCCTTGGATGAGAGCAAGTAGACCGAGAACATCAAACCTAGGACCCAGTTCATCACGGCTGAAGCAGAAGTCGCCGCCATGGAAAGTAGGGACTGGAGAGTAGACTGGGCAAAGCTGGTCGCTGCCTGGCCTAAGCGTTGGGTAATGTTTTGAATATCGAAATCAATCCGGTTGATCATGGTAAGGACTTGGGGGAAGCGGTCTGCCAGGTCAAAGAAAAACCGTTCGATGTCGCGAATCAAGGCTGGTACGGCATAGATAAAAGTCGTTACCGCATTCACCGCCTGAGGCACAACCAACATCAATACAGAGATCACTACTAAGATAATCGTTAAGAAGGCTAAGACCATGGCCAGTCCCCGGCGCAAACCATCCAACCAGGCTTTCTCCGTATTGGGGAAGAGCCACTTCTCATACTTATTCATTAGGATGTTAACCACATAAGCAATAGCACAGCCCAAGATCAAGGGGTAGGCCACGCCACGCAAGGTGGCAAAGATCGATAGGGTACTCTGCCAGTTGACAATAATTAAAACGAGCAAGGCCGTCAAGAGTAAAAATTTGAGAACCATCCGCTCGATTGCTTTGATTTTCATTTCATATCCTCCAAATTAGTCGGGTTCGCAAGAGCAGACTTGAAGTGATTTCAGCTCACCGAAACGACTGACTACCGTCAGCCTTTTTCGATGCGCCTCCAATCATTCAAGTCTAAGCGCTCTTGCTCACACCCTTTCTTAGTTGGGTTCGACTTGGCAGCTTTCGTGTCACTTCACAAGTCTCCGCCGCAGTCTTGCAGACTGCTCTGGTGACTTGCTCCAGTGAACGAAAGCTAAACGCCAAGTCTCACACCCTGTGTAGTTGGGTTCGACTTGGCAGAAAGGGTGTGACTTCAGAAAAGCGTAACGACCGGCTAAAGCCGTTCTTATCCGCTTTTCTTCCAGCCAACCCTTTCTAAGCGCCAAGTCTCACACCCTGTATAAACAATTGCATTGCTTTCATTTTATCACCTCCCCAAGCGCCTAGCAAGTCAAGAAAGCGCTCGCAATCACTTCCTGCTTCTGTCATAATATAGATAAAAATAAATAAAGGAGCGATTGTAAATGACACGTGTCACATTGATTCCTGGCGATGGCATCGGCCCTGAGATTGCCGATGCCACCGTCCAAGTCCTAGAAGCAGCCGGTGCCGATATCGAATGGGAAATCCGCCAAGCTGGTCAAGCCGTCTATGAGATGACGGGCGAGCTTATCCCTGAAGCGGTCTTCCAAAGCATTGAAGCCAATGGTCTAGCCCTCAAAGGCCCCATGACAACGCCTATTGGAACTGGCTTCCGCAGTGCCAACGTGGCCTTGCGCAAGAAGTATGACCTCTACGCCAACCTCCGTCCGGTCCGCTCGCTCGGCCAAGTCCCCTCTCTCTTCGATGATCTGGACCTGGTCCTCTTCCGGGAGAATACAGAGGACCTCTATGCTGGTGTCGAAGAGAAGGTTTCTGATGACGTCATGCACAGCATCAAGATCATCAGCCGCCATGCCTCCGAACGCATTATCCGCCAGGCCTTCGACTATGCCCAAAAGCACCAGCGCCAACATGTCACAGTAGTCACTAAGGCCAACATCATGAAACTCAGCGATGGCCTCTTCCTGGATACCGCACGCCAAGTCGCTAAAGACTATCCCGATATCCCACTCAAGGAAGTCTTGGTCGATAACATGGCCATGCAGTTGGTCATCAATCCCAAGCAATTCGATGTCATCGTCACGGAAAACCTCTACGGCGATATCCTCTCCGACCTCATGGCAGGCTTGATCGGTGGCTTGGGTCTGGTTCCCGGTGCCAATATCGGTGACAACTTAGCCATCTTCGAAGCTGTCCACGGCTCTGCCCCAGACATTGCGGGCCAAGGCAAGGCCAATCCCACCGCCATGATTTTGAGCGCCTGCCTCCTCCTCGACCACATCGGCCAAGACGACTGCGCCCAAAGCATCCGCCAGAGCCTGGACCGAGTCCTCAGCCGCAAAGAGAACCTAACCGCAGACCTCGGCGGCCCAGCCAGCACTGCCGACTTCTACCAAGCCCTCCGCCAAGATCTAAGGGTGTGAGCAAGAGCGTTTAGCTTTGGATGCTTGGAGTAAGTTGGGATAAGTACAAGCCACGCTTGCACGTTCCCAACTTGCGAAAGCACTCCAAAGCTGCTCTTGCGAACCCGACTAAGGGTGTGAGCAGAGGCGCTAAGAAAGGGATGACTGGAGGCAAATAGGATAAGAGCGGCTGCAAGCCGATCGTTCCACTTTGCTGAAGTCACTCCCTTTCTGCCTCTGCGAACCCGACTAAGGGTGTGAGAGGGCGCGCGGGTAACTTCCTTTCACTGGAGCAAGTCACCAGAGCAGGCTATAAGACTGCGGCGGAGACTTGTGAAGTGACAAGGAAGCTGCGCGACCGAACCCGACTAAGGGTGTGAGGGCTGGTGACTCGGTTACAACTACTAGCTAACATACAATCAGAACTTGCGAGTGTGGCTTGGCAATGACCGACACCCAAACAATGCCCTCAAGTGTGGATTCACTCTGCTCGACACTCAATCAAATGCTCCGAGTGTGGGTTGACGGCGACCGACACACAAACAACATCCTCAAGTGTGGATTCACTCTGTTCAACATTCAATCAGGGCTTGCGAGTGTGGATTGATAGACCGAACCCGACTAAGGGTGTGAGGAAGAGCGGTAGAAGAGGAGCCACTTCTGCCAGACCGAACCCAACTAGAGGATGCGGGAGAAAGAAATAATTTTTTTACGGGCATGCTATAGAGAGGCTGGATCTTTTGTTCTAGCCTCTTAGTTTTTTTACTTCTCTATCCTTTCGTGCTAGCGACTAGTCATTAAAGAAGCTTTCTATTAGCAGCTCACTTTGAGCAGGAGCCAATAATCCCGTCCACTTCAGCCAAGCGCTCTGATGATTTATATCACCCCCAACTCTCATAATCTTAGAAATAATTAATGAAAACGATTAACACCTCTTCAAAGATTTATTGTATAATAGTGTGTAAGCGTCACCAGCTTCTGGCTAGGTGGCTCTATTTATTATGAAGGAGTGTGATTAGACATGAGAAAGCGGCGTTTACTGAGTCAATTTGCTATTATTGTGAGTATTTTAAGCGTCCTTGTCATGCTTGTTTTGCCTGAGCAAGTGCAGGCCGAACAAAAACAGCGGATTATCCGCATCGCCCATAACCAATCATCCAACCACCCCACCCATATCGGGATGGAAGCTTTCGAGAAATATATCGAGCAGGAATTGGGCGACAAGTATGATGTTCAGATCTACCCCAGTGAGCTCTTAGGAACCCAAACCAATATGGTCCAGCTCACCCAAACCGGGGCGATTGAGATAACAGTGGCATCCAACTCGATCCTGGAAACCTTCAACCAACAGTTCCAGATCTTCAACCTGCCCTATCTCTTCGAAACCCCAGAGATTTACCATGCCGTGATGAATGACCCTGAAATTGTCGGGCCCATCTTCAACGGGACAGAAGAATCAGGCTTTATCACCAAGGCCTGGCTAGATGCTGGTACCCGGAACTTCTATGTGACCAAGGGACCGATTGAGAAACCATCTGACCTCTCAGGGCTCAAGATCCGGGTCCAACAATCCCCTACCAATGTCCGCATGATGGAACTCCTCGGTGGCTCTGCTACACCAATGGGCTTCGGAGATGTTTACACCGCCATCCAATCGGGCGTTATCGATGGAGCGGAGAACAATGAGCTCGCGCTAACCGAGAACGGCCACGGAGATATTGTGAAGAATTATTCCTATACCCTCCACCAAATGATTCCAGACGAAGTGATCGTTAACAGCCGCTTCCTCGACGAATTACCAGCTGAAGACAAAAAAATCTTCGACCATGGCTTCCAGATCATGCAGGATACCCAACACCAGGCTTGGCAAGAAAAAGTAGAAGAAGCCAAGGAAAAAGCTGAAAAGGACATGGGGGTTAAGTTCAACTATCCCGATACAGCACCTTTCCGTGAAGCGGTCATGCCTCTTCACAAAGAAGTCCTTGAGGCCAATCCTTCCTTAGAAAAAATCTACAAACAAATCGAAGAAAAGGCTAAGACCGTCAAGGCTGAAGACAAGGAGGCGCAGGCAGATGCAAAAAATTAGACATATTCTAGACCAGATCATGCGTGTCTTCAACGCCCTAACTTTAGGCTTGATGACACTCTTAACCGTCTGGCAAGTCTTCACCCGCTACCTCCTCCATGCCCCATCGACCTGGTCAGAAGAGCTCGCCTCTTATATGTTCGCATGGGTGACCATGTTCGGGGCTGCCTATGTCTTCGGCAAGCGGGAACACATGAATATCCCTGTTATCCTAGAACGTTTCTCAGCCAAGACACAAAAAGCCCTCAACCTCTTCAGCGAAGCCTTGATTTTTGTCTTTGCTGTTGTGGTCTTAATCTATGGCGGAATTGAAATCACTTCCCTTACGATGGGGCAGATGTCATCCTCCCTGCCGCTGCCGATGGGTTACTTCTATGCAGTGATCCCTTTGAGTGGTCTCTTCATTGCCCTCTACAGTGTGCTTAACATTTATGACATCTACCAAAAACCCCTCGCTGCTTTTGATTCTGCTAAGAAGGAGGAAGACATCTAATGGCTATTCAATCTTTAATTATTATGATCGCCCTCTTGGCCATCCTCTTGGTCTTGGGAATTCCGATTGCCATTGCGATTGGGATTTCAGCGATTGGCGCGATCCTACCTACCATGTCCTTAGAAACTACTGTCATTACGGCGGCCCAGCGGATCTTCTCAGGAACTTCAACCTTTACCCTAGTCGCGATCCCCTTCTTCGTTCTGGCAGGAAACATCATGAACCAGGGAGGGATCGCCAAGCGCCTGGTGAACTTCGTGGAAGCCATCGTAGGTAAGATCCCTGGCTCGCTCCTGCTCACCAACGTGGGGGCCAATGCCCTCTTCGGCGCCATCTCAGGTTCAGCCGCAGCAGCCGCGGCAGCAGTTGGCGGCATGGTTCAGGATGGCGAACGCGAGCAAGGCTACGACATGAACCTAGCCGCCGCTACCAACGGGGCCTCAGCTCCTAGTGGGCTCCTAATTCCTCCATCCAATGCCCTCATCACCTACTCCCTCGTCTCTGGAGGAACTTCGGTGGCTGCCCTCTTCATGGCCGGCTACCTACCTGGTTTGATTTGGACTCTAGCCTGTATGGTCGTCGCCTTCATTATGGCCCGCAAAAAAGGCTATCTGGGCGACCAACGCCCCTTTGACTGGAAGCGTCTCGGCAAGGCAACCTTAGATGCCCTCCTCCCCCTCTCCCTCATTATCGTGGTGATTGGCGGGATCATCGCTGGCGTCTTCACTGCCACAGAAGGCTCTGCCATTGCCGTCATCTATGCCCTCTTTATTTCCGTGGTGGTTTACCGGTCCATCGGCTTGAAAGACCTCTACAAGATCTTAGTCGACAGTGCTGAAACCAGCGGGATGGTTGTTTTCCTGATTGGAGTTTCAAATATTCTCAGCTGGGTTATGGCCTTCACCGGGATTCCCCAAGCCATCGCTGGAGCCCTCCTCAGCATCACTGAGAACCCCCTTGCGATCATGTTGATCATTAATATTATCCTCTTGATCTCAGGGACCTTTATGGACGTGACCCCAGCTATCCTAATCTTCACGCCCATCTTCTTACCCATTGCCACTTCCTTTGGCATGTCCCCTGTTCATTTTGGGATTATTATGGTCTATAACCTCTGTATCGGGAATATCACCCCACCCGTTGGCAACACCCTCTTCGTCGCCATCCGCGTCGGCAAGTCGACCCTGGCAGATGTTATGCCTTACATGCTCAGCTACTATGGAGCAATCCTCACTGGTTTACTCCTCGTCACCTACATCCCAGCCATCTCACTCTGGTTACCCGGATTGGCTGGACTCCTATAAGTTTAAGACAAACGAAGTCTCGCATTGCAGACTTCGTTTTTTTAAATGTTTTTTCTAATGTATGCGTTGTCATTGCTATAAGACTAAGTTATACTTGAAGAGAAAAGATTTTTTAGCTCAGGCTTAAATAAAAAGGAGAGACCCAATATGCCAACACAATTCAAAGCCAAAATCGCCAATGTCGGCCAAGCTGTCGACCGCTTCCTCGGAGAAAAACTCCTCCTCGTATTCTCCAACGCTGATGTCATGTCCGAAGTCAAAAACTACAGTGTCCTCATCACAGACATCGACTTCCCAGGCCACATCGAAGCCGGCCAATGTCTCTGCATCTCCGGCCAGTGCTTCGAAATTACCGCAGTCGGTGACATCGCTGAGAAAAACCTCCGCACCATCAACCACGTCACCTTCAAAGCCAACGGTGCAACAGAAGCCGAAATCCCCGGCACCATCTACCTCGAAGACAAGCCCTTCCCCGAAATCAAACAAAACACCTGGATCGAAATAAAATAAGGGTGTGAGACTTGGCGTTTAGACTCAGATGATTGGAGCAAGTAAGGATAAGAGCGAAGCATTCGCTCGTTCCTTACTTGTGAAATCACTCCGAGTCTGCCAAGTCGAACCCAACTATAAGGGTGTGAGGGTGCGCGGTAGGAGTGGACCTCTGGAGCAAAGCACCAGAGAAGACTGAAAGAATTCGCAGGGATTTTGTGAAGAAGAGCCACTTCTACGCGATCGAACCCGACTATAAGGGTGTGAGCAAGAGCGTTTAGCTTTGGATGCTTGGAGTAAGTTGGAATAAGGGCAAGCCCCGCTTGCACCTTTCCAACTTGCGAAAGCGCTCCAAAGCTGCTCTTGCGAACCCGACTACAGGGTGCGGAGGATGGTGCTCAAGCCAACTCCAAGAGAAACATAGCACAATCAATGTATAAAAACATAATATAAGGATCAACAAGCTAGCAAACCCTCGCTAGCTTGTTTTCCTTATGGTGAGGCCAAGCAGCTTGCCTAGCGGGAGACCAACTTGCTAAGCAAGGGGCCATTCGCGAGTTGGTGCGAGTCTACTTGCTAATCAGAGCTCCGTTTGCGAGTTGACGCGACTCTATTTGCTAATCGAAGCCTCGTTTGCAAGTTGGAGCGATCCTACTCGCAAACGGAGGTCCCATTCGCAACTTGCCAAGATCCTACTCGCAAACAAGATCATCATTCGCAACTTGCCAACCCCTACTCACAAACAAACATCTCATTAAAAAGTTCGCGATCAACTCCCCGCTAACAACCAGAAAAAGCCAACAAAACAACCCCATTAGGGGTGTTTTGCTGGCTTTCAGCTTTTCTAGATTCTAATTAATAAGCACGAGCATACCAAACTGTATACTTGGCAGGTTTACCTGAATAGATGTCGACGGTTTTTTCAACAGGAGCATGGAAAGGAATGTTCCGGGTGGTAAAACCTGTAGCTTCCTTAACCGCAGCTTCGGATTCTTCCGTACCGTCCCAACCAGCTAGCACCCAGCCTGGGTATTGGCCTTCTTCATGGCACTTATCGAGGTGGGCTTGGAGGTCTTCCATGGTGTCGATATCATAGTGCTCGTTGGCCTTGCGGAATTGGTCAGCTTTTTCGTAAAGGCGCGTCTGCATAGCGTCTAGCTTGTCTTGGACCGTTGCGACAAGGTCGTCTAAAGCCACAGCTTCCTTGTCATCTTGGTCGCGCATCTTGATCATGCAGCTATTATTTTCCATATCACGAGGGCCGAAGTCCAGACGGAGAGGAACCCCCTTCACTTCCACTTCATTGTACTTGTAGCCAGGTGAGTTATTGGAATCATCTAAGCTCACGCGGAAGCCCGCTGCCTTCAATTCTGCTTCTATTTCGCGCAATTTTTCAAGGACTTGAGGGTTCTTCTTCAGGTTGCCGACGGGTAGGAGGGCCACTTGGACAGGAGCCATCTTAGGTGGGAAGACAACTCCTTTTTCGTCGCCGTGGGTCATGATCATGGCCCCAATCAAGCGAGTCGAAGCGCCCCAAGAGGAGGTATAAGCGTGAACGTGTTCGTTATCCTCATTTAAGAACTTGATGTCGAAAGCTTCAGCAAAGTTGGTGCCTAAAAAGTGGGAAGTTGCAGCTTGAACAGCCTTAGTATCTTTCATCATGGCTTCAAGAGAATAGGTATTATCCCCGCCAGCAAAACGTTCAGAAGGCGTCTTCTCCCCTGTATAAACCGGCATAGCCAGAAGGTTCTCCACAACATCTTGGTAGATTTTCAAGAAGTGGAGGACCCGCTCATGGGCTTCTTCAGCTGTCGCATAAGCACAGTGGCCTTCTTGCCAGAGAAATTCAGAAGTTCTCAGGAAGGGGAAGGTCCGTTTCTCCCAGCGGAAGACATTGGCCCACTGGTTAAGTTCCATCGGTAGGTCGCGGTAAGAATTAATCCAGTCGCTCATGGCATTGCCGAAGAGGGTCTCTGAGGTTGGGCGAAGGGCGAGGGGTTCTTCTAGTTCTTCGTCACCCGCCTTAGTCACCCAAGGCAGTTCAGGGGCGAAGCCTTCCACGTGGTCGGCTTCCTTCTCAAAGAAGCTTTGGGGGATCAGCATAGGGAAGTAAACCTCTTCTACCCCACTCGCTTCATATTGGTCATTCAGGGCTTTTTTAATTTGTTTCCATAAGAAATAACCATTGGGCTTGAAAATCATGGTCCCCCGAGCAGGCCCATAGGCAAATAGGTCGGCCTTCTGAATACTTTGTAAGTACCACTTGGAAAAATCAGTTTGTTGTAAGTTTGTTTCTTCTTGACTCATTTGTCTCTCCTTTTCTCTCTCCATAAAAAAACGCAGATTCCCACATCCTAAAAGGACGGAAAATCCGCGGTACCACCTTCGTTAAGTTTATCACTTCACTCATTGCGCCGTAACGGGGCGCCCCGTAGCTTGTTTCCAAGCCAGTAATATGCAGGAGGTTCATCTTGCCAGCGGGGGTGTTTTCCCAGCACCAAACACTCTCTTCACCCATAGCAACACTACTGGTCTGCAGCTTGCTTCTATTGTGACCGAATTTCGAAAGAAAGTCAACTCTAATTTCCGGACTTATAGTAGTCTTCATCCAACCAGAAGACTTGCTTGGTCAACTTCTCGTGGAGGGCTTGGTCGGCTTGGCGCTGGTTGAGTCGTTCTTGCCGGCGCTGGTCATAGCCCGAGCAAATCATTACTTCTTCCTCACTATCTGCCACGATCTCCGGCATATGGAAGTCGGGGTCATCCGTAATCGCGACAAAGGTCATAAAAGAAGTCGCCGCAATATAACGTTCACCCGTGGCTAAGTGTTCCCCGAGGACTTTGACAAACACCTCGCAGCTCTTTTTGCCCACTCCGGAGACAAAACTCTCCACGCAGACGGAATCATTTTCGGGGAGGGGCGCAAGAAAGTTCATCTTATCCATAGCTGCCGTCATGACAACTGTCCGCGACATCCTCGACGCCGAGACGGAGGCACTATTGTCAACGAGGGACAAGAGCTGGCCCCCAAACATATTGCCGAAGCTGTTGGTTTCTTGGGGCATAATTCGGTGGGTTTGGACAACACGCGTTTCCTTGCAGTGTTTCATTACAATCGCTTCCTTTTCTGAGTAAAATTTTATTTGAGTACTTTTTGAAGGGCTTGGGCGAGCAGGGGCAAGACCAGGGCAGAGGCCAGCATCTCAGCTAAGCCGTTAGTCAGGACCACTCCTAAGATGATCGATACAATGGCCGATTCGCTCACTCCCAAGGCCTGAGCATAAGCCGCCCGGGCAAAGAGGTAGATAGCCCCCATCACGAGCCCCGTATTACAAAGGGCGCCCACAGCTCCAATCAGGGCATAAACCCAGCGTCCAGAGAACTTTTTCCTCAAGTAGCTGGCTAAAACCGCCGTCAAAAAACCGGTCAAAAGCCGGGGCAGGACCGAAACTAGGGGGTTAATAAAGACCGGCGAAACCACGGTCGGTTGAACCAAATGGCGCAACCAAGCCAGGACACCCCAAATCCCCCCCAGCATGGTCCCCACCTGCTTATCAAAGAGGCTGGCACCGAGCATGACGGTAATTTGAACAATGGTAATACTAATGGGCCCTAAAGGAATATAGCCCAGCCAAGGGATAAAGGTTTGCAGCAACAAGACAGCCGTTAGGAGGCTGACAATAGCTAGGCGGTAGACTTTTTTTTCGTGCATTAGTGTCTCCTCAGTCTAATCAAAGCTTTCCAGAAAAAATATCGGCCTCGCCCGTTCGGACAATGTCCATCAAGCGTTCGGTGAGCCGGGCAGTTAAACCCCAGAGGACTTCATCATCCACATCATAGAAGGGCACCTGGTCCGTTACTTGACGGTTACGGAAGGGGTAGGCCTTGCCCCCAGGAATCTTCTCATAGGGAAAGTCCGCGTCGATCTGGAGCTCATGGCTAAAGGTATAGGTCTTGGTTTCTTGGCGGAAGAGCTTCATGAAGGGCACCAGGAAAGGATAGGCCACTTCATCCGGGTTGACCGCTAAGTCTTCCAAGCTATCAATGTTCAATTGGGCCACGAAGCAAGCAATCACTCGGTCGCGCTCCACAACATAATCCATCTCACCCAAAAGCGCAATTTTATCGGGAGTTAAGCCTAATTCTTCCACTGTTTCACGAACCGCGGCCTCCTTAAAGCTCTCACCCTCCTCGACCCGGCCACCAGGAAAAGACGTATCCCCTCCTTGGGAAATATCGGCCGCCCGACTCTCATAAAGAATATAAAGCTCTTCGTCAATGACAACTAAGGGAATTAAGACTGCGTAATACTTGTCAATCCCCAGAGGTTGGGCTTCATAAGACTGAAAAATATGATAAATTTTCTCGAGCAAGCTAAACTTCCTCCTTTATCTGCATCGTTAAGCGATTTCCTGGCATCTTGACCCCTACTGGACAGTTTCGAGGCTCCTGTTTGGGTATAGAAGGCTGCTAAGCCACACTCCTGGACCTCGTTTGTGGGTTAGAATGGGTAAACACACACTCAAAGGTCTCATTTGTGGATTGGAGCGCGCCAACACACACTCCTAGGCCTCGTTTGTGGGTTGAAACTGACCAACCCACACTCAAAAACTTCAATTGTGGATTAAAGACTGGCAATGGGCATGAATGAGCTGACCGCTAGCCCGCGCGCCCTCACACCCTTTTAGTCGGGTTCGCAAAGGCAGAAAGGAAGTGACTTCAGCAAAAGGGAACGACCGGCTAAAGACGTTCTTATCCCTTTTGCCTCCATTCATTCCTTTCTAACCGCCTTTGCTCACACCCTTTTTAGTCGGGTTCGAGGATGCAGAAAGGGCTCCTCTTCATAAAAGTCCATCGAAGGCTTTCAGCCTTCTCTGGCTTTTTACTCCAGAGGTCCCTTTCTCCCGCATCCTCTCACGCCCTTTGTAGTCGGGTTCGCAAGAGCAGCTTTGGCGTGCTTTCGCAAGTTAGAAACGTGCAAGCGGACTTGCACTTATTCCAACTTACTCCAAGCATCCAAAGCTAAGCGCTCTTGCTCACACCCTTTACTTCATCAATGTTTTGGCGGCGTGTTCGATGCCGTCGGTGTTGTTGTCGTGGGTGACGTAGTTGGCGATGTCTTTGAGGGCGGGGATGGCGTTGCCCATGGCGATGCCGCAGCCTGCCCATTCGATCATGGAGAGGTCGTTTTCTTGGTCTCCGAAGGCCATGCTTTGGGACTGGTCAACGTCTAGGATGCCGCAGAGGTGTTTGAGGGCCAGGCCCTTGCTGGATTCTTTAGGGTTGAATTCGAGATAGTAGGGTTCGCTCTTGACGATGTTGTAGCGTTGGTACCAGTCGCTCGGAATTGCTCCTTCGATTTCAAGAACGCGTTCGGCTGCTCCGGTAATCATCAACTTAGGGAAGTGGACATCATCGGCTAGGAAGTCTATCTGAGCGATCGGCATATCGAGGATACCCGATTCAACACCCACATATTGATCAACAGGGTCGCGGTGTACCAAGACCTGACTGTCGCTGTGACCGTGGACATCCATCCCGTGGTCCAAGGCAAAGCGGGTAATTTCATGGACTTGACTAACTTCTAAATAGCTCTCAAAAATAATGCGGTTTTCTTTAAGGTTGTAGATCACACTGCCATTAAAGCAGGAAGCATAGTCTACCAAGTCCTGGTCGATCTGGTCAAGGACCTTGTGGACACCTTTGAGGGGACGGCCGGTAGAAATCGCCACATGAACGCCCTGGTCTTGGAGGTGGGCTAAGCCTCTGAGGGTTGATTCGGTAACTTTTTTCTCATCATTTACCAGGGTGCCATCGATATCAAAAGCAGCAAGTTTATACATTAAGCATCTCCTTCTCTATTAGCGCGGTACTCGAATATCCCCATCATAGGAGATAATAATTGGTCCTTCTGTCACATGAATTCGTCCTTCTTTGGCTTCATAGTGCCCCTCCCCTAAGAGATTAGCATATTTACCTTCAGGAATCCCTAGTTCAACTTCAATCTCATCGTTCGTATCCCCTCTCAACTTAAAGAGGCCAAAAACGTGCTGGTTATAAAAGTGATAGCTCACCAAGAGCCAGTCATCACTCGCTGCCTGGTGGAAACAGTAGCCCGACTTGAAGACTTCCCGCTTCTTCAATTGCATGAGCTGGCGGATCATCGCTGTCAGATCATAGGGCTTATCCCAAGTAATAGCTTTCTTTTCGTGGATCGGGATCCGCTCTTTGGTCCCGTACTCTTGACCCATCATCAGCTGGGCGATGCCCTTACGGAAGAAGGAAAAGGCTGTCCAGTTCCTTAACTCGCAATAATTCTTCACTTTGGCTGCGATACGTTGGCCCACCTCTAATTCAAGTCCTCGGTTTAAGACACTGGTTGACGCAGTAACTAGAGTGCGCATATTCAACAGGAAGGCAACATTAGCTAAGTCCATCAAGCCGTCATAGTAACGTTCCAGAAGGCCAGCATGAGGGCGGATGTCTAGGACATCGAAGTTGCTGTACATCTCTCCTTCTGTTTCAAAGTCAATATTCTGCAGGCGCAGGTCAAGGAGTTCCGAACCCGACATCTGGCCGCCTAGCCAGTAGAAATAAGGGTGGACATCCCCTACCTCTGCCCGAGCTGAAGAGAAGAATTCGGAGCGAATCAATTGGGAATGAGGAATATAGAAACCATCCACATAATGGGCCCAATACTTCATTCGCTCAATCAAAGCATCCCACATCTTAGGATTGGAGAAGTTCAAGTCATAAACAGGGGCTGCTTCTGGAAGCCGGCTGTACAGGTTCCCATCCAGTCCCTGCAAGAAAAAGTCAGGGCGTTCTTGAACCAAGGGAGCATCCATAGCCAGGGCCACAATCTCCATGGTCAAAAGCAGTTTCATACCCTTGTGTCGGACAGCTTGGACCAAATCCTCAAAGTCGGCCATGCTGCCATACTCTGTCCCGATTTCATCAAAACTTTGGACGAAGAGGCTATCTCCCTCTCCTTCCGTTTCTTGCTGGCTTGGAAAAATGCTCGACAGTAAAATTAAATCGACGCCTAAGTCCTTCAAACGGTCCAAATCAGCTTCTAAAGCTTTAAAGCTAGCTTCTGGGCTGTAATTTCTTAAATAGACTTGGTAAATGAGTTGGTGTCTCAACGTCAAGTTCGTTACCTTCGCCATACCGTCCTCCTATCTCAGTAGCAGCCGCTTAAACAGCTCGTATTCATTCTATTTTATATTTTAGCATATTTTTGTCTTAAGTTAAGTGCGAGACCCAGTCTCCCAAATGCTTTGCGACCTCCTCCTGGCCCCGCCCCTTGAGGTGGATCCCATCCGGCATAAAATCTTCCGGTGTCAACCATCGATTGGGATCTACAAAGGTCAAGTGCCTGGAGGAGGCCAGCTCTCGGACAGCCTGGACCAAATCGAGCTGACGCGGCTCAGTTCGGACAGCAACAGGGGCTAAAAGTAAGATAGGAAGATCCCAACCAAGCTGTGCCCGTAATAAAGTGACCAGGCGGCCATACTGGTCTTGCCAAGATAATACAAAATTGTTCCATTCGCCGTCTGAAGTCCCCAGCTGGCGCCCCAGGTCATTGATCCCAAGCCAAAGAATGACTCCCGCCAAATTCTGGCAGCCTGCCAGTGTCTCCAACAGATAAAAGTTCACATCAGCCAAACGAGCCCCATTGTAGCCACCATTTAAAAAACGATAACTTGCCTGGTCTTTAGCCAGTGCACCTACAAAACCGTGGCCCAGGCTAGTCAAATCATCGGGATTGCGGCCACAAGCGACCAAACTATCCCCCAAAGATAAGATTTCTTTCATTGTAACCCTCCTAATGACGAACATTAATAAGTTTTATAAATGTAAATATTCGCAATTACCTTTATTTTTTCTCCTTTGTCCGCTATAATAAGGACGTTCATTAGTAAATTCGTAATAAGGAGAATCATTGTGACTAATAAAATTGCAGAATTCTTTCAACTAGAAGCCAACCACACGAGCTTGTCAACCGAGATCATGGCAGGTATTTCCACCTTCTTCGCCATGAGCTATATTATTTTCGTGAACCCGGCTATCCTGTCACAAACGGGGATGCCCTACCAAGGGGTTTTTCTGGCAACCCTTTTTGCTTCCGGTATCGCTACCCTCTTCATCGGCCTCTACGCCAATGTGCCCTACGCCCTAGCCCCCGGTATGGGACTGAATGCCTTCTTCACCTTCACCGTGGTCATGGGCCTGGGCTTCACCTGGCAGGAAGCTCTAGCTATGGTCTTCATCTGCGGCTTGGTCAACATTGCCATCACTGTGACCAATATCCGTCGGGTGATTATTAGCGCCATCCCGGAATCTATCCAACATGCTATTTCTGGAGGGATTGGGGTCTTCATCGCTTATATCGGAGTGAAGTCAGCCAACCTGATCCACTTCCAAGCCGATGCGGCTGCCATCACGCAGGTTAACGGCGCTCCTTATGATGCTGGCCAGCAAGTCTATGAGGCTGGGGTCCAAGCGGTCTCAAGCAATGGGTCAACCTTACCACAAATCGCAACTTTTACCGAGCCCTCAACCCTTCTAGCTCTCTTCGGCCTGGTACTGACCGTTATCTTGATGGCTAAGAATATCCAAGGGGCTATCCTAATCGGGATTGTGGCGACCACTGCCCTCCAACTGATTATTGACCCTTCGCTCCTCCAGCAGGTAGACTTTGCCCAAGCGGGTTTGGCCAACTCCTTTAAGGAACTCGGTATCACTTTTGGGGCTGCTTTTGGTTCAGAAGGGCTCCTCTCCCTCTTCTCTGACCCCAGTCGCCTGCCCTTGGTCCTAGTGACCATCTTCGCCTTCAGCCTATCCGATATTTTCGATACCATTGGGACCTTTATCGGCACCGGGCGGGCTACAGGCATCTTCTCCAAAGAAGATATCGATAACCTAGACACCCGATCCAATACAAAATTGGACAAGGCCCTCTTCGGTGACGTAGTAGGGACTTCCATGGGAGCCATCTTCGGGACCTCTAACACCACCGTCTTCGCAGAAAGTTCGGTCGGCATCGCAGCAGGTGGGCGGACCGGCTTAACCAGCCTAGCCACCGGTATCTGCTTCTTCCTCTGCATCTTCATCGCCCCCTTTATCGGCCTGGTGCCAGCTTCCGCTACGGCCCCTGCCCTGATCCTGGTCGGCGTCCTCATGATGTCATCCTTCCGTGAAGTCGAGTGGGGCGACTTCTCCATCGCCGTCCCAGCCTTCTTCGCCTCAGTCTTCATGGGCTACTCCTATTCCATCTCAAACGGGATTGCAGCCGGCTTTATCTTCTACTGCCTGACCATGACCGTAACCAAACGCGCTAAAGAAGTCCACCCCGTCATCTGGGGCGCCAGCCTCCTCTTTATCCTTAACTATATCATCATGTCTTATTTATAATAAGGGTGTAAGAGGATGCGGGAGAAAGGGAGCTCTGGAGTAAAAGGGATAAGAACGGCTGTAGCCGGTCGTTCCCTTTTGCGAAGAGGAGCCCTTTCTGCATCCTCGAACCCGACTAATAAGGGTGAGAGACTTGGCAGTTAAACCACCCCATCCTAGCTAATAAAGTACCCAAACAAATAAGCGCCTCCTCGATCGATTGAAGTCAATCGAGGAAGGCGCTTTGTTTTATTTTTGCTCGAGCAAGCGGTCAGCTAGGAAAAGGTAGAGGCCTAGGCAGGTCAGGGCAGCTAGGACGCGTGTAAGGAAGTCAGGCAGGCCCAGTTTCTGGCAGAGGACATAGAGGATACCCGCCAGGATCAGGGCCAGAGCTAGTATGCCCATACGTTTGATATTAATCATCTTGGTCCCTCCTTAAGTCTGACTGTCGGCTTGGTCATAGTCAATAAATTCGTCGATCTGCCACTGGCTAACAATCCAGCTGGCAACAAGTACCGCAAGGATATCCAGGGCAATCCGGATCAAAATCCCCACCGCATCCAGGTCATAACTCAAGACCAAGAAGAGATGGTAGCTAATCACTAGGGGACTAAAGAAGTTAAAGCTAAACTGGAAGGTCTTGCCCTTCTTGTCCTGCTTACTGAGATACCTCTGTAGGAAACAAAAGACGAGCCCCAGCGCAAAACCCATCAAAGAGGCCCATAGGATGGAGAAGGCCATCAGGTTGCGGGGCAATTGGTAGAGGTCGAAGGCGAGATTACCCAGGGTTCGAAAGACCGCAAAACTCGCCGTAAAGACTGCGATCCCCCGCCAATACAGGAAGGCCTTACGCTGGTAATGGTAGCGCTCGGTGGCCAAGTAGCGACGAATTAACTGATACTGGACCAAGAAAATAATAAAGCCCTTCAAGAGATTAATAGTCAGGCTGGTCAGATCCAAATGAGGCAGGGGCTCCGCTGTATACAAGAGCCAGAGCAAGAGCTCGCAGGCCACATAGACCACCGTTTTGTAGAAGGCATTCCCTGGCAGGCGGAGATCGATTAAATCATAGGCCTTGGTCATTAAGGTGAAGGCCAGTCCCATAATCAAGACAAAGTAAAGCCAATAGGGCCAACCGGTCGCAAAAGGTGCTGGCCGTCCAAAGATCAAGGCCAAAGCTGAATCCGGAAAGAGTAGCTCCAGTAGCAAGGCGACCAGAGCCATCAAACCCCCAATGCCTAAACTATAATAATTTCGTTTCATGCTTTAGTCTCCCTCCAAGTCTGTCCGGATGCCCTTAAGTAACGAAGCGAGATAGGCTTCAAGGACAAGGACATGGTTCTCCTCTTCATTCTTACTGGCATAGAGGAGGGTCACCCGGTGGTCGCGCGCACGGCGGGCCAGGTCCAAGCAGGCTTCCTGGATCTCTTCATTCGCCTCTAATTCCCCTTCATAAGCCTGGCTAAAGGTATCAAAGTCCAAGTCGCCCTGGTGGTAGACCTGGCGCAGGTCCGCAGACGGAGCGATTTCTTTGAGCCAAGCATCTAGTTGGGCCTCTTCTTTCTTAACGCCACGTGGCCAGAGTCGGTCGACCAAGACCCGGTAACCATCCGACTCTTCCATAGCTTCATAGATTCGTTTTCTTCTAAACATGAGACACCTTCTTATTTATGATAAGATAGCTCTAAAGAGGCTGGCACAAAAATCTGACCTCTTTTTAAATAACACACTTTTTGCAAAAAGCTGTTCCAAAAGTCAGGCCTAAGCGACTTTTGTCACAGTCTCACATGATTAATATTAAAGGAAAGGTCCCTATTATGCAAAGTAAAAAGCAACGCGCCCAAGCAAAA
The DNA here is from genome assembly GCF_030215145.1 of Aerococcus sp. UMB7834. Classification (NCBI taxonomy): domain Bacteria; kingdom Bacillati; phylum Bacillota; class Bacilli; order Lactobacillales; family Aerococcaceae; genus Aerococcus; species Aerococcus sp. UMB7834. Next base: position 35,375 of record NZ_JASOLI010000010.1, on the reverse strand, counting down.
ATCCAAGCTTGGCAGGGACGACTCACTTGTCCCCTCTGCCAAGAAAGCCTGAATCCAGACCTCCAGTGTTCCAACCGCCACCAGTTCAACCTAGCTAAGCAGGGCTATATCAACCTAGCCCCCAACCACCAAGAGAAGCACTATACCGCTGACCTCTTCCAAGCCCGCCAAGTCGTTATGGGCGAAAACCAGCTCTACGGGCAAGCCCTTAGTCAGGCCTACCAAAGTATCGCTGCCCAACTGCCCCAAGGCCCTATCTTCCTAGCCGACCTGGGAACAGGCGAAGGCAGCCACCTGCTAGACTTCTTGACCCAGTTCGGAGACAAGGAAGTCCACAGTCTGGGTCTGGACCTGGCCAAGGCTGGCATCCAAAGCGCAGCCAAGCAATCCAGCCAGGCACTCTGGGCTGTGGCTGACCTGGCCCAGATTCCGCTCGCCGACAAGACTTTGGACCTAGCCCTGACCATCCTCTCCCCTTCTAACTACCAAGAAGTAAAACGGGTCTTAAAGGCCGGCGCCCCCTTTATCAAGATCATCCCGGGGCCAAGATATCTCATCGAGCTCCGCCGCTTGGTTCTCGACCAAGAAGACGTTGCCCAAGATCCCAGCCAGAGCCGCCAACGTTTCCAAGACAGCTTCTCAGAGATGGAGAGCTTCCACTACCATGACCAAGTCGCCATGACACCTGATCTCATAGCTGAGCTCATCCAGATGACCCCGCTCATGTGGCACGCCTCAGACCAAGAGCGGCAGGCAGCCCTTGAGCTCACAGAAATGACTATTGATTTAGAGATTTTGATTGGCTACAAAGCCTAGCTAGTCCCGATTTTTCCTAAGATAAAAACAGAAAGGAGCCCTCAGATGTCACATCATATCCTGCCTTCATTCGACCCCAGTCAAGGCCTGGAATTCGGTCTCTACAGCCTAGGTGAACATATGCCCAACCCCTTCACCGGCCAGCAGACCAGCGTCCAGGAACGGATCAAAGAAATTATCGAGATGGCGGTCCTAGCTGAAGAAGCTGGTTTGGACTGCTTTATGTTGGGCGAGTCCCACCAGGATTATTTCATCTCCCAGGCCCACTTCGTTATTCTCAGCGCTATTGCGGCTAAAACGCAAAAGATAAAACTTGGATCAGCCGCCAGCATCTTATCAACGGCAGATCCTGTCCGTGTCTTTGAAGAAGCAGCGACGATCGACTTAATTTCCGATGGTCGGATGGAAATCGTTGGCGGTCGGGCATCACGCCTGGGAATTTTTGACCTTTTTGGCTACGATTTCGCCGATTACGAGGACCTCTTCGATGAAAAATTCGACCTCCTACTAGCAATCAACGAAAATAACCCCATCACTTGGCAAGGCCGTTTCCGCCCTGAATTGAAGGAACAAAAGATCATCCCCCGGCCCCAAAATCCTGACCAGGGCCTTCCCATCTGGCAAGCTGTCGGTGGGAGTTTAGGATCTGCTGAACGCGCTGGACAACGCGGCGTCCCCCTTCAACTAGCTCACCTGGCGGGCACTATCGATTCCTATGAAATCCATATCGACGTCTACCGCCGCCAAGCTAAGGAAGCGGGCTACCGAGCAGAAAACCTGCCCGTCTCAACCGGCGGCTTCTTCTTCCCCCGCGAAGATATGAAGGAAGCCTACCGCCTCTACTACCCCTGCGTCGACCAGGGTCTGCGCCTAGCTAACGGACGCGGCATCTCCAAACGCCTCTTCGCCCAAGGCCAAGACCAACGCAGCGTCATCAACGTCGGCGAACCCAACTTCATCATCGATAAAGTCCTAGCCCAACACGAAGCCTACCAAAACCAACGCTACATTGCCCAAATCGACAACGGCGGCATGCCCTTCGACGAAATCAAAAAAACCATCATCCTCATTGGCGAAAAAATCCTCCCCAAAATCAAACAGTATACCAGGGTGTGAGACTTAGCGCTTAAACTTGGATGATTGGAGCAAATAAGAAAAAGAGCGAAGCATTCGCTCGTTTCTTATTTGTGAAATCACTCCAAGTTTGCCAAGTCGAACCCGACTACAGGGTGTGAGCAGTTGCGCTCAGACTGGAATGACTGGAGCCCAAACGGAAAAGAGCGGCTTTAGCCGATCGTTCCGATTGGGTGAAGTCACTTCAAGTCTGCAACTGCGAACCCGACTATACCAGGGTGCGAGGGAGCGCGGTTAGAAGAGGAGGCCTTTCTGCATCCTCGAACCCGACTAGGGTGTGAGGAAGCTTGCAGTTTTCCAATTTGCACTGAGCAGCTCTATATGCAAATAGCAGCATTCTTTGGCACTCGATGGCTCTGTATACAGATAGCCGAATTCTATTTGCCTTCACCTGCTCTATATACAAATAACAAGTCTCTATTTACACCCGGAAGCCCTGTGTACAAATAAGAGTGCTCTATTAGCGCTCAAGTACTTTGCATGCAAATAGAATCGGCAACAGTCCCACAAGACAAAATATTTTAAAGCTCAGTATTTTTTCTAGCGCCATTCTTTGTTATGATTAAACTATAGAAAGCACTTACAAATAGAAAAGGAGATGGCCTCATGATTAGCACAACCACTGCCCAAATTGAAGGCAAAAACATCCAAGCCTACCACGGCATTGTCTTTGGTGAAGTGATTACTGGGATTAACATGTTTAGAGATATCGGTGCCGGCTTACGCAATATCTTCGGCGGTCGGTCACAAGGCTACGAGGAGGAGCTCAATCAAGCCCGCGAAGAAGCCCTTAACGAAATGAAGGGGCGGGCCGAGGAATTAGGTGCCAATGCTGTTGTTGGCGTTAAGATGGACTATGAGGTTCTTGGCGCAGATAACGGCATGCTCATGGTAACCTGTAGCGGGACCGCTGTTTCTATTGATTAGGCCAAAAGCATGTGACAAAAATCCTTTCGTTTCGAATCATTGAGGCAAATCAGTAAAGCTGCTCTTGTAAGCTAGCATATGATAGACTTCCCCACGGACTAACAATCTAGCAAGGCCCCTTTGGCCTTGCTAGATTGTTTTCATTATTGAGAATAAATCGTTTGGTTAGCGGACTAGTGACTAACATCGGGCTCACTTGAAAGTTCCTCCACTTCTACCCGCGCGCCCTCACACCCTTATAGTCGGGTTCGGTCGCGCAGCTTTCTTGTCACTTCACAAGTCTCCGCCGCAGTCTTGCAGACTGCTCTGGTGACTTGCTCCAGTGAAAGGAGGCTAACCGCGCGCCCTCACACCCTTCTTTTTTAATTTTTTCTTAACCTTCTCTTGAATAAGGGATTTTTATGCGGTATAATTTCAAAAGTTTGGCCAGTTTTAGGCTGGCTCTTAATCAATGATTGGATATTGACTTATGGAGGGATGAAGTCATGGAAATGAACACCAAACAGTTACGCATGAATTTTGATATTGAGGACACCCCGCCCTTTGCGGAGGGTTTACTGCTCAGCTTCCAGCACGTCTTCGCCATGTTTGGAGCAACGATTCTGGTGCCGCTCATCTTGGGTTTACCCGTCTCAGTGGCCCTCTTCTGTAGTGGTTTAGGCACCTTGATTTACCACTTCGCAACCAAGCACCAAGTTCCTGTTTACTTGGGATCGTCTTTCGCCTTTATCGGGGCCATGTCCTATGCCATTAAACAACTAGGCGGCGACATTTCAGCTGCCCAGACCGGGGTTATTCTGACTGGTGTGATCTATGTGTTGGTCGCCCTCCTTGTCAAAGCTCTGGGCACCGGCTGGATCGACCGGCTCTTGCCCCCTATCGTGATTGGGCCAATGATTATTGTGATTGGTCTAAGCCTGTCTTCTTCCGCCGTCAGCAATGCGGGTTTTACTGCAGATGGGACCTGGCAGCAGATGTTGGTCGCTGTCGTAACTTTCCTAATCTGTGCCTTCGTTAACGTCTACGGACGTGGCTTTATCCGGGTCATTCCTTTTCTAATTGGCCTGATTGGCGGTTACATTACTGCTGCTTGCCTGGGCCTCGTGGATTTCACTCCTGTCCATGAAGCGGCCTGGTTCCAATTCCCCGAATTCCAACTCCCTTTCCAGACCCCCTTCTTCGATAACTATCACTTCTACTTCGGTCCTGAAGCCATTGCCATCCTGCCCGTCGCCCTAGTTACCATCTCTGAGCATATCGGCGACCACACTGTCCTTAGCGAAATTTGTGGCCGTGAATTCTTGAAAAAACCCGGCCTCCACCGTACGCTGATCGGGGACGGGGTGGCAACGGCCGTCTCTGCTTTTCTAGGTGGGCCTGCTAACACCACTTACGGGGAAAATACAGGCGTTATCGGTCTGACCCGGGTATCTTCTGTTAGCGTCATCCGCAATGCCGCTATCATCGCCATTATCCTGAGCTGCCTGGGCAAGTTTACTGCCCTCATCTCAACCATCCCCGCCTCCGTACTAGGTGGGATGTCCATCCTCCTCTATGGGGTCATCGCCAGCAACGGCTTGAAGGTTCTCATCGAAGCCCGGGTGAACTTCAACCAAGTCCGCAACTTAGTTATTGCCAGCGCCATGCTCGTCCTAGGTCTGGGCGGCGCCATCCTCCAAGTCGGCGTCTTCTCCCTCTCTGGGACCGCCCTAGCCGCCATCGTCGGTGTCTGCCTTAACCTGGCCCTGCCTGAATTCAAGGACCTCAAGATTAATTCGGACCGGTAAAAAATTACATAAATTAAGAGAAGCTACAAAGCCAAGACTGGAATTGTAGCTTCTCTTTTATTTACTTCTAAACCAATTCGCATGAGTGAGCATCCGTTCCGTTTTGGATGTGATCGTTAAATTTTAAGGGATCGAGAACGGCTAATGCCGTCTCGTACTTTATCCGTACGTCGCTTTGCTCCTACAGCTAAAGCAGCACCGGCTCGAGCCAAGGTCTCTCGCCTAGCGAGCTTCAAACGGCTAGTAACGGCTTACGCCGACTATCCGTAATTCACATCTAGTCGGGTTCAGGCTAGCAGAAATAGCTCCTCTTCACAAAGAGCCGTCGAAGACTTTTAGTCTTCTCTGTCTCTTTGCTCCAGAGGTCTATTTCTCCCGCTATCCTTTACACCCTGGCCTTGCTTTTTCATGGCTAACGATCACATCCAAAACTCCACTACTGCTCAAAATTAACCAGCTATTAATACCGACAACCTAAATTAAAAACACTGTTTAAACGACTTCATCTTATAATTCAAAAATCTAATTTTATTCAACTAAATAGCAATTAAGCTAAATTTTATCACCAAATACTATCAATGACCCCATCACGCTTCATTTTGATTAAACAAAACAGATAGGTCGCTAGACCCAGTAAATACATGAAATTTTCAAAGGACCAGACTACTTCACTTAATGATTGCCCCAAAGCGAAATCCAAGAGGCGTCCTAGGAAGTAAATCATACACACTAGAATAACAACATAGCCATTCATAATTTTTTCGATCCGCTTCATTACCGATCTCCCTCGCTTTCACTTTCAAACTAACAAAAAGACAAAGTGAGATCAAATCATCACACCCCATATAAGGCAATGGCCGTGATAGGGATCAGGATGGCCCAGGCTGTGGTTAAGAGAAGAAGGATACAGAAAATGGTCAAAAACCAACTGAAGCTAAATCGTCTCTCCTTGTTTTGAAACAAATTTTTCACCATCTGCCAGACAAAGACTAGTTGAGGGATAAAGACAATTAGATAGGTAGTCCCCGCGACATAGAGGTCTTCTAAAGTCCGGGAGTAGCTTTTAAGAAATTGAGAAAGGACACAGCAGAAGAAAGCAAGCGGCAAGACATAGACTTCCAGGATGATCAGTCCAAGCATACTAACTAAAAAAATCAGATAAATTTTCAGACAGCGTTTATTTGCTTGGGCATCCAGGAAAGCCTTCCCAAAAGATAAACGGAGCCCGGTAAGATTTATCAGTAGCTGAATCCCCCATAAAAGGGCTAAGATCATTAGGATTCTCATAGGAGCTTCCCCTTCCCTTTTTTATTCAATTATAAAGCTTTTTGTGCTAGTAAAGAAGGGGATATCATTTTTAAATTTAGTAAAAACTCACACCCGGCTCCCCTCTAAACTCTGACGAAGAACTTCCATCGCCTGGGGCAGGTCAGCTAGGGGAACGCCGCCCAGGCCGAGGAGATAGTCTGCCCAGGGCCAGATCAGCTGGCGGCAATAGCTAGCCACACTGTCGATCTTCAACCCCTCTGTTTGCCAGGTCTGGGTCAGCTGGTTCAGATTATAGCAGTCAGGGTCTAAGCGAAAGACCAGGTAGAGGCCGGTATCCGCCTGGGTGAAAGATAGCCCCGGCAGCTCTTGGAGGGCGTCGATGATCAGCCCCTGCTTCTTCCGGTAATGGGTATTCATCCGGTTGACATGTTTGGTGAAGGCTCCTTCCGCCATCCACTGGCTGAGGGTCAACTGGCTAGCAATCGAGGGGGTCAAGCCGAGATCTGCACAAGTTGCGTAAGTGTCCAAGAGAGCGTCTGGCAGGACCATATAGGCTAAGCCCATAAAAGGCCCAATCGACTTGGAGAAGGATCCCGATAAGATGACCCGGTCGTCCCGGTCGATAGCCTTCATGGCAGGAATCCGCCGCCCCGCATATTTGAAGACGGAGTCATAGTCATCCTCAATAATATAGCGGTCGGGTCGCTCAGACGCCCAGTTCAACAAGCGCTGGCGACGGCGGACCCCCATCACTTGCCCGGTGGGAAACTGGTGGTTGGGAGAGACCACCGCAATATTGGCTGGGGTCTGCTCCAGGTCCTTAACCGAGAAACCATAGCGGTCAATGGGGATCTTCTCCCTCTGCTCAAAATTCGCGTGCAGGCTAGCTAGGTTCAGCGCATAGCCAGGATCTTCCAGGCCATAACAAGCATGGCCGAAGACCTGGTTTAAGGCCAGTAAGTTATGGGAAAAGCCCCGGGTGATCACGATATTTTCAGCCGAAGTGGCCAGGCCCCGGAATTCATAGAGATAGTGGGCTAAGGCATTGCGGAGGGGCACTTCGCCCAAGGGATTGGCCTGCTGGTAGCGACTAGCCTGGGCCATTCCCAGACTGGCCGCTTGTTGGAGACCGGTCCGAGCCAGGCCTTCTAGGTCAACCGCTGAGGGCGAGAAGTCATAACGCCAAGCAGACGCCTCTTTTACCTCCGCAAGATACTGGGGATAGACCGCCTCTCTCGGTCCCAGATGATCCAGTTCGATCTTATCCACGAAGAAACCACAGCGTTCTTTAGAAATAATATAACCCTCTTCCAAGAGCTGGAAGTAGGCCGTCTTGACCGTGTTCAAGCTAACGCCCAAGTGGTCGGCATAGGCCCGGAAGGAAGGCAGCTTGTCCCCACTCTGATAGTAGCCAGCCAAAATAGCCGCCTTCAAACGGTCATAAATCTGTTCATAAAGTTTCTCGCCTGGCTTAAAGTCAATCGATAACATCACATCTGTACCCCTTTTTTTAATAGCTTTTGTACCTTTAGAAGGTTACAGACTTATTTTATAATAAATGCATTAGAAAAAGGAGGCCCAATCATGACAAAATTCCAAGAAGTTAACGATCAATTACTGGGTGGGGTCATCATGGATGTGATCAACCCTGAACAAGCCAAAATTGCCGAAGCAGCAGGTGCCGTAGCAGTCATGGCGCTCGAACGCGTACCCGCCGATATCCGCAAGGCAGGCGGGGTGAGTCGGATGAGCGATCCAGCCATTATCCAAAAGATCCAAGAAGCGGTGAGCATCCCTGTAATGGCTAAGGCGCGGATTGGCCACTTCGTTGAAGCCCAAGTTCTCGAAGCCCTAAAGATCGACTATATCGATGAATCGGAAGTGCTCTCTCCCGCCGACAATGCCAACCATATCAACAAGCACGACTTCAAGACGCCCTTCGTTTGCGGTTGCCGCAACCTAGGAGAAGCCCTCCGTCGCATCAGCGAAGGGGCAGCCATGATCCGAACCAAGGGGGAAGCCGGGACGGGTGACGTGGTCCAAGCCGTCCAACACCTCCGCACCCTCAACCAAGAAATCGCCAGTGTCCGCGCCATCCAGGAAGACGAGCTCTACACCAAGGCCAAAGAGCTCCAGGTGCCAATCGAGCTTCTGCGCTTCGTCCACCAAGAAGGTCGGCTCCCTGTTCCTAACTTCTCTGCCGGTGGCGTAGCAACGCCAGCAGACGCAGCCCTCATGCGCCAACTCGGAGCAGAAGGCGTCTTCGTCGGCAGCGGGATCTTCAAGAGCGGCAACCCTGAAAAACGGGCCCAGGCCATCGTCAAGGCCGTTGCTCACTACGACCAGCCCGAGGTCATCGCTGAAGTCTCCTATGACCTAGGCGAAGCCATGGTCGGCCTCAACGAAGACGAAATTGACGTTCTCATGTCCCTCCGCTAAATATCAAGCTATACCTCATTAAGATAAAAAGCGACCTCCTTGACAGGGTCGCTTTTTCTTATGCATTCAAATCAATCAAGAGCTCCTGGACCAGGATGTCACCCATAAAACTGGTAAAATGCTGGATCCCCTGAGCCTCACTCAGGCGCTGAACATTAACCAAGCCATAGCCCCGGTCTTGGCCCGGACTAGCCTTGGTCGACTGGCCCGTCTTCTGGAGAACCGCCCTCACTTGGTCGGGATCCTGGCAGCGGTTGGCCACACTAATGGAGAGATAGCCTTCCACCGCTTCCACCGCAAAGGTCAGGTCTGCCTGGTCAAAGCCTTCAGACTCCTCAATGGCATTGTCCAGGAGAATACCAACGATCCGAACCAGGCCCGCCACGCCATCCTGGATCTGGGGCAGGTCCTCGGCCACTTCGACATGGACCGGGATATCGTAGGCCAAGGCTAAGCTCAGCTTGGTTTGGACCAGTTCCCTCAAGGCATCATTCGGCAAGTCTACCAAATCAAAGATGGGGTGGTCTTCCGCTAGGTCCAAACTGGTCCCGCTTGCTTTCAGCGCCTGGTAATAGCTCGCCAAGCCCTCCCAATTCCGGGACTCAATATAACCTCCGAAGCCCACTAAGAGGTTCTTCAGGTCATGGCGAAAGCGTCGCATCTCCTTGTATTGTTGGCGGATTAAGCGCCCATACTCCGCATCCAAGCGTTGCTCAGCTTGTTGGCGCTCCGCCTGGCGGATCCTCTCCGTGCCCTGATAGAAGAGGGCCGCCGCAAAAATCAGGAAAATCAATAAGAGAAGGTTGGTCAGGGCCAAATAAATCCAGGTCGCCGAATTAATGTCTGAAACCTTCTGGAAGTCGCGGACAAAAGCAGGAAAATAAATCAGGAAGGCCAGGCCCACCGTCAGGAGCAGGAAAGTAATGTGGCGGCGGATTGAACCCGAGAAATATGTCCGCCAAAGCCAATCTTCCAAGCGACTGAGCCCCCAGATCAAGGGAATCGATCCCAGGAGCCAAAGTATAAAATGTCCCAGTGTGCCGTATGGGAGGCTTTCGTAAACAATATTAAAGTAATAAAAATCCTGGCAAGAAATATTAACAAAGATCAAGGCCGTCATCGCCATCACCTGGGTCAGCTCTCGCCACTGCCAGTAGAGCCAGGCTGCTACTAGGAGGAAGTTAAAGGTCATATAGAAATTTAAGCTCACAATTAGCGGATTCAGAGCTGTTGATAATAAGAGCCCGTACAAGACCAGGTAGCTGGTCAGAGACCGCTTCCCCTTAGCCCAGAACTGACAGCTGTAGACCACCAGGGCCTGAAAAACAAAATCATAGAGGGTCAAGTGGCTCATTAGATAAGCAAACATGGCCCACCTCCTTAGTTCAAACTAGTTAAAAATTTAATAAAATGTTATATTAATATCACTAAGATATTACCATTATAAGGAGAAACCATATGCAAAGACAATTAAAACAAGACATTCTTAAAATTCTTGCCTGCAGCGCCAGCCTCTGCTTCTTCCTTAGCCAAGAGGTCCAAGCTGCTCCCATTGAAACGACTCCAGACGTCCAGGCCAAGGAAAGTCAACCGGAAGCCTCTAGCCCAGCTGAGCTGTCAACCGATCGCCCGACAGAAGCAGAGACCCCAGCTGCCGAAAAGAAAGGCGAAAGACCAGCGGCAACTATTAACACAAGTGTCAGCCTGGAAAAGCAAACTGACACGAAGACTGAAGCTCAAGAGGGGAATCCAAGCACGGAAGCACCTAAGCCAAGTTCTGTCCAAGACACCCCTAAGGCAAGCGAGGAAAGCAAGGCAAGTGCTCCTCAAGAAAGCAAAGCAGATTCAAAGTCAGCGCCTAAGCCCGCTTCAAAGCACCGTCAAGCCTACAAACCAGTCATCAGCCGGTCTCACTACTCCCCGCTAATCGACCCCTCCTCAACACCAACCGACCAGCTTCCCTTCCCCTTCCAAGCCCTGATCAAAAAAGGCTTGCCCAATGATAAACTCATCAACTACCCTTATGCTTGGACTAATCACAATAATGATAAGCCCGGCACCTTCCCCGCAAACCTAGCCAGCCAACAGCGGCTCGCCAACATCACACCACCCAGCGAGTGGTTGCGCAAAATCGAACTCTCAGCTGACCAAAAACAGCTCCTAGTCAGCTACAGCAACCCCAATTTCCAGCAAGACCACAAGTGGATCATCTCTTACGAAGTCAATGACCAACCACAAGATCCTGAGCAGGCGTCAAGCCTCATCTTCCACTATAATTTGGACCGCCAGCTGGAACGAATCGTTGACCACAGCCAAGACCAGGGCCAGGCTGACCTGCCTCCCTACCAAAAGTTTAGCCAGGAGGGCCTAAGCGGCCAAGAGGCGGAGAAGCAAGTCGTTACTCACTGGGATCTCATGGGCTTACCTAGAGAGTCCTGGGACCGCTACTTTAGCTTCCCCGTGCGTTCTCTCTCTAAATCGCCCAAAGGCAAGCACCAGATTATCCCCGAAAAGGCCAACTCGGATAACCACTACCGCTTCACCATCCTGGGCCCCCTCCCCAGTGCCAATGACCGCGACCTCCTCTACGGGATCCAGAACTGGACCCCCAATCCCCAGGACTTCGGTAAGTTACGGGTCTGGCGGCGGATCGACAAGGAGACCGTTCAAGAGCCCCTCTCCCCTCGTCCTGGCATCTTAGAAGATGACCGCTACTACTTCATCGTTGAAGACAAGGAGAATCCTTTCTCTGAATTCATCTACCAAGACCTCCCCCATAGTCCTGAAGGGCCCTCAGATGAAGAGCTGCTCAGCTTCAATCCCTACTGGCTGGGGGTCAATTGGAAGCAAATTGAAAATGGCTAGGACCCGATCCTCAACCTCCCTTCTAAACAACTGACCTATCATAGGCTAGATAGTCAAGGCAGACTTACCAATCAAATTAAATGGTCGAAGTTTGTCATCCCCCAAGAGAACAAGGACCAAGTCGACCTCATCTACCAATATACGGACCGACCCATGTTGGATACGAAGACTTTCAAAGTCCACTGGCGGGTGTCCAAAGAAGCACTCGATGACAAGCAAACCCGCTACCACTACCAACAGCTCCTCAACTTTACTGACGAATGGGTCCAAAAGCAAAGCCAGCCCGCATCACAAGCTAATGTGCTAAGCGACCTCGACCTCATCCTGACCAAGGACACGGACGACCCTGCCCACTACTATGCCAAAGAAACCCAGCGGGAAAAGATTGATGATAAGACAGAGCTCATCCATCTCACCCACTACCGGTATGGCGATAAGTTGGTCGGTAAGCTCTACCTGCCTCGGGTGACCTTCCGGAAAGAAGTTTGGCGCAAGGAGATTCTCACTGAAGACGATAGTTCCTACCAGGTCAAATTCAGCCTGGTCAACTCAGATCCAGAGAGCAACAGCGAAAGCGTGGAAAAAGTCTTTAGCCTACCGAAATCCGACCAGGCAAGCGGAGCCCGGCCCTTCTTCACTCAGGCGGAGAAAATTCGTAGCCAGGAGGAAGGCAAAGGCCCTGTCGATATCTCCAACATCTTCAATATCCTGCCAACTTCCAGCACATTTGAAGGGTCCTATGCTTATCCCATTCTTTTTGCGGATAATTTTTACATCTTCAAATCCCCTAGCCAGCCATCCGGCTTCGAGGCTTTCTACTATCAGACTGAGCCTGTCGAAGGGACTTCCGACTATATCCTAACCTTGACCAATATCAGTGGGGCAGACAATCCCTATAATAGGAGCCAACGCCGCTACCGGGTCCAACAATTCGGCCTCGAAAGCCCTGTCCCATTCATAAGCTATACCATGAAGTTCTATACCGATTTAGACCATCCAGACCGGGTCTACCGCTATATCGGCGATGACTTCGGCCAGGGTGGCCAGGGAACAGGCGGCCGCCAAGTCCTCACCAAGGAAAAACCTTATGAAGGCAACCAGGTCAAGCTGCCTGATCAAGACCACAAGCCGGACCCATCAGAAGAAGCATCGGAAGCTGGAGCGAGTCAAGGAATAGAGGACCATGATGACATCACTAAGGACAAGCCTTATGAAGAAAGTCAGGTAACCCTACCTGCTAATAAAGAAGAAACTGCCCGACCAGGAAACGAAGCAGGAGGTCAAGCTAAAGAAGCTGACCAGCCTGAAGCGACAAGCCCAGCCCCTTCTAACCCAAGTTCCACTTCTCCAGACCAGCCAGCAGAAGAGAAGCCAGCTAGCCAAACTTCGCCAGACATCTCTTGGCTTGAACGACTCAGCCAAAGTCTTAAAGATTGGATCAACCGTCCGAGCCAGCGTATCGTCAGACGGCAGACCCAGCTGGCTAAGCAAGATGACCGGCCTGAAGCAGGCGGATTAGCCCAGCTCATCCAAAACTTCCAGGATCGCTTCCTCCGTCCAAATCCTAACCAGGAGGCAGATACCGCGCGTGACCTATCGCCAGAAGATCGTCCCCTGCGCACCAGACAAGGTCTCAACTTTAAGGAAGCCATCGCCCAGATCTTCCAAAGCCCTGTCCAAGCAGCCGTAGATGATGATAGGCTTGACCCTAACCGCCCAGCTGGCCAAGACCAGAAAGAAGTGGCGAAAGCAGCTCCCGCTGAAGCTAGCCAAGAGTCCGAAAGCCTTCATTCCAGCAAAGAAAAAGAAGACAAGGAAAACCAGCAAGCGAGCAAGTGGCCATTTGCAGGCCTCCTTGCCCTCTTACTCCTCCCCCTCGCCTATTGGTTGAAGAAACGCCAATAAGCGATCCCTCAGCCTAAGAAAAAACGACCAGCCCAATTTAGTCTAGCAGACTAAGTGGGACGGTCGTTTTTTTGCTTTAACGCGGACACTGGTTGGAATAATTGGCCATGGCTTCCACCAGCTGGTCGTAACGTTCCCTAGAGAAGGGGATGGCACTGCCATCGATAAAGGTCAGCTGGCGCTCCTTGCTGTCTAACTCCTGAATATTCTCAACATTAGCTAGGTAGGACCGGTGGCAGCGAACGAATTGCGGATAGTCCGCTTCGATATTTTTGAGGGAATCATAGAATTCAACGAGAGCATCCGGACCCACGAGGCGGATACGGTGGGCAGGCAGGGTCTCAAAGAAATTAATCGCTGCGCTCCGGATCACCTGGGTTTGAGCCCCCTTGCGGATGACAAAAGGGGGAAAGCTCTGCGCTTGAACCAGGCTCCGCTCATAAGCTGTCTGGATACAGGCAATTATTTTGTCCCGCATCTTGTGCGAATCATCCTTCAAGATATAATCCAAGGCCTCTAGATGATAGGTCATGGTGAAGGGCAGGTATTCTTCATAAGCTGTGACAAAGACCAGCTTGGCCTGGGGCTGGTAGCGACGAAGCTTACGAGCCAAGTCTAGGCCGCTCATTTGCTCACCCAAGCGCACATCAATAAAGTAAAGGCTGTCCTGCCTAGCGCTCGTCTGCCTAGCATAAGCGACTACTTCTGCAGCCTCCGGCGTCGCAAGAGCCAGGCGAATGGGAAGATCTTCTTCCATTACAAGATAGTTCTTCACATAAGTCACCATTGCTTCCAAATGCGCCGGATTATCTTCACAAATAATAATTTCAAACATTCGCAAGCCTCCTAACTTCCCTTAATTATAACATGTTGGCCTCTAAGATTCCCAGTCTCAAGCGTTTAGGAGCGATATTTAACGGTTCAGGAGTGATTGTGGGAAGGAATCGAACTTTGCCTCTTCTTACAACTTTCATTGGACAGCCTCCTTTGAAACTAGAGGCATTCAACTTGCGCTCAGAGCCCTTAGTTCAAAGTTAGAAGGATGTTACTTGCTTTGGAATCCCTCGTTCTCAAGTTGCTCCCCACTTGTTTTTAAAGATTATCATAAAGAAAATCGTCTTAAACAATGAAAAAAGCTAGCACGGTGCAGTTTTGCCGTGCTAGCTTTTCATTGTTATATTCAATAGTTTTGAGTGGTGTTTAACGTACAAGGAAACGCATTCTGGATTGCGCCCGAGTTCGATCGGTCTGTCTATCCACACTTGCTGGCTCTGTCTGTGGGTTGAATGGTAACAAGCCACACTCGAACCTTCTGTCTGTGGATTGAACAGCATCAACCCACACTCGGATCTTCTGTTTGTGGATTGAACAGCATCAACCCACATTCGGACCTTCTGTTTGTGGATTGAACAGCATCAACCCACATTCGGACCTTCTGTTTGTGGATTGAACAGCATCAACCCACACTCGATAGCTCTGTATGAATGTTAGAGGATTGTTTGAACCTAACCGTGCGCCCTCACGTCCTAGTTGGGTTCGACTTGGCAGACTCGGAGTGATTTCACAAGTCAGAAATGAGCGAATGCTTCGCTCTTATTCTGACTTGCTCCAATCATCCGAGTCTAAGCGCCAAGTCTCACACCCTTTTTTTAATACCAGCCGTTGTTGTTCCAGAAGGCTAGGGCGTTGTCCCATGAGCCGTAGCGGTTGGCTACGTATTGGTCAGCGACGCGTTCTTGATTGGCTGGGGAGTGGTCGCCACCGAGGTAGCTAGCTGATAATTGGTAACGTCCGATGTATTGGCCGTTAGTTGCTGTGTAAGAACCGCCTGATTCGCGTTGGGCGATGATTTCTTTAGCGGATGAAGATGAGCCGGTGTAGTTTGAAGCGGCTGGTGCTGCTTGAGCAGGTGCTTCGTAGCTGTATGCTTGTTGTGAAGGTTGGGCAGCTGGTGCGTTAGCGTATGAACTTGCTTGGGCTTGTGGTTGAGCTGCAACTTGGTCATTGTTTTCAGCTTTTTGGCCTTCAGCTTTGACATTGTGGGCCTTACCGTCTTTGTCCACTTCGAAGGTTAATTTTTGGCCGGGTTCGATGAGGTTAGCGTTTTCGATGTCGTTGAGGTCAGCGATCGCATCAACATCAGCGTTTACGGCTGCTGCGATTACGTTTAAGGTGTCACCCCATTGAACAGTGTATTCTTTAGCATCGCCGTCAACAGCTTTAACGTCTGCTTGAACTTGTTCAACTGTACGGGCTACCCATTCAGCCGCTTGAACGTCTTGACCTTGAACCGCTTGGAAAGCGAAACCTGCGATTGCAACACTTGCTCCGAAAAGTACCTTGTTAAATTTCATTTGAATAAATTCTCCTTTTTCATCTCTTTTTTATCTATATTCTTTCACTTCAGGCGAAGGCGTCAGGGCCTTGCCTCGTCGACAAGAAATATCTTAGCACGGCCCCCAAAACAAAAAAAGCCCTCCGACCGACTTGTTAATCAGCCTTAACGCCTCTGTTAACAAGTCTGGAGCTTTTGAAATTTAGCTGAAAAAATGTAAAAATCCTGTAATAAAAAGCGACTTGAATTGCCTTTTATCAAAAATTACATACCACATTATGACAAAAAATCCTAAGAATCCTTAAAAGAAAAGCCAAGTTAGAGAAAATTTCCCATCAGAACAGGCTTCCCTTGACTTGGCTGCTTGTAAGAATTGTTATATTTCACCACTAAAGAGCCTTGTTAAAACAATAAACTGGCCGTTCCATGAAGTCGACCAGGTCTTCCTTGAACTGATAACCCACCTTACTATAAAGGTTTTTGTGTTGAGAGATCACATAGAGCTGGCTCTGACCTTGGCTCTTGGCTTCGAGTTCGATCAAGGAGACGAGATGATAGAAGATCCCTTGGCCACGGTAGTTCGGGTCAACATAGACGGCCGCTAGGAAGGGGCCATAGTCGAGGTCTGGCACAATATCCTCCCCTAAGAGCGAAGCAAAGGCCATCAAGCCTCCACTGACATCCGTCACCACTAAGACCATTTCATCCGCCTGGAGCTTCTGGTCCTCTAATTTCTCCGCCAGATAGCCTCCTCCTGGAAAGTCCACACCCTCCATGGCCTCCAGTAAAGACTCCGGCACCTGGTCGCCTGAACGATAGATCGCTAACATGGTGATAACCCCTCTCTACATATTATAGTTTGACTCTAACACGCCTGGAAGCAAAAACAAAGCCTGCCAGCTTGGCGAAGAAATCATCCAAACTAACAGGCTGAAACAAAGACGGGGAATAAGGACTAAACCGCGCCCTGGTCCGCCAACTTCTTATAGGTATAGAAACAAATGCCGAAAAGAATCAGGTTTAAGACAATCACAATCGCGGCACCAATCCATCCCGCCATAGCGGAGAAGGCACCCAGACCCGCTAAGTGGGTCAGTAAGGCATTGACCAAGGGGATGGCCAGGCTAATAACACAGGCAATGATGAAATTGGTCTTAGTCTGAGGGTCAATCTGGAAGTCGCGTAACTTCTGCCATTCCTTATAGAAGAGATAAACCAAAACCACATATAATAGAAGATAGACCACATTCATGAGCCGGACAGGCATGGAATGAGAATAAGCGAAGGTCTGCCGCATCTGGTCCACCATCTCAGGGCCCAACATTTCAAATTGGCTGGCATCGAAAGCCTTAGACTGGAAGGATGAAATCGTGGTAATCAATTGAGAAATTGCATTAAAAATATTAATGACTAAGAAAAAGATAGCAAAACGTTTCAAGCGCCGGATCAGCACTTGGTCTTGGGATAATTCCATAAGGGACCACTCCTTTCTCGAGCTAACCTAAGTATAACAATTCTATTTAATAGAAACAATATTCTTTAAGACAAAAAAAGACCAGCTCAGAGCTGGTCATCTCAACTGGGGTAGCTGGATTCGAACCAACGCATAACAGAGTCAAAGTCTGTTGCCTTACCACTTGGCGATACCCCAATAATAATTGAAATGGTGGGAATAGGATTCGAACCTATGAACCCGAAGGAGCGGATTTACAGTCCGCCGCGTTTAGCCACTTCGCTATCCCACCCGACGAATCAATTTGATTTATCGTACTCAATTATAATAACATCTTAGCCTGGGCTTGGCAAGAGCTTTTTGATATTTTTTTCGGATTAATTTATAAAATAAGCATTATATTCACTGGCTCGCTTGATACAATTTTTGATAAAGCTTAGACGTATTCATCAATTCTGAGTGTCCCCCTTGAGCCAATAATTGGCCGTTATCCAGTACAACTATTTGATCGCACTCATTAATAATTGAAAGTTGATGGCTAATAAAAATTATTGTCTTATCAAGCTCCATCAATTTGTTAATAATTCTTTCTTCCAATATTGGATCCATAGCACTCGTTGCTTCATCCAAAATATAAATACTACTTTGTCGTAGGAGTGCACGTGCTAGAGCTATTCGCTGCTTCTGCCCTCCAGATAAATTAGCACCATTTTCTTCAATTATTAGATTCAAACCTCGGTAATCTTTTAAAACAAATTCTTTAAAATCAACAAAGTCCAGTATTGACCATAATGTTTCGTCACTAGGTTCTTCTTCAAGTCCGAAACATAAATTAGCCCGTAAAGAATCATTAATTAAAAATGTTTCTTGGGGCAGATAAGTAACTAAGCTTCTCAACTGATCCAAAGATAAATCATCAATTGACTGATTACCATAGAATATATTCCCTCGATCATGCTGATAAAATTTAACCAAAAGCTTCGCCAAACTAGATTTACCAGAGCCACTAGCTCCTACAAGCGCTAATTTGGACGCATAAGGTATACGTAAGCTAACATTAGATAATTGTTCCTCTCCCAATTGGTAAGAAAATGATACCTTTTCTAAGTTAATATCAGGCTTAGCTGCTGTATCTCTCGGTTTTTCATTCTTACTATCTTCAGGCTTTAATAACAAAATCTCATTCAACCGCTTATTAGCAACGACGGCCGATTGAAAATTCACTTGAAGATTAATTATATTTTGTAAAGGTGTCGTGAAATAAGTAACCAGGGCATGATAAGTTAGTAACTGTCCTAAGCTTAGCGTTCCTCGCATCACAAAGTATGCCCCTGCCCATAGGATTACTGTTAAATTAACCAAAGATATAAATTTTTTTAGCGTCTTTTGTGTATTTTCTAGTTGCAAGCGACGATAACTCTTACAACGATAATCATTAAAATGGCTAAAGACTTGCTCCATTAGCTGCCCTTCACCACCATGCGATTTAATCGTTTCCACGCCTTCTAAACTCTCAATAATATCTGAATTAAGTAAAGCACTAGCTGCAAACTCTTCTTCACGAGCTGTACGATGACTTTTGACAAAGGCCCAAATAACTATCGCATAGAAGGGAAGACTGGCTAAAGTCACTAAGAACAGTTTGGGCTGTTGAAAATATAAGACGGCACCAATAATCATAACCATCAAGCCATCTAATGATAGACTAACGCTCGTACTAATTAATGTCTCCACAATTTGTCCCGCGTCCATAAATCGACTTAAAATATCTCCAGATTGACGACTCGAAAAAAATTTTAGCGGTAGATGGAGGACGTGCTTATAATAGTCTAACATAAGCGTCTGACTTAAGCTCTGACTCATTCTGACGAGAGCGCGATTACGCCACCATTCAAAAATCGAAAGTATCAAATACGCTGTGATAACGGCTAAAGAAACCATCATTAAATAATGTGTGGCTTGATTTGGAATGATATCATCAATTAATCTTTGAAAGTAAAAACTACTCCCGATACTAAGTCCCAGTACTAAAATAGACAAAATAATAATCATGATAAGCTTCCATCTATGCTTCCACAATAAAGGTAAGAATTGCATAATGCTTCTCGTCTTCTCACGTATTGGTTTATAGTCAGAACGTTGACGAGGTAAGAGTAGAATGCCAGACCAATACTTTGAAAATTCTTCTACTGATTCTTTGCGTTTACCCTTAGCCGGATCGGCTAAATAAATAAATCCCTTATGGTAATTATAAACAATAACATAATGCATCAAACTATTTTCTAAGACAAGATGAGCAACCGCAGGGTATGTCATTTCGCTATCTAACCATACATCTGATCCTGCTTCTACTGCTAAACAATCTATATTATACTGATCTAAACACTTAACAATTCCATAAGCTGATGTTCCGTTACGGTCTGTTGCAGAATATTCCCGTAGCTTATAGAAAGGCACTAAACTCCCAAAATGATTTAATACCATCGCTATGCATGCTACGCCACAGTCTTTTTGTTCTTCTTGCTTAATACATTTAAAAGGCTTAGGCATATGTTCCCCCCTGCACTAAATCAAGTAAAAAGAGGCTAGAGCTTGCTAGCCTCTTCATTTGCACTAATTCATTGATTAAGGTATATGGCTAGAGCTAAATCCTTCCTTCTCAGAAGATTAGCCGCCTAACCACCAGCCAATAGCTCCACCTGCTAGTCCACCGCCAACTGTACAACCCGCTTTTACCCAAACACCCGGGCAATATTTTGCACCAAGTTCTGCGCCAGTTAGTGCTCCCCCTAAAGCAGATACCTCTTGACTTCCACCTGCCATTACTTGTTTTAAGGCCTTTTCACTAATTTTTTTCATTAGATTCTTTCTTCCTTTCGTATAATTCATAAAGTATATTAGTCCCTACAATTACTACCGTGAATCCTATACCTACTAAAATATGAGCTATAAAACTCGTTTGATCTATAGGCTTTCCTCTCTCAGCTCCTGTAAACAAATGAAATAAAAATATATTCCCAGTCAAGGGTAATGTTAACGACATGATGCCGAAGAACAGACTATAATATTTCTTTGCTGTCAATAGATTTTGCTCATATTTTAGTTTTAGCTTATCCAAGTTTATTACCATTAAAACTAAAGTGATTATACTCATTAAAGCCAAATACCAAGTAATAGGCATTTCTTTATACATCGATATAATATAAGTAATCCATGTAAGAACTAAGCTAATACACCAAGTAAACAAAGTCATTAGTCTACATTGCTCCAGCTCCTCCGCCTAAACCTAGGCCATAAAGACCGAACAAAACACCACAACCAGGGCCACATATAGTGGTACCTAAGGCTGCTCCGCCTGCAGCACCTGTCACCAAACCACTAATCATAGTTTTTTCGTTTCCGCCACCTCTAATGGTCAGAAGTGTTTGTAGATTAATCTTTTTCATAATAAAACTCCTTTTCTTATATTTATGAAAGCTTCCATGCTTCTACATTAACACTACATATCTTCTATCTATTTTTTGTTTTAAATGCACGACTAAGTGACGGATTCGATAGCTTAATTCAAATCATTTATAGAAAAAGACAGAATTCTGCTAAGAATTATAATAAAGGTTTAATTTTATATATAAAAAAAGAACCTTTCTGCACTAAGTCAATTCAAAAGCAAGAAAAGTTCTCCTAAATCCAAACAAGGAAGGTATATCATTCTTTAAATACCTTAATCTTATTCAAATTGCGAAATCAAATGTTTTTTAAACCAAATTTATTTGTGAATAATCTTGTATCCTGTTCTTAACTTCCGGTAAACGCCTTTGAGCAATCATACAAACACCACCATCAGTCATCTGTACCCATCTTTCTTTTAGGCTGATCGAATAAATATTACGAATATTAACGACATAAGATTGATGAGTTTGCATAAAGGAATCACAGTAATTCGATATATCAACTAGGTTCCCTCTAAATTTAAGATGACCTCCTAAATGGTGAAGAATAATATAATGATCTTCGCATGAAGTTTCAAAATATAATATATCATCGATATCAATAAAGCGCATTATTTCTTTATCTTTTACTGGAAATGATATATTTTCATGTGATTTATGATAAGTTTTATATTCATCATATACCCATTCGATATTTTCAATGATTTTATCAGCGACATACTTCAATTTATCTTTTACAATATAATCTAAGATCTCTAATTTATAAGTAAACGTAAAAGACATATGAGTTACATGTGATGTTATAAAGACGATTCTCGCATAAGGGCATATATTTCTTATAGATTCTGCTAATTTGAATCCATTCATATTCTGTTTTCCTAAATCAATTGCTATAAAAAACAAAGAATAATCAGGCTCGCTAGCACTTAAGTAATCTAAAAGATGTTTAGGATTATCTGAACTCAATTCTAATTGACAATCTAAATCTGACATTTTGAGATAATTAGCTATAACATTTTCATGTTTGATCCTATGATCTTCATTGGATTCACAAATAAAAATCTTAAGCAAGCTTTTGGCCTCCTATCTATAGGTTTATTATATAACGAAAAAATATATTTATTATATTTTATCATAAGTTAGATTTCATTTGTCATCCAATGAGTAAAAATTAGTTAATATATATATTAGTATTAATTAATGAAAGATCCTTCATTTTAAATCCTTTCAAATAACACTTTCTTATCTCCGATTGGTCGGCTTCCCCCACTTGGCCTGGTATTTAGCCTTCTGATAAGCTTTAATCCGAGGCCCAATAATAGCTATTACCGAAAAGAAAAGCCCCCAAGTTAGGTCTGTCCAAATAAAGGGCCATCCCGTCTCTTTAAAAATTCGAATGAAATAGACCGCAACAATCATCGTCAGAGTAAGTTTTAGGAAATCTGTCACTTTCGTCTTCATTTTTCATGCCACTCCATTCATAAATAAACTTTCGACTCACACATAGGTCTGCCTCTGCATTATATAAGCAAACTATACTCCCTTTTCATTTTTTGCTAAAATGGACCTAAATTGGCAGAATTCGTTTTTCCTAGCCTTTATAAATAGCCAATTCGTCATTAGATTGGAATTATTCGTTTTCTCAACAAAGTAGAGGTTTTGTCATGTTGTTTGCTATACTTCTTAATTGTCTTACTATCGCTCTCTGCAGTATCATTTTCTCCCATTCGACTGTCAAGAGAGATCTACTATATATATTATTTGCCATAGGGCTTATCTTGTTCAGCCACCAAGTTCTTCACTTACATATTATTATTTTCGATGTTTTTATTCTATTCATTTTCCGCTTTTTATTAACGCGGAATTTTTGGAATAGTCTCATTTCTTTAAGCTATTCCTTTACCTTGTTTTCCATTAATTGGCATCTTTTCAATCAATTAGATCCTATTTCCTTAACGAGCTTGCAAGGCTATCTCCCAGATTTTCTCAGCGTCACTTGCTGCAGTCTTTCTCAAGCCGTCCTATTGCGTACCCTTTACCAAGCTCTAAAAACAAAAATTAACCAGCGACTATTGCAACCTTTTCTGATATTGACTGCCCTGTTCTTTATCCTCCTTCACCCTTTTATCATCGAAGGAAGATTTACTCAGTTAAGATTCTCATCGTTGACTTTCTTTATCTTCTTTAATGGCTTTATCTTATTCATTAGTTTCTGTACGGTCATTTTCAATTATCTCGTCAATCGTGAAGAACTGCATCGTAAGGACAGGGAGCGCGAACTGATTGCTACATATACGGCTGCTATCGAGGAGAGCTATACTTCCCTGCGCTATTTGCGCCACGACTATAATAATTTATGCCTAGCCCTCCAACAATACATCGTCGATGAAGATTATAAAGGCTTAGAACACTATCTTAGGGAAAACCTCTCAGAACAAGCTGATCGTCCGAGCATTACTTCTGCAACTTTTGACCAGCTGGCAATGATTAAGAATCCCGCTATTAAAGGCTTGCTTATGGCAAAAGTCAACAGTTTAGAGAGCTTGTCTTACAAGTATCAGCTTGAAGTCCAATCCCCTATTACAGAAATCCCAATGTCGACAGTCGACCTTGTTCGTATACTAGGCATTTTTATTGATAATGCTATCGAGGAGAGACAAGAGTTAGCTTCTGGTACGATAAGAATTTTGACTTATCGCTTATCCCGCTCGATTCACTTCATCATAGAAAACCCTTGCCGGTCAAAGGATAAAAGCTATAGACAATTAAAGCAGCAAGGCGTCAGCTCAAAGGGTAGCGAGCGAGGTTTAGGCCTAACAATTATTCATCGGATTCTCGAAAAATACGAAAACGTCTCTCTTGAAACATTAAATAAAGACGCTAGCTTCGTCCAACACCTCATGATTGTAGAGAATTGAAAGGTCGGTTAACATGCTCTCTATCTATATCTGTGAAGATAATGACATCTATAGAGAAAAATTAGAAGAAAAAATTGCAAATTATCTGATGATTAATGACTATGATCTGAAGATTGCCCAATCCACAGCACAAGGCACAGATATTCTAAAAGAAATCCAAGCCTCACCTAAGCAGGAAGCCTTATATATCTTAGATATCGATCTGGGTGACCAAAAAATGAACGGTCTGGCCTTAGGAGGCGAAATTCGTCAGTATGATCCCTACGCTTGTATTGTCTTCTTAACCAGTCATAGTGAAATGATGCCTTATACCTTTACTTATGCTGTCGAAGCCCTCGACTATATCATCAAAGATTCCGGTCAGCTCAGCCTGACGCGGCTCCAAAAGGCTATCGACACATACTATAAGCGTTATACCAAAACTCAAAAGGCAGAAAAACGGCACTTTGTCGTCAGGGTTGCCGATACCAGTCGCATCTTCCCCATAGATGATATCTTATATTTCGAAAATTCCGAGAAATCGCATAAAGTGCGTTTGGTCCATAAGCAAGGCGAAATTGAATTCCGTTCCCAGTTAAGTGAAATTGAAGCGGTCCAAGAAGTTTTCTTTCGCTGCCACCAATCCTATGTCGTCAACTTAGAACAAATTGAGAGCGTTGACCATAAATTGGCCGTCCTTCATATGGTAGATGGTAGCCAGTGTCTAGTTGCCCATCGCAAGAAGAAGGCCTTAATGAACAAACTCAAGTCTCTTTCCTAGACCGCAAGCATTTAAAATCTTCTTATCTTCAAAATGACGAGGCTAGGACAGAAACTCTGGCCTCTTTTTCAATAAGGAAGGCTTTTCAAAAACTGTTCCAGGCCTAACCGACTGTTGTCACACCCTCTTCATTTTAAAGATTTCCTAAGCTTTATCCCAGAGCTCAAGGCGGGTTTAGGGGGCCGGGTATGCTATACTTAATAGGTAAGAATGCTTAGGGCATTCGTGAATTAGCTGATAAGGAGGCTCCGCCATGTCCTTTGACTGGTCATCTATTTTTACTTTCCAACACCTCTTCAATCTGATTGATATCCTGATTGTCTGGTTCCTCTGCTACCAATTGCTGAAGGTGATCCGACATACCAAGGCCATCAATATTTTGAATGGGATTTTTGTCTTTATTGTGATTAAGATCCTGAGTTCGGTCTTTCGTCTGGAGACGGTTGATTGGATCATGAACAGTATTATCCAGTGGTCCGTCGTTGGGGTCCTCATTATCTTCCAACCTGAGATCCGGCGCGGTCTGGAACATTTGGGCCAGCGCCTCTTTACAGCTAAGAGGCAGCAGATGTATACCAACCCCATGGAGGAGATGGTGGAAGAGATTATTGACGCTTCCAAGTACATGGCCAAGCGGCGGATTGGGGCCCTGATCTCGATCGAGCAGGAACAGTCCCTAACCGAATTCGCCAAGACCGGAATCAGCCTGAACGCTGCAATCAGCTCCCAGCTCCTCATTAATATTTTTATCCCCAATACCCCCCTCCACGATGGGGCGGTCATTATCCAAGACGGAGAAATTACTTCAGCCGCCAGCTTCCTCCCCCTCTCGGAGAACCCCGATATCCCCAAGGAACTGGGGACCCGGCACCGGGCAGCAGTCGGCTTGAGCGAGCAGACCGATGCCATTACCGTTGTCGTCTCTGAAGAAACCGGGGGCATTTCCCTGACCTACCACGGCCGGATTATCCGCGACCTCTCCGAAGACGAACTCCGCCAAAGCCTCCAAGACCACTTCATTGTGGCTGAAGAACAATCCGAAAGCAATATCCTGAGCCGCCTCTTCGCTAAAGAAGAGAAGGAAAGCGAGGCGCATGACGATGAATAAAATTTATGACAACAAGTGGTTGACTCTCCTGGTCGCCCTCTTCCTCGCCTTGACCATGTTTGTCTTCGTTAAGGCTGAGCGCTACAATGATAATCCTATTTCTTTCTTCCAGAATGTGAGTGAGAATTCGACGGAAACTATCTCCAATGTTCCCGTCCATATCAAAGGCAATGTCCAAAACTACTATATTACAGGCCTACCCGAAACCGTGGACGTGGAACTGTCGGGTCCAGCCAATCTCATCCAACAAACCCTGGAGGCTGAGAACTTCAAGGTAGTGACGGAAGATCTGGAACAGCTCGGGCCTGGCCAGCACTATATCAAGCTCCGCCTGGAAGGAATCTCTAAGGAATTGCATTACAAGCTATCCCCTTCCAGCGTCAACATCACCATTGCGGAGCTCCAGACCCAGAATTATCCGATCGAGGTCCGGGTCAATAGTGATAAGCTCTCCCCCGACTATGCGGTCGGTAATGTGAGTGTCAACCCCCAAACCGTTACCCTGTCAGGCTCTGGCGACAAGCTCCAACAGATCAGCCAGGTTTATGTCAATGTGGATATCCCGAGCGACGCTAGCGACTCCTATACTACATCAGCCACGGTCCTGATCGCGGATAGCCAGGGGCAGGTGCTAGATATCAGTGCCGATCCCAAGCAGGTGGAAGTCCAAGTCGATATCCAATCCAATACCAATACCGTCCCCATCCAATTCGAAGCCGTCAATGGCCGACCTGACACCGACTATGAGATTGAGCCCCTGACCACCCACAATACGGTCCTCTCGGGTGACCCCGCCAGCATCCACCAGCTCAACCGGGTGATGGGCTATGTCGATGTCAGCCAGATTACCAAGGAAGAAGAAACCCAGGTGGACCTGGAATTACCAGCAGGCGTATCCTCCATGGAACCGACACAAGTCCGGGTCAAGGTTACGCCCCACCGGCAAAACGCTGCCAACCGTCAAGAAGAAGCTGAAAGGAATTCTAGTTCAGCTAGCAGCCAGCGGTCCCAGGAGACCCGGTCGGCAGCTGGCCGCCAAAACGCCCCCAGCCAGGAGCAAGACCCCTCTACTTAGACCTTTAAGTTATAACTTCACAGGCTGAAGCTTTCATGTTAAGATGACTTGTACAAAAGAAAAAATCCTCGAATAAACCAATATTAAGGAGATTATTCATTATGCGTAAATATTTTGGAACGGATGGTGTTCGCGGCGAAGCAAACCGCGAATTAACTCCAGAACTCGCCTTCAAATTAGGGCGTTGTGGGGGCTATGTCCTCCTCCAGCATGCCGGTGAACAGAGTGAAAATCCCCGTGTCCTCGTGGCGCGCGATCCACGAATCTCAGGGCAATTACTTGAACATGCCCTCATTTCCGGCCTCTTATCCGTTGGCATTGAAGTCTTCCAATTAGGCGTCATTTCAACCCCTGGGGTGGCCTACTTGACCCGGACAACCGGTGCCACAGCCGGCGTGATGATTTCAGCCAGCCACAACCCAGCAGCTGATAACGGCATTAAGTTCTTCGGCAGTGACGGCTTCAAGCTTTCTGACGACCAAGAATTGGAAATCGAAGCCCTCTTAGACCAGGAAGAAGATACACTCCCACGGCCAAGTTCTGAAGGCCTGGGTACGGTGAGCGAGTACTTAGAGGGAGCGTCCAAGTACTTGGAATTCCTTGAATCAACAATTACCTCCTCGCTCGAAGGCATGAACGTTTGCATCGATGCGGCCAATGGAGCAACCTCGCCCCTAGTCAACCGTTTGTTTGCCGATCTTGAAACTAATTTTCAAACTATGGCCTCTTCGCCTAATGGTCTGAACATCAATGACGGCGTAGGTTCTACCCACCCTGAAGCTTTAGCCCAAATGGTTCGCGATAACCAAGCTGATGTTGGGATTGCCTTCGACGGTGACGGCGACCGCTGCCTAGCTGTAGACGAGAATGGTCGACTGATTGATGGCGACCATATCATGTTCATCTGCGGCAAGTACTTGAACGAGCGCGGGCGTTTGAAGGATAACACCATTGTTGCTACCGTCATGTCCAATCTCGGCTTCCACAAGGCGACAGAAGCTGCCGGCATCCAGGTTGAAACTACCAAGGTCGGCGACCGCTATGTGGTAGAAGCCATGCGCGAACACGGCTACAACCTGGGTGGCGAACAATCCGGCCATATTATCTTCATGGACCACAATACAACTGGAGATGGCCTCCTAACCGCTGTCCAACTACTCTTCGTCATGAAGCAAACCGGAAAGAAACTCTCCGAACTCGCTGACGAGATGCAGTCTTACCCACAAATCCTGGTCAATGTCCGCGTCACCCGCCAAGGCCGTGAGGATGCCATGAAGTCCGAGACCGTTCAAGAAGTTATCCAAGCGGTTGAAGCCGACATGGGCGGCGATGGCCGGATCCTCGTCCGCCCAAGCGGTACCGAGAACCTCCTCCGCGTCATGGTCGAAGCCCAAACCGACGAACTCGCTGCCGACTATGCCAACCGGATCGCCGACCAAGTCCGCCAAGAATTTGGCGTTGAATAAGCAGAGTGTGACAAAAGTCGGGAGACTTGAATCACTGGAACAGGTTTTCGAAAGAATAGCTGTTTTTAAAGAGAAGCAAGACTTAAAGACTAGCTTTTCCAATAATAAAGCGAAATTCGTAAATTTTCACTCAAAGTAAACACTTCCCTTAGCAAGCGGCATCTTCTGATTGCTTATCTGGGGAAGTGTTTTTGTTTTATCTCAGCAAGCCACAGTCCAAAGCCCCAAGTGAGGATTAGCATGGCTCAAGCCACACTTGAAAGACCCAATTGTGGGTTAAACGTCAGCAAACCACAGTCTAGCTCTCCGATTGTGGCTTGTAGCTGGAGTAGCCACAATTGCGTCATGGGAGTGTGGCTTGACAGCGTCCAAACCACATTAGGGTCCCCCGAATGTGGTTTGCTAGGCCTCAGCTTTCAAACAGAAATAATATTTTTTATAATTTAAAAAAATAATTTACCAGCCCTTGCTAGCTTATTTCATGTGAAGAAGATTTTTAATAATGGACCCGTTGAGGAATAGCCAGGCTTAAGTAATTTCAAAAACACAAGGGAGACTCTCTCGCACACATTTAATTAAAAAAATTACGAAAAAATCTTGACAAGCTTTCGATAGGGGGATATAATATTTGACAATTTGAGCAAAATTTTATTCGCATCCTTTATGCTTGGCGCCAAGCAGGGGTTGGCACTTTGATTTTAATCAACGTGCTTTTTTTTGGGAAAAAATAGTTATTTTTGGAGGCTAAAAATGCAAAAAGACAAACCGATTATTGCCCTAGACTTCGATACGGTCGATAAGATGGAGGCTTTTATCCAACAATTCGAAGGGCAAGCCTTAAATGTCAAGATTGGGATGGAGATGTACTATGCCAACGGTCCGGCCCTAGTGAAGCAACTCAAAGCGGCTGGCCACCACATCTTCCTTGACCTCAAGCTTCACGATATTCCAAACACGGTCCACCGCAGTATCCATGCCCTGACGGAACTGGGCGTTGATATGCTGAATGTCCACGCTGCGGGTGGGGAAGAAATGATGCGCTGGGCTATGGATGCCATTGTGGAAGCCCAACCGGATCCCAAGAAGCGCCCTCTCCTGATTGCGGTCACCCAATTGACTTCAACTTCAGAAGCTGCCATGCAGGCCGAACAACTGACCCAGGCGACCATCGAAGAGAGCGTGGTTCACTATGCCCAACTCAGCCAAAAAGCAGGCCTCGATGGGGTTGTCTGCTCGCCCCTGGAATCCCGCCTGATTAAAGACCAAGTGGGTACTGACTTCATCACGGTCACCCCTGGCATCCGACCCAGTAACTACCAGAGTCAACGGGAAGACCAAGAGCGGATCACTACGCCAGCCAAGGCTAAGGCGCTCGGCAGCGACTATATTGTTGTCGGCCGTCCTATCACCCAGGCTGCTGATCCAGTCCAAGCCTACCGCGACATCACTGCCGAATGGCAAGCCTAAACCGTCACCAGAATAGAAAAGGAGAATCTACCATGTCACAAGCCGAAAAAATTGCCCAAGCCCTCTTAGATATCCATGCCATCTCCCTTCGTCCCAACCAGCCCTTTACTTGGACTAGTGGCCTCAAGTCTCCTATTTATTGCGATAACCGCCTGACGATTTCCCATCCTGAGGTCCGCCAGCTCCTCATCGACGGCTTCCTGGCGACGATTAAAGACAAGTGTCCGGATATCGAAGTGGTTGCCGGAACCGCAACTGCTGGTATCCCCCATGCCGCCTTTATCGCCCAAGCTCTCGGCCTACCCATGATCTATGTCCGCGATAAAGCCAAGGGTCACGGTAAGCAAAATGCTATCGAAGGCGAATTCGAAAAAGGGACCAAGGTTCTTATGGTTGAAGACTTGATTTCAACCGGCGGGTCAGTGATCCATGCAGCCCACCAGGTCCAAGAAGCAGGTGGCGAAGTCGTTGCTGCCCTAGCCATCTTCAACTACCTCCTCCCAGCCAGCCGCGAAGCTTTTGCCAAGGAAGACTTCCCCCTCTACACCCTATCGGACTTCAAGACTTTGATCCCAATCGCGGCCAAAGAAGATCCTGAAGTGGAAGCGGCCCGTGACGTGCTGGAGCAATGGTACCAAGACCCCCAAGCTTGGACCGCCAGCCACAGTGACTAGTCAGCCAGTGCTTTAACGAAGGAGGTCATCTCGTGAATCATCCCAATACCAACAGTCAACGCGCCCTCATCGCTGCTATCCTAGCTTCAGGAACCGACGACCTCAATGTCATGTTCCTAGCTTTCTCCATGTCGGCAATTATCGCCCAGCTCGGCATCAACGGCGCCCAAGCTGGACTCATTGCCACCATCACCAACCTCGGTATGCTGGTCGGAGGCCTAGTCTTCGGCGTCCTTGCTGACCGTTATAACCGCTTTAAGGTCTTCAAGTGGACCATCCTCCTCTTCTCTCTGGCTACGGGGCTCATCTTCTTCACTCCTAACCTCGGCTACCTCTACCTCATGCGCTTCCTAGCAGGTATGGGAGTTGGGGGCGAATACGGTGTCGCCATTGCTATTATGGCCAGCATCGTGCCCGCCCAGAAGATGGGACGGGTCAGTTCCCTCAACGGGATCGCCGGTCAGATTGGTTCCATCCTTTCTGCCCTGCTCGCCGGTTTCATCGCTCCTCTCTTCGGCTGGCGCGGCCTCTTCCTCTTTGGCCTCCTGCCAGTCGCACTTGTGATTTGGATGATCTTTGCTATCAATGACCAGCAAGTCTTTGCGGACACCCAGGCCCGCCAACAAAAGCAAGCGGCAGCCCAACAGCCTTCGATCAAGGAACTCTTCCAGACAGTTGAACTCAGCCGGCAGACCCTGGGACTCATGCTGATGACCACCGTTCAAATCGCTGGCTACTTCGGGATGATGAACTGGCTGCCGACCATTATGCAAGAAGCCAGCGGTGTCAGCGTGAAGGATTCTTCAACTTGGATGATTGCGACCATTATTGGGATGTGCCTAGGCATGTTCACCTTCGGCCGCTTGCTTGACGCTCGGGGACCCCGCCTGGCCTATACTACTTTCCTCAGCCTGTCTGCCCTGTCCGTCTACCTCTTCACCTTTGCCCGGACACCGCTCACTATGATTCTCGGCGGCGCCATCGTCGGTTTCTTCGTCAACGGCATGTTCGCCGGCTACGGGGCCATGATTACCCGCCTCTATCCCGACCACATTGCTTCGATTGCTAACAACGTCATCCTCAATGTGGGCCGGGCAATAGGCGGCTTCTCCTCGGTAGTTATCGGTTGGCTGCTCGACGTCTCCTCCGTCCCCATGGTCATGCTCTTCCTAGCCAGCCTCTACTTAATCAGCTTGGCCACCATGCTCAGCCTCCCTAATCTCAAGGCCAAAAACTACCAGCACCAGCTCCAACAACTGGCTCACAACCATTAATGGGAAATTAAACAAGTTTCACTCTCTCCTTAACAAATACAAGCAAAAAAGTCCTAGACAACTTTTAGCCAAGTCGTCCAGGACTTTTTTACTTCTCGATTCTATTAAGGCTCAAATTCAAAAGCGGAAGGGATGCTTCTAGTACCGTATTATAAGCCGTCTCGTTTTTTTCATAACCATTACCCTCTAAAATTGGCTTGCTCACTAAGATTCCCCCAACTTTTTCGGAAAAGCCTAGACTTTTATTGCTTTTGAACTTACAATGTAGAAATGTGTACTATAATGAAGAAAGAGGGAAAGAAACGAATGATTAAATTGATTGCGACAGCTGAATCCTTGAGCCAAGGCCAGGCCCTGCTGGAAGCCGGCGTCGACTATCTGGTCATTGGCGAAAGCAGCTACGGCCTCCGCTTGCCGGGATATTTTGACCGGGAAGAAATGGCTGAAATGATCCGCATCACGCACCAAGCAGGCAAAGAGGTGATTGTCGCAGCCAATGCTATCCTCCACAATGACAAGATTGACCGGGCCCGCGACTATCTGAGCCAGGTCAAGGCCATGGATGCTGATTTACTCATGGTTGGCGACACCGGTCTGATCCAAATCCTCAAAGAAGAGGCCTACCGCATGCCTTATATCTACGATGCCTCTGTCCTTGTGACCAGCCCAGGCCAGGTTAACTTCTGGGCCCAGTACGGTGCGGTCGGCGCCCTGGTTGCCCGGGAAGTTCCCTATGTCGAACTGACTGAGATGGCCCGGGATGCCAAGATTCCACTTATGGTCCAAACCTACGGCGCCTCCTGTATCCACCAGAGCGGGCGCATGCTCCTGGACAACTACTTTAACTTTGTCGGCAAGGACAAGACCGAAGTTGCCGAACACGAGCTCTTCCTCTCCGAACCTAAGAAGGATGAGACCCATTATTCCATCTATGAAGATGACCACGGCACCCATATCTTCGCCAACAACGACTTGGACCTTATGATGTACCTAAACGACCTCCAAAAAGCTGGCATCCAGCGTTGGTATGCGGACGGCATCTACTGCCCCGGCCAAGCCTTCGTTGAGATTAACCGACTTTTCGCCCAGGCCCGCGATGCCATTGAAGCGGGCCAATGGAACGATGCCTACGCCCTCCAACTCGACCAAAAAGTGCGCGAACTTCATCCAGATAACCGCGAGCTTTCGACCGGCTTCTTCCTCTTCGACAAGGATACCGTCCAATAAGCACCTAACTAGAAAGGAAATCAGTGTGACACAAAGTGAATTAAAACGTCCAGAGCTCTTAGCACCAGCCGGGACCCTTGAAAAATTAAAGATTGCTATCCACTATGGCGCCGATGCCTGCTATATCGGTGGCGAGGCTTACGGCTTGAGAAGCCGGGCCGGCAACTTCGACTTCGATGAGATGCAAGAAGCCGTGGATTATGCCCACAAGCATAATGCCAAGGTTTATGTGGCCTCTAACATGGTCACCCATGTCGGCGATGAAGAGGGGGCTGGCGAATTCTTCCGCACCATCCGCGATATCGGAATTGACGCGGTGATTATCTCCGACCCTGCCCTCATGCAGATTTGCGCCAGCGACGCGCCAGGCCTGGAAATGCACCTGTCAACCCAGCAATCTGCCGTCAATTATGAAACCTTGAACTTCTGGGAAGATGCCGGTCTCACCCGCTGTGTACTGGGCCGGGAAGTCTCCATGGCCGAAGTGGCTGAAATTCGCCAAAAAACCAATGTCGAAATTGAAGCCTTCGTCCACGGCGCCATGTGTATCTCTTATTCGGGCCGCTGTACCCTCTCCAACCACATGGCCCACCGCGACGCTAACCGGGGCGGCTGCTGCCAATCCTGTCGTTGGCAGTATGGCCTCTATGACATGCCCAAGCTCGGTGACCGCTACATGGTCGGCAAGGGCGAAGAAGGCACGGATATCGATGAACCTTTTGCCATGTCAGCCGTTGACCTATCCATGATCAACCATATTCCTGACATCATCCAGAACGGCATCGACTCCTTAAAGGTTGAAGGCCGGATGAAGTCCATCCACTATGTCTCAACCGTCATCAATGTCTACCGCAAGGCCATCGATTCTTATCTGGAAGACCCCGATAACTACCAGGTCCAACAAGAATGGATCGACGAACTCTGGAAGTCTGCCCAACGTGAACTAGCCACCGGTTTCTACTATGGCCGCCCAACCGAGAACGAACAACTCTTCGGCAAGCGCCGCCGGATCCCCCGCTACCAATTCGTGGGCGAAGTCCTAGACTATGACCCAGACAGCCAAATCGCCACCATCCAACAGCGGAACAACTTTGGCGTTGGCGACCTCATCGAATTCTACGGCCCCGGCATGCGCCACTTCCAACAAGAACTCACCGCCATGCGCGACGAAGACGGCCAAGCCATCGACCGCGCCCCCCACGCCATGCAAATCATCAGCATGAAAGTCAACCAGCCCGTCAAAGCTCACGACATGATCCGAAAAGAAAGATAAGGGTGTGAGCAAAGGCGCTTAGAAAGGGATGACTGGAGGCAAAAGGAATAAGAGCGGCTCTCAGCCGATCGTTTCCTTTTGCTGAAGTCACGCCCTTTCTGCCTTTGCGAACCCGACTAAACAGGGTGTGAGGGCTGGCGGGAGAAATAGACCTCTGGAGCCAAAAACCAGAGAAGACTGTAAGTCTTCGGCGGATTTTGGTGAAGAGGAGCTATTTCTGCCAGACCGAACCCGACTAGATAAGGGTGTGAGCAAGAGCGGTTAGCTTTGGATGCTTGGAGTAAGTTGGGATAAGGGCAAGCCACGCTTGCACGTTTCCAACTTGCGAAAGCACTCCAAATCTGCTCTTGCGAACCCGACTAGATAAGGATGCGAGGGCACACCTTTAGTTTTCTTTTATCTAATTTTTATTGATTATGTAAAATATTGATTCATTTTCTTATCCCCTGCACTATCTTAATAAGCTATCCTATGCTTTAATAATAGTGTGCTCCATTAATCACTGAAGCACATCTTACCTAGCATAACTATGCCAGTTTCCTTCTTTTTTGCTGGCATAGTCTTTCAAAAGGGAGCATGAAGTAACCTTCATGCTCTTTTTTTATTTATCACATAATATACAATGACTAAAAACGCCACCCCAATTTTTTGGAGTGGCGTTTTCTATTAGCTATCGATTAAGCCATATAGTGGTTAATCGCGCTGCTTTACTTGCACTAATCTTCACTTCTCTTCTTCGCTTGACTAAGGAAGCCTAGACCAAAGATTAAGCCGAGAACACCTTGTAATAAGGTGAGTTGGGCAGTAGCACCAGTCTGAGGTAATGTGTTCTCAGTCTTCTTATCAGATAAGTCTTGACCTGTCTTGACTGCAGCATGTGCCGTTGTTGTAACGACAATGTTTTGAACTTTGCCTGGTTTGGCAGCTGGGGTCAGAGCAGGTAGGTTTGGTTGCTCTGGTACAGCTGGCTGACTTGGCAAGTTTGGTACAACTGGCTTATCAGGAGCTGCTGGAAGTTCTGGTACTTCTGGCTGGCTTGGTAGGGCCTGGACTTTAGGTAACTTAGGCATTACCAGTTTATCCAAACGACCTTGTAAAGCTGCCTTGAAAGTCCCCGCTTCGGTAGGAAGAGCATCCACAGCGGCTTGGGCTTTCGCCTTAGCGGTTTCAAATGCTAGGGCTAGCTTAATTAACTTGTCATAGCTTGCCTTGTCGACTGTGTCAGATAAACCAACTAGTGCACTTGTCAATTCAGCATGGGCTTTCTCTGCTGCAACCACCAGATCTTCTGCTACTTTCAATTTTGCAGCAAGCTCTTGGTCGAACTCTGGGAGTTCGGGTTGAGTGTTGCCTGGACCGTTGACCGCAACTTCTGGCAACTTAGGTGTAACGAGCTTATCTAAGCGACCTTGATATTGGTCTTTGTAGGTCTTGCTGATTTCAACATCTGCTGGTAGGGCGTCCACTGCCGTTTGAGCAGCTGCTTTGGCTTGTTCGGCAGCTTTCGCTTGTTTAGCGAGAGTAGCATGAACTTCTGGGATCACCGTTTGACCGGCTGCTTGAATGGCATCAGTTAAGTCCTTGTAGGCCTTTTCTGCAGCATTCACCAGATCATCGGCCTTGGCTAATTTAGCCGCGAGATCCATGTCGAACTCTGGGAGTTCGGGTTGGATATTACCTGGACCGTTGACCGCAACTTCTGGCAACTTAGGTGTAACGAGCTTATCTAAGCGACCTTGATATTGGTCTTTGTA